>JAPYTP010000038.1:30930-32423 GCA_029941885.1 Myxococcota bacterium
TCGCTCGGCTCGGTCGGGCGGAAGAGGAATCCGCTCAGACTTTTCCGAGCGCCTGTTCGATGTCGGCGATGATATCGCCGGCATTCTCGATTCCGCAGGCATAGCGGACGAGGCTGTCGGTGATGCCGAGTGCGAGGCGCTCTTCTTTGGGCTTGTCCCAGAACGACATCGTGACGGGCAGCTCGATCAGACTCTCTACGCCACCGAGGCTCGGGGCCTGATAGGGAATCGCCGTCGCATCGATGAAGCGCATTGCGCCCTCGAGGTCGGTGTCGATCTCGAAGGTGACGACCCCACCGGCACCTTTCATGATTCGCTGCGCCACCTCGTAGTCCGGATGACTCGGCAGGCCTGGGTAGAAGACCTTGCTGACCTTCGGGTGCCGTTCGAGATATTGTGCAAGCGCCAGACCGTTGGTGTTGTGGCGCTCCATGCGGATGTCGAGGGTCTTGATTCCCCGAAGCAGGAGCCACGCCGCATGGCTATCCATGATTCCGCCAAGCACGCCGAGAGCACTGCGCACGGGCTCGACGAGTTCGCGCGGTCCCGTGAGGGTGCCGGCGAGCAGGTCGTTGTGACCGCCCAGGTATTTGGTGGCGCTATGCAAGACGAGATCGGCTCCATCGTCGAGCGCTCTGTGGTTCACTGGCGTTGCGAAGGTCGAGTCGATGATCACCTTCACGCCCTGGGCGTGGGCCGCCTCGGCGAAGGCCGGGACGTCGATCACGCGCAGGTAGGGATTGGTTGGCGACTCGGTGAAGAAGAGCTTCGTGTCCGGCCGTATGGCTGCCTTGAACGCTTCGAGGTTGCTCGGCTCGATCACGGTGGTCTCGACACTCATGCGCGAGAGGAACTGTTCGATGAACTGGCGGGTACGCCGGTAACAATCGCTCGTCACGATCAGGTGACTGTCTCGGGGCAAGAGGGCCATGAACGTGGTCGTCGCCGCGCACATCCCGGAGGCAAAGAGAATGCTCTCCTCGCCGCCTTCGAGGGCACTGAGCTTTCGTTCGACGGCGCGCCAGGTCGGGTTTCCATAGCGGCCGTATTCCTCTCGGTCGCTCTTGCCCTCCTGGTAGTCAGTGACTTCCTTCGAATTTCGGAACCAGAACGTGGACGTCTGATAGATGGGCGTGGTGATCGCGTTGGCTTCCTGCTGTCGCAGTTCGCCCGCGTGGACGGAACTCGTCGCGCTCCCGCGGTCGCTGGGCTCGACCGGGACATCGGACTTCGGATGACGCGTATCGTGATCGGACATGTTGCCTCTCGGCTGATCGAAGCTTTCACGAGTCGAACTCGTCCCCGATCCGCTGGGTCGGTTGCGGGTCGGATGCGTTTCCCCGGGTGGGTGGACGAGCCGCTCATGGAGCAGCCGACCTACACGCGGACTCCCGATTCGATTCGAGAGCTGGGCCTACACACGGACTGACGTCGAAACACGAAGTGACGATCGAGAAGGGACGCTTAGCAACTCCGTTGTGGAGGTTGTGGAG
>JAPYTP010000038.1:32523-37980 GCA_029941885.1 Myxococcota bacterium
ACGAAGTGACGATCGAGAAGGGACGCTTAGCAACTCCGTTGTGGAGGTTGTGGAGCTCTTTCCATCACGATTCGGCGGGGCCAATACCGACCAAGCCAGCTGGGTCGCGATCTAGGCGGACGACATGATCGAATCAGTCGGCCGAGGAAAGGGTCTGCAAACGTCGGAAATCAACCCCTTGCGTTCGAACCTGAAGCCGCAAACCTACGGCCGAAGCTCCCGTGCGTCAACTCGTCCCCGCCGGTGAAATCCGTGGGGTCCCCAGCAGCTCCGCCGAAGTGAAGATGAGGTCCCATGAGCAGCGTGAACTCAACCGCCCGTCGCATTCTCGTATTCTGTGCATCGAGCGGAAGCTGCGAGCCCCATTTTCACGAAGCGGCCGGCATCCTCGGGCGGGATATCGCCCGGGCGGGCCACACCGTGGTGTATGGTGGGGGGGCTGTCGGTTCGATGGGTGCCGTGGCGGACGCTGCGTTGGCCGAAGGGGGTGAGGTCGTCGGGATCATTCCGCGCTTCATGTGCGAACTCGAATGGGCGCACCCGGGATTGACCGAGCTACGACTGGTCGATGACATGCAGCAGCGTAAGCGCGACATGCTTGCGACCTCCGACGCGATCGTGACGCTTCCCGGTGGCTCGGGAACCTTCGAGGAACTCTTCGAAGCCATCACGTCGAAGCGCCTCGGTCTGTTTCCAAATCCGATCGTGATCCTCAACCAGGGCGGTTTCTATGACCCGCTCTTCCAGCTCCTTTCGGGCAGCGTCTCCGCACGCTTCATGAACGAGGTGCATCTCGAGATGTGGCACGCGGTCGACCGTGTCGAGGAGATCCTGCCCGCGATCGATGCGGCAGCGGAGTGGCCCGACAACGCCGTCGAGTTCGCGACCCTGTGACCTCCCCGTCGGACCGTCGTGCGGATCGCGCCAGGCTTGCCGAGAATCGGGATCGGATCGAGAAACTCACTCGGGCCTTTCCGTTTCCCGATCCGCGGTCCGCTGACGAGCGAGGGCTGCTCGCCTATGGCGGAGACCTTGCTCCCAAAAGACTGCTTTCCGCCTATGCACAGGGCATCTTCCCCTGGTACGACGAGGATCCGATCCTGTGGTTCTCGCCAGATCCGCGCATGGTCCTTCGCCCAGCCGAATTGCACGTAGGTCGTTCTCTCGCGAAGCGCGAACGCGCCACTCCCTATTCGATCACGATGGATACGGCCTTTCGGGAGGTGATTCGCGCTTGCCGAGAGATGCCAAGGCCAGACCAGGATGGCACCTGGATCAACGGCGACATGCTCGAGGCCTATTGTGCATTGCACGATCTCGGCTTTGCCCATTCGGTCGAGGCTTGGGCGAGGGACGAGTCGGCTGATGCAGAGGAGAAGCTGGTCGGTGGGTTCTATGGGATCTCGTTGGGCCGAGCGTTCTTTGGCGAGTCGATGTTCGCGCATGCTCCAGATGCATCGAAGATTGCGTTCACGCAATTCGTCCGGCAACTCGGCATCTGGGGCTTCGACTTCATCGACTGCCAGGTCGGGACGGACCACCTCTCACGCTTTGGTGCGACAGAGTGGGGGCGAGTCGAGTTCCTGGAAGCCCTCGATCGCGCCCTCGAGGGTGAGACGCGGCGCGGGGCGTGGGGCTTCGACTGAATCCCCTACCGATCGCGATGATCCCCGAATCCACCTGAGCCCGTGCGCTCAGAAGTCCAGTGGCAGTTGCAGATGCTTCTCGTAGACGAGATCACGGTGCGCGATCAGGTCTTCGTCGAGGATGTCAGCGGCCTTTTCCGAGATTCCGCCATAACTCGCGCGAAGGAATTCGGGCATCGGATTCTGTTCGTGGGGCAAGGGCCGGATCAAGGCGCAAAATGTCGCCCAATAGATGTCTAGGGCGGATAGGGCTTCCCCGATCAGGTATTCGCGTCCCACCTTCTTCTGCGCGGCGAGCTGATCCGAAAGCAAGCCGAGCACCTCGCAAACGCGATCGTCGGCTCGTGCCGCCGCATCGGCGCTCCAACCGTAGTTCGCTCCGAGCACTCGCCCGCCCGCGAGAGCGGGGTTCGTCGCGGCGTCTGGCGCGCTGAGCATGGGGGCGAGGAGTTGGTGTCGCCGGTTCCAAGCGAGTCCGTCTTCACTCGCGATTTCGTGAGAGAGACCGAACATCAATGCTCGATCGCGCGGGTCAGCCGGGATGAGGGGAGCTTCCGACGAGAGTCGCTCGGCCAACATCAGGATCTCTTCCCAGCCGATGCGCGGAGGTTCATCGTCGTAGATCGCCTGAGGCGCGTTGCGATGGCCCGTCCAGGCAACGAGTTCTTCATTGGCTTCGGTCGCGGTTTGTCGGACGGGGACGTAGTCGATCTTCTTGACGTGGAAGACTGACTTCGCAGCTTCACTCCAAGGCCCAGGTACGCCAGTCGTGAGAGCGAGGCGAAGGCCCGGGAGCTTGCGGGCATCTTCGGGTTCGACGTATTCCATGCTGTGTCCTCTGTTCGGGGGTCTAGTGAAAATTGCGACCTGCGCGCGAGTTCGACATTTCGCCTTCCGCGATCAGGTCACTCGGGTCGCAAGCGAGTCCGTCGGCGAGAAGCAGAAGCTCGTCATAGGGGATCCGTTCTTCCCGCTCCTCGATCGATTGGATCAGGTTCGGGGTCAGCGTGCGGCGCAGCCCGGTCGCATTGAAGCACGCCTCTTCGATCGCGACGAGGAGATCTCGAGGGGACCAACCGTGGTCGTGGCGTCGGCGCCGAACCGCGAGCCCGTCGAGCCGGACGAGTCGCTGGATGTCGGAATCGGGCAAGCTCGTTCCCACAGTTGCGGCGCTCTTGTGATTGCTCATGGTGACTTTTCGAGCGGCCTCAGAATTTTTCGAAGAGACCGGGGGAGGCGGCGACAATGAGTTCTCCTGGAAGGTCGGCCAGTGTAGACTTTCTGCGAGACGCCCGTCGACTTCGAGTGCGGCAACTCCACGCGGCGGGAGGTCGCCGCCCTGACCCGTTTCCGGTTTTTCCGACGACTCGCGTGCGAGCTGCGTTCGGGTTGCGGATGAGCCGCGGGCCGAACGCGATCGGGGGCCCCCGCACCTGAGGCCGCCGCTGCCGACTCGCTCTCCATCCTGTGGCAAGCTGGCTTGGGCCGAGCGGAAGCAAGCGGTCCGGTCCCGCGTGCAGCACAGACTCCGCCGGTCAGCGCGGCCCCGCCGAGCGATGCCCAGAAGTCGGTAGGCGACGCCTCGCACTCCGTCCTCTGGCAGACCGGCCTGGGATGGGCAGAAGGCGCGAAGCGCTAGCTTGGAGTTCCGAGCGGGTCCGTACGCAAGCCCGTGTGGGTGTTGGGTGTAGAGAGGGGAAGCGAGTGAGGGTGGCTCCTTGTGGGTTCCGCAAAGCCCTCTCATGATTCCCTGCTCCGGTTGAATAGGCCCTTGCGGGCGCACGGGTTCGAGGTTTCGCGTCTCGCGCAGCTGTGAGAGCTGGCCTGCAGCGTGGGGCTGCGCGTCGGACGCGCATAACACGAACCCGACGCCGCGTCTCGAAGAGGATCGGCGCATTCGGCGATCGCTCGAAAAACGGCTTCCCGACTCTCGACTCGTCTCGCAGACAAGCTTGGAACCGACGATTCGACTGGAGGGGACCACTCGGTCGTCGCGAAAAGACTCGACACCTCGCCGTTCCGAGTCTTCACGAGTGCGTGCTACCCCCGACGGGAGTGTCCCAGCGGCAGGAGCGTAGACCGGGATCGTGCCCGAACCACGATTTCGCCCCAGATTGCCGAGCAGACGACTTCCCCTACGAGTACACCGGATGAAGGGTGTGTAGACTACTCGCATGTCCATGCAGGCCGGTCTAGCTATTCTCGAACGTGCCGCGGAAGCACGCGGGAAAATTCTACGTGCGGAGGGCGATCGAACGGGCCCGACGCTCGGCATGGTGGCACTGACTTTCGATGTCGGCCGGATTCTCGTCGTGCCCACAGAAGATGGTCTCGAGATCGGGCACGTCTCGGATCCGGCCGGAATGCCCGACGGTCTGATCCCCCTCGACGACGAGGAGCCGTGGTGGCGATTGCTGGGACAGCAGCTGACCGCGGCCTGGCCGGGGGGTGTCGAAGAGGGCGTGGGTGCGCGTGGCCTCGGGTCCCTCATGGTTCTCAAGTTGCGCTTCCGCGAGGAATCGGAGAGTCCGCGTGTGGTCCAGTTCGAAGCGACTGGCCACACGATCCGGGTCTCCATCGACGGAATCTGATGCGGCGCGTAGCAGTCCGAAATCAAATCGATCGAGGAGAAGAAGAAATGTCGAGCGAAGACAAGATCACACGTAGCGACGACGAGTGGCGCGAACACCTCACCGAAGAGGAGTTTCAGGTCGCGCGATGTTCGGCGACCGAACGCGCATTCTCAGGGCGCTATTGGGACGAGAAGGCCGCCGGGACCTATCACTGCATCTGCTGCGATGCACCGCTCTTTCGCTCGGAAGGGAAATACGACTCCGGCACCGGTTGGCCGAGCTTCTTTCAACCGATCGACGAGAATGCGGTCGCTGAGAATGTCGACGACGGCCACGGTATGGTTCGGACCGAATCGGTCTGCGCGAAATGTGATGCGCATCTCGGCCATGTCTTTCCGGACGGGCCGCAGCCGACGGGTCTGCGCTACTGCATGAATTCCGCTTCGCTCAACTTGAAGAGGGACGACGACTAACGCGTACCATGACTTCGATGAAGGACCGTTACGACGCGATTCTCTTCGACAATGATGGGGTGCTCGTCGACACCGAACCGCTCTTCCTGCAGGCGACACAAGAACAGCTCGCCACTGTCGGCGTGGAGATTCACGCGGCGGACTATCACGAGATCTCGATGCGGCGGGGCGGCACCGTCTTCGACCTGGCGACCGAGCAGGGCATCTCCGACGAGCAGATCCTCGAACTCCGCGCGCGACGCGCGATCCGCTATTCAGAGTTGATCGCGGAGGGGGTACGCGTGCTCGACGGAGTCGTCGACACGCTCGATGCCTTGGTGGGCGTCCACAGAACGGCAATCGTGACCAGCTCCGATCGCGAACATTTCGATGAGATCCACTCCCAGACAGGCCTCGTTGGCTACTTCGAGTTCGTACTGGCAGAGGGCGACTACGTTCATCACAAGCCTCACCCCGAGCCCTACCAGAAAGCGGCCACCCGCATGGGTTTGGATCCGGCACGTTGTCTCGTGATCGAAGACACCGAGCGTGGCCTCCTGTCGGCGATCGGGGCGGGAATGGAATGCATCGTGATTCCGAATGCGTTGTCCGACACCGGTGATTTCGGGGGGGCCCGTGCGCAACTCGACTCGATGGTCGAGCTCCCCGGACTGCTGGGGATCGGCTGACGAGTCTTCCGTTCGAAAGGGAGGCCGAACTCCGCTAGTGGTCCCTCACTGGAGATGCGAACAGTCGTCGACGTATCCGAGTGCGCGCAGCCGCTGG
>JAPYTP010000039.1:0-14557 GCA_029941885.1 Myxococcota bacterium
TGACATGACAGGTGTTCATCGCCGACTTCCCCAGCTCTTTCGACGCTCGGCTCAGATCGCCGTGTGTTTCTTCATCGTGTTTACCGCGTTCGGGGGGCTGTGGGAAAACTACAAGACGGCTCACGGGCAACGTCGGCTCGTCGAATTGATGGAAGGGAGGGTGTGGGGTCGTCTATATGGACTCTACGAAGAAGTGCTCGCGCTATTCGGTAACCCGATCGACGTTGGCACCTCTTTGCTCGGATTCCCATGGTCCGCTCGCATCTTCGGGTTGGACACCGCTGATCCGCTGCTCGTCGTTTCTCTGCTGACGCAGGGTGTGGAGTCACCTTTGGCGCTCTTGGTCGGCCTCACCATCCCATTGGGCCTAGCGCTCATCTTAGGAAAAGTCTTCTGTAGTCACCTGTGTCCGGCACGACTGCTCTTCGAGCTTGGGGAGCGAGTCCGAAGCGGACTCAATCGAATCATGGCCCGAGTCGGTGTTGAGCTTCCCGATTGGCAACCCTCCGCGCGACTCGGAGGCTGGGTCCTCGTGGGAGGGCTTGCAGGCACATGGATCTCAGGCGCGGCGATCTGGCTCTTGATACTGCCTTATGCGGGAATCGGCGCTGGCGTTCATTTCTGGGTCGTCAGCGGGACGACGAGTCTGCTGATCGGAATCGTGGGATTCTGGATCCTTTTCGACATTCTCCTGGCGCCGGGTTTCTTTTGCAGGAGCCTCTGCCCGACCGGTTTTCTACTCGAACAGATCGGACGCTATTCATGGCTCCGAATTTCGAAGCGAGGGGACGCGAAATCGTGTCCAGAGGGGTGCCGGGTCTGCCAGACAACGTGCCCCTATTCGCTGCGACCTCCAGAGGGCGAGCATTTCGACGCCTGCGATGGCTGCGGACGTTGCGTCATGACCTGTCCCGGGGAGAGGCTCGAGCGACGGTTCGTGATACCGCTCAGCATTTTGATGTTGATCGCGTTCGTTTGGCTCCCCGCGCCCGCGAGCGCCCATCACAACAAGGGGATGCCCCACTACGGGTATTTCGAGAACTACGCGCAGGTGCCGAACGAAGAATTTCTATCGATCACGGATCGATGGGAAATGGGGGCCACACTCTTCAATTTTCAAGGTCTTGACCGTCGCACCGCGGAAACGCCCAACGACGTGAAGATCTACATCTATCTCTATGATCTCGTCGCCGGACGCGGCTGGACAGGGCGAGCCGATTTTTCGATTCTGGACGATGACCAAACCATCGCAGTGTTTACGCGCGAGCATGTCGATGAAGAATCGGTCTACTCGACCCGCGAGACGATTCCCCACAGCGGTGACTTCGCGATCATTGCCGAGGTGGATGGTGATCGAGTTGTGCTGCCGTTTCATGTCGAGTTGGCGGACGGTGGAATTCGCTGGGGACTGATCGTGGGGCTCACGATTCCGGTCGCGATGGTCTTCGGACTCGCGCTACACGGCCGTTCTCGTCGCAGGAGGGGAAATAGGCGAATCGGTCAGGTGGTCGCCGTCGGACTACTCGGTCTCGCATTCGCGGGTTCTTCCGAAATGGCCGCAGCCGCGCCTCACCATCACCGCGAGCATTCGCCGACGGAGGTCGCGTCGTCGCACGATCCGATCCAGCATTTGCAACACCCGATATCATTGGACTCGCACGGCAACATAGTCATGGTAATGGGTGGCATCCCGCTTCCCTATGTATTGGTAGGCGTGGCTGGAATTCTTATCCTCTCATTTGCCGCGACGGAGCGGTGGGCGCCGATCCGCACGATCGACCGCGTGTCGCGCCGACGAAGCAACCTCATCCGCAGTCGTCGTGTCTATCAGATATTGCGAAGCCGATGGGTCCAACCCGTGGCACAGCTCTCGATGTTGGTCGTGCTCCTGCTTCTCGTCGTGACCGGGCTAGTTGGCGGACCCAGTGCAGCTCTCGTTCCTGCCATCGTATGGACACTCTGGTGGGGCGGCCTCATCCTTGCGGTACTCGTTCTCGGGTCCGCATGGTGTTTCATTTGTCCGTGGGACGGACTCGCGAATCTCGTAACCCGCATGTCGGCGATTGTGCGAGTCGAACCGATCTCGATGGGATTACGATTTCCACGATTCCTTGCGAACGTCTATCCCGCGATTGTGATATTTGGCGCCCTGACCTGGTTCGAGCTGACCCAGAGCGTCACCACGGATTCGCGCTGGACCGCCTATATGGGAATCGGGATGGCAATGGCGGCGGTCGGAAGCGCTCTCGTGTGGGACGACAAAAGGTTCTGCGCTCATGCCTGTCCAGTTGGTCGGATCTGCGGAATCTATTCGAATGTCAGTCCGATCGAGATTCGTGCTCGAAACCCGCGTACATGTGAGGTGTGTGAGACAGAGGAATGCGTCCACGGCAACGACCGAGGCTATCCCTGTCCGACCGGGATCTCGCTCAAGACAGTCGACAGCGCAACAATGTGCACCGCCTGCACGGAATGCATCAAGAGTTGTGACAAGCACAACGTGGCGATCAATATTCGGCCGCTGGGCAGCGATCTCAAGAACCAGGCTGCACCACGCCTCGACGTCGCCTGGTTGGCCGTCGCACTACTCGCGCTCACGCTCTTCCATGGTCTGTCAATGACGGGAATGTGGGAAAACTTCGAACCGGGGCGCCCGAGCATTCTGAAGTCGATCGCCGGGACCTTTGGTACCACGCGGTTGACGAGCTTCACGCTCGGCATGAGCGCCTTTGTAGCGATCCCCCCTGCGCTCTTTGGTGCCAGCTGTTTCGCGGCGGCAGCCTGGACTGGCAATGTCGTGAGCGGGACGGAACTCTTCAAGCGTCAAGCTCTCTCGCTCCTACCGATCGCGCTCTTCTACCATCTCGCACATAATATGATGCACCTCGCTCGAGAGGGAGGAAACATCGTCTCAAAGCTGAGTGATCCATTTGGTGTCGGTGAAAACCTGTTGGGGTTGCGCGAAGTTGCAGTCTCCTGGGTCGCACCGGAGTCTGCCCTCTGGGTAGTGCAATTGGGATTGATCGTGTTCGGGCATGTTCTTGGTGTCGTAGTTGCACACCGCATTGGCCATGCTGTTTTTTCGAATCGTGGGTTGGCCTTGAGGAGTCTAGTTCCGCTCCTTGCGGTCATGGTGCTCGTATCGGTCGCCGGCCTCTGGTTGACGCACCTCGACATGAATATGCGACTGGGACGGATGTGACGGAGCCACTGTCGCGCCGAGATCTGATCGGTGGACTACTTCGCAAGGGGCTCGATCTAGCCGCGAGGGGGGTAACGAAGAAATTCGATCGGCGCTTCCCGCCGCGGAGGCGACCGCCCGGCGCCGTGACGGAAGCGATATTCCTCTCTGAGTGTACGCGATGCGGTGCATGCGCCGATGGCTGCCCGCATGACGCAATCTTTTCATTCAACGATCGATCGGGGCCTCTGGCTGGCACGCCGATTCTGATTCCCGATCGTCGAGCATGTCATCAATGCGAAGAATTCCCCTGCGCCGCGGCTTGCGAGGAGCGTGCCCTCGAAGTTCCGCGAACGGCCGGCTGGTCGCTAGGCCGAGTTCGCCTGCTGCGCGAGCGCTGCATCGCATGGATGGGGCCCGATTGCGGAGCCTGCATCGATGCTTGCCCCGAGAACTCGAAGGCCCTCAGTCTCTCCGGGTCTCGCCCCGACCTCGATTCCGACATCTGTGTTGGCTGTGGCCTATGCATCGAACGATGTCCAACTTCTCCAAAGGCGCTCGTTCTCGAGCCGCTTGTAGACGAATAGCGTTCTCGCGGTAAGTGATGCCTGGTGCGGTCCATGGTCCTGTTTACAAAGGCCGCCGAGGAGACGCTCGAGACCGATGCTCGTCCGACGAGAATTGGAAACACGGATCCGGCGACCCGAGATTCGCTCGACCGACAACAGAGCCAGACCCTGACTTCCGGCTTTCACCCACCGCTGAATCTTCGTGCGGAAGGCCGAATTGATCGGGTCACGGGTTGCCAGTCGGCTGCTCACGATGACACTCTGACCCGAGCGCTCCACCGGATCGATCTCGATTGCAATTGCGATCATGAAAGCTCAATCTCCACACAGCGCAGCTTTGAAGATCGTGCCTCGTCCCGTTTCGATCACGATCCGCTGCCGAGAGCCGCGAGGTTGACGGGCCGAATTTCCGAAGCCGTTGGGCTGCTCAGCGCCAATCTGCCAACCGAATCATGACGAAGGATCTTCATGCAGGATCCGCACGCGACCTCATCGAACTCGTATTCGATCTCTTCCGCCGGGAATGCGGCTGCGACACCGCAACAGTCATTGCTGCTCTCCCTGATTCAATTCGCCTTTTGTCGAAACGACGAGTTGAACGAAGTCACTCTCGGTGAGGATTCCGACGAGCTTTCCCTGGTCGACGACAACAAGGCAGCCGATTTTTCGTGACGTCATGAGCTTTCCCGCAGACTCGATCGATGTGGATGGCGAAACGGTCACGACGTCGCATGTCATGACGTCTCCTGCTCGCAACATTCTATACAGCCTTTGTTGCACGATTTCGCCATACCCGAGAGCACGCGCGAGCGCGCCGCGGAAGAGGTCCCGCTGACTCACAACGCCGACAACGCCGCCATTCTCGTCGACGACCGGCATGTGTCGAATCCGTGCGAGACCCATGACGTCATCGGCGAAGCCTAGCATCTCCTTCGCTTCGAGCGTGACGACTTCCCTGGTCATCAGATCCGAAACCGCTTGAATCCCCATCGTCGATTCTCCCCGCTCGGTGGCGTGTCCCGACTTCTCCTCTTCCAGCTACCCCTTTTGATCAGCAGCAAGTCTCGTGCCCGCTCGAATCCGGCCTTTCGAGCGTACGTTTCAATTGGGTCGACGCAAAGAGACATCAAACCGCATTCGAGCGATGGGCTGAGGCGGAATGACCGTGCCAAGACGCGCTCGAAGAGTCGAATCTTCCGCATGCCTATTTAGTCCGGTCCTGGCTCGAATCTTGTCTTCTAGGCTTTCTCGAGAGGGCGGAGGCTATGCGCGCTCCGCGCGCACCGGAGCCCGAGTTCACGCTCGACAACGAGGCCCTATGTGTCGCAGCGATCGAAACCACAAGTCGGCTCGTCGAACCCTGATTCATGGCCACCGCATTCCGGTGCTCACCATGGGCTCTCGAGCCGATCGCAAGCACTCGACAACGCTGCGCTGAGAATATCTACACCTCGGCCTCGAAGCTCATTCGTCCAAGCGACGCCAGGGGTCCCTCTGTTACCCGAGAAATCACATCCTCTTCCTGCCTTTCGTGCGAGTTGATTCTCGTTGCGAGGTTGAATAGCGCGAGCCGTGAGTCGTCCGTGTCCGCGGCGTGAAGTCGCTGTTTGACTCCCGCGAGGATGGTTCGAATATCGGAGTGTTCGGAAACGAGATTCGGCAAGTCGTCCTCGAGGTCGTTGCAGAGCCCGTGGAGGGCGGGGAAAAAGATCTCTTCCTCGACGGACATATGCGCTTCAAGGGCTGTCTGAAAGAGGAGAAAATCCCCTATCGTCTTGCGCGGTCCGCCTGCCTCGAGCGAGTCGAGGACCCACTCGAAGAGAATCCCGAGCTGCTTGTGCTGAGAACAGATGCGACGCTCTTCGCTTCGCATTCGTAGGCGAAGACCGAGGTCGTTGGTCGCCTCGTCTTTGGAAAACCTCTCGCGCATGTGCGGATCCTCCTTCGTTGATTGCGAAGTCTGAGCAGTCCTCATGACACTTCAAGGAGTCGCCGTCAGGACCGGGCAGGCAGACCAGCTAGGATCGAGTCGGTCAGCGGTGCGATACTCATGATGTCCTGTGCATCGCCTCGAACGTGCTTGCGCTCGATTTGGTCTGCAATGAGCTCATGAGACACGAGTCCCGCCGCAACGGATTCGCAAAGTAGACTGAAGAAATAGCCTTCCTGATTGGGGTCGGGGTGTTGGCGGTAGTGACCGAGCAGTGCGTGATCCCCGAGCAGTTTCCGACGTCCCCAGAGGAGCCAGCCTAAGGGCGGAAATTTTCGGAATTTGTCGGCTGGCGTGAAGTCAACGGGAAGTCCGGTCTTCCATGGCTGTGTCCATCGCTTGGTGGTATGCAGCATCTGTGTGGATCGACTGAATCGGTCGAGATCATTCCAACCAGGCTCGAAGAGACCGATCGAATCCCGCGTTTCGCAGGCGAGCGTAATCCACTCCTTGTAGTCGAGGTCCTTGTCGAAAAGTGCCTGGAATTGATCGATTACCCGCCAGTGTTGGAGCTTCGCGCAATCCAGCAGCATGACACTGCTCGCCATGCGTCCCTCTACAGTTCGATTCCGTCGGTCGCGGGCACGGCAGAGAATGGCCTTGTCGGCCATATCGCTGGACAAGAGATCCCACACGTCGCCCACCGCGAATACATCCGGGTCGATCACGACCGCTCGTCCCTGGTAGTGCATGAGTTCGGGAGGCATGAACCGAAGGGGCGTGAAGGATTGCAAGTCATCGTTCCGCCAGATTCGGTCCACCCCATCTCGTAGAAAGGTCTGTCCTTCCTTGTCGTGAAGGAATGGGTGGTCTGCATGCCGGATCAGACAGAGGTCGAATTTTTCGTTGTGGCGACTCTGGCGACGGATCGAAAAGGCGCTGACCAACGCACCAAGGATCTGCTTGTCGTTCGTGTGAACGAATACGCAGGGCTTCTTTCGGCTCGGCTCCGCTTGAATGAGGCTCATGGTTTCTCCAATCCGACCGCGCGCGGGGTCCGAGCGATCTCACCAATTGTTGGACTGCGATAGTGAACGCAAGGTCGATGCCAATCGAGGGGCGCTGGCGGGTATCGATCTGCGGCGGCTCGAGGCGTGATGCCGCAACCGGGCGCAATAAGTCACAACCATTCGCATTCGACAGCACCGCGACCGCCGCCCCGACGAGATCTCGGGTGTGTCGAAAGGGGCCCTTCCGCTCCGGAGAAGAATCGAGCGCGAGCACTGTGATTTCGAGATTGGAGGGGGCTATGCGCGACGAGGCATCGACGATCGTGTTCGCAGCGTTTTTTCGATCGGTAGCTGGATGATGATCCGCGTACCGACGCCCAGATCGCTCGTTGCAGTGATCTTGCCGCCATGATCGTGGACGATTCGCTGACTGACCATGAGCCCGAGTCCCGTTCCCTTTCCGCGTTCTTTGGTCGTGTAGAAGGGCTCGAAGATTCGAGCGAGTGTGTCGGCTTCGATGCCGACTCCCGTATCGATGAGGCGAATCTCGATGAGCTCAGGGGTCGCACAGAGAAGTTGGACTGTGAGTTCACCGCCTGAATGCATCGCATCGATTGCGTTCACGATCAGATTGAGAAAGACCTGCTCGAGTCGATCTCGGTTCGCGATGATATTCGGAACGGGTGAGAAAACTTTCTCGACGCCGATTCCCCTCCCCTTCAACTTTTCCCTGAAGAACTCGAGGCTGTGGTCCAATACGTCCGCCAGCGACACAGGCTCTGGCGTCGCATCCCGCGGACGAGCAATATCGAGCAACGTCCGGAGTAGATCCTTGACCCGACGAACTTGATCGACGATATGTCCCGCGCGTTGTCGATTTTTTTCGTTCGCTGCCGTCTTCTGCAGAAGTTCGGCATACCCCAGAATCGTCGTCATCGGTGTCCCTACATCGTGAGCGATGCCGGCCGATATCGTCGAAAGCTCAGCCAACTGCTCCGCTCGCCGCGCCCGTTCTTCCGTGTCGCGTAGTCGTTCGAGGTCACGGAGAAACGCGGTGAAGACTCGTCGATGTTCGAGATAGCCCTCGCTGACGGCAAGAAAGAGAGGAAAGATCTCACCGTTCCGGCGCCGTCCATGCACTTCTCGTCCGATCCCGATGATTCGCTTCTCGCCCGTCTCGAGATACCGACCGACATAGGAAGCGTGTTCGTCTCGAAAGGGTGGGGGCATCAGTAGGGTCACGCCTCGACCCAAGAGCTCACCGGAAGAGAAGCCGAAAATTCGTTCGACAGCGGGATTGACATCGAGGATGGTTCCCGACTCATCGATTGCAATGATGCCATCGACCGCCGAATCGAAGATCTGTCGCAGACGGTCGCGATCTTCGCGCATTCGTGCTTCCGCTTCCCGGCGAACGCTGATATCGCGGATCGTTCCAGTGAATAGCCGTTTCGGCCCTTCGAATATCTCCGATACGGAGAGCTCTATCGGAAAGGACGTCCCATCCCTTCGGCGAGCCATGACCTCTCGACTCTGTCCCAGGATGTTGCGTTTCTGCGTTCGCCGATAGTTCTCTAGATAGCCGTCGTGTTCCTGGTCGTAGGGAGCGGGAATCAACATGTTCATGCTCTGCCCAACGAGCATTTCGGCTTCGAAGCCAAAGATCTCGACGATCGCGGGATTCACGAACACGATGCAGCCCATTTCGTCGATCGTCACGATCCCGTCCGGCGCAACAGTGAGGATTCCGCTCATCCGCTCCTGTGCGAAGGCGAGCGATTGCACGGACGTCCTGCATTCTGCGAGTTCGCTTTCGAGTCGTGCGATCTCGTCGGCGAGCTTCTCGGGTACGGTCGAATCATTGCGCGAGGCCATCGTCGCTCCGGTTCCATCCCAAGCCGGGTCATGAGCATTGATCCTAGGGATCTCCCAGGGGGGGGCACATGAGCCATCCCAAGCAGACGATACAACGCATGCAGGTGAATCGAAGAGTAGAAATCGAGACATTTAGTCTCGTCATGAGGCAAACTTAGACACCCCCCCGAAGGAGAGACTTTGAGATGCATTGCATTCGCGCCCGAAGGTTTTTCTAGCTGGCACAAGGTCTGCAGCCATTACGCGCGTAATCCACGATGCGAGGGTCCCGAACACGGGAATACAGGAGCCGGCAGCATGGCAAACAAAATGAGTACCGCTGTGCCGAAGTCGATACTCGTCGTTGACGACGACGAATCGATTCTCGACATGACCGAAGACCTGCTCACCGAGGCTGGCTTTGAAGTGACGAAGTGCGGCTCGGGTACAGAAGCGCTGTCCCTGGCAGACGATCGAGATTGGGACGTCGTATTATCCGACCTGCAGATGCCGGAAACCAATGGCCTCGAGCTGCTTGCTGCCATGCGCGAGCGACGTCCGGATACGCCGGTCATTCTCATGACAGCATTTGGGACGATTCAATCCGCCGTGCAAGCGATGCGCGGGGGAGCGCTCGATTTCGTCACGAAGCCATTTCAAGCGGATGAGCTTCTCGTCTCGCTAGAGCGCGCCTTCGAACGTCGCGTGCTCGAGGAAGAGAATCGGCGGCTGCGCCGGGCCGTGGCGCGTGTGAGTTCATTCGGTGAACTCGTCGGCAAGAGTCAGGCAATGAACGAGATCTACGCAATGATCAAGAAGGTCGGAGCCAACCGAAGCAACATCCTGATCAGCGGCGAGAGTGGAACGGGCAAGGAAGTCGTCGCCCGCTCGATCCATTTTACCGGCGCCCGGGCATCGAAGCCCTTCATACCGATCAATTGCACTGCGATGCCGGAGGGGCTTCTGGAGAGCGAGCTTTTTGGTCACGTCCGGGGCGCCTTTACGGGCGCCCACGCCAACAAGAAAGGTCTCTTCGAGGCTGCTGAAGGCGGAACCCTCTTCCTGGATGAGATCGGTGACATGCCCCTGAGCCTACAGGGCAAGTTGCTTCGTGTGCTGCAGGATCGTGAGGTGCGTCCGGTCGGCGGTACGCATAGCACGAAGATCGACGTCCGAATCGTCGCGGCAACGAATCAGGACGTCCATCGCGCGATAGAGGATGGGCAATTCAGACAGGACCTGTACTACCGACTGAATGTCATCCAGATCAGGATCCCGCCTTTGCGTGAGCGCACAGAGGATATCCCTGTCCTCGCTGAGTCGTTTCTTCGCAAGCATTCGGATGATCTGCGAGTTCGGTTCAGCGACGCCGCGCTTCGCAAGCTGAGTCGAGGCGTTTGGCCGGGCAACGCGCGTGAGCTCGAGAACTGCGTCGAACGTGCGCTCGCGCTCACCGGTTCATCCGAAATTCTCGCCAACGATATTCTCATTCCCGAGGATCCGGCGACGGGAGATGGATCGATCGAAGAGATGTTGATTCGAATCGCCCTGGAGAAGCGCCTCACGGTTCGGAGACTGACCGATGCATATGTCGACGCCGTCCTAGAAGCCTCAAACGGAAGCAAATCTGAAGCCGCCCGAATCCTCGGAGTGAATCGAAGAACGCTCTATCGCCGCAAAGAGAGACGGGTGGCGGACAATGAACGCGAAGCCGCCATCGCGCAGTGACCCCTAGTCTCGAAGCGAGGCGAACGGCCACGCGAGACTCCCCAACACGCGCGAAGACTAGTGATAGTGCGGCACGCGAGTTGCGAGTTCGGATATTGCGAGCGACATGGACGAGAGGGAGGGTGCTCCGATGAAGATCGAGACAATTCTCGTGGCGACTGATTTTTCGGATTCGGCAATGCGTGCGGTCGATACGGCGATCGACTTCGCAATCAAGTTCGAGGCTGAGATCATCATATTGAACGCATATCAAGCGGAAGTTCCGCTAGCTCCCTCGATGATGCCCGATTCCTGTATCCTGCCTTCGAGATTCATCGCGCAAATTGCGAATGAAGCCAGAGAACGAGTCGAGACGGAAGCCAATGGCATCGAGAAGCACGGAATTGTCGTGACCGGCATCGCCGTCGAGCATTCGGCTGCACAGGCGATCATTGACGAGGCAGCGTCTCGAGCTGCCGACCTGATCGTCATGGGGACCCGGGGGCTTACGGGGATCCAGCACCTTGCCCTCGGCAGTGTGGCAGACCGGGTCGTGCGAACGGCCTCGTGTCCTGTTCTGACGGTTGGCTCACCGGGACACTGAAGCAGCGAGTTGTGGTGGAATGTCCTGATGCGGCTCTCGATGAGCCGCATGTCGGTTCAGAGATCCGTCGGACAGGTCTACGTTCGACTCGATACAGAACATCATCGTACCCACCGATTCTTCGAGTCTGTCCGAGAAGGCCGAGAGAAGCGATGCGGTCTGGGTGGCACGCGACGGCGCGTCCATGCCTTTCCCCCACGCGATCCGCCTTCCGATTCTCAGCACCCCCAACTGACGTGACGGGTCGCCATGACCGGAACAAAGCTCAAGGGACCGCCGGCCGGGTAACGGCGAGCGCCCTCTTCTTCTCTGCGGCGGGAGCGCCCGTGCGACGTTTCCATGCAATTGTGGGAACACGCCTGGACCTCTCCCACACGCCACGACCGAAGCGTCTCAATGCTCGAAGGGGCAGAATGTCGCAAGCATCGCGTGCCCGGGACAATTCGTCGTGTTCGGCACGACCAAACTGCTCCAGCCGTGTCGTGGATTGGCACACAGCCTGCATCTTGAATGCCCATCTGGCCATCGAGCCAGCGGAGGAACTAGCATGGCCACGAAGCGAATCCTCTTCCGCAACGCGAATCTCATCGACGGGACGAATGCGGCCCGGCCCGGCACGACGGTCGCGGTCGAAGGTGACCGAATCAGCGAGGTCGCACCCGACGCGGCGGTCGAAGCCGGAGCCCACGACCGGGTGATCCCGCTCGACGGCCTGAGTCTCATGCCCGGTATGATCCAATGTCATTTCCACTCGCATTTCGGTGCCTTCGGAGACGGCGTTACGGCTCCCTCCCTCGGACTCGAAGCAGCGCCGGGCTATCTCAGCATGCTTGCCGCAAGCAACGCGGAGACGGCGCTCCGCTGCGGATTCACGGGCGCGATCGGATCGAGCAACGCGCACGTGATCGACGTGAGCCTGAAGGAGGCCATCGGGGCCGGCTTCGTGAGCGGTCCGCGCTACCTGGCAGGCTCGCGAGAGATCGTCACCACCGGTGAGTACTCGGACTACTCGAACAACCGCAACTTCTTCATGCAGCTCGGAAGCACGGGGCTGACCTACGCGACCGACGGCGTGGACGGGTGGCGGCTCGCCGCTCGTGTAGAGGCGGGACGCGGATGTGACGTCATCAAAATCTCCGCCGGACCGGGCCATGGTTCGTCCCCCGCTGTTGACGTCATGTACCCGACGATCGATGAGCTTCGAGCCCTGGTCGACGCGGCGCACACACTCGGTAAACGCGTCCGCGCGCATGCCCCATCACGGACGTCGATCCTCGAATGCGCTCGCGCCGGCGTCGACATCATCGACCACGCGGACCGGATCGACGACGAATGCGTCGAAGCGATACTGGACGCGGACGCCACGGTCGTGCCGAGCATGCTTTGGAGCGAGCGATTCCTCGATCTCGCCGAGTCATGGGACCATGAGGCCCATTACCTCGCCATCAGCGAGGGATTTCCCGAGAGCCCAACGGAGGTGCGAAGGCGAATCTCGAAGGTTCGGGAGGACTTCGAGTACACGTGTGAGGCGATGGTGAGCGCTGCGCGGGCGGGCGTCCGGATGGTCGTCGGAGACGACTACGGAACACCGATCATGCCCCATGGCGACTACGTGGCCGAGCTAGAGCTCTACGTCAAGCGCCTGGGCATTGCCCCACTCCAGATCATCCGATGGGCTACTCGGAACGGCGCCGAGCTGATGGGACTCGGGGACGAAGCCGGCATGATTGAGCGGGGGAGGCTTGCGGATCTCGTCGTCGTCGCCGGAGATCCGACGATCGATATTGCGTGCCTCGCCGATCGCGAGAACCTGCGTGCCATTCTGCTCGGCGGAGAGTGGATCAAAGATCGGCTGCCGTCGGGAGCAATCGGATGAGCCAGGAATACGCGCTCGTCCGTAAATATTTTGGAGCCCTGCAGGCGGACGCCCGGGACGCGGGCGCCTCGCTTGACGTCGTCGGGAGAGCGTTGATCAACGAGGTCATCCAATCCTGGCTCGAGAATCGATCCTGGACCGACGTCGCAGAGGAGCTTCGCTTCACCGCCGACAGTCTCGATCCCGACACCGACTTCGAGTTCATGCGCCCTTGAGGCAGAGCAGACCACGACCGGCGCACAACGCGATTTGGCCACCTCCTCCAATCACAGCAGGAAACACACATGATCCAATACAACCCGCTCATGCCCGAGGTCCTCGACGATCCCTTTCCCGTCTACCGGCAGCTGCGCAACCAAGACCCCGCTCACTATGTCGAAGAGTTCGATTGTTGGGCGCTGTCACGCTTCGACGACATCTGGGACCAGAGCGGGGACAACGAGTCGTACTCCGCGTCTCTGCGAGGAACGACCCCCGCACATTTGATCACGAAGCAGATGCAGGTCTTTCCGAGCGTCAACATGATGGATCCGCCTGAGCACACGCGTAATCGCGCATTGATCAGCGGCGCCTTCAAGCCGCGACGCGTTGCCGCACTCGGCCCCGTGGTCGAGAAGATCGTTGCCCGCCACGCCCGCGCGCTCGAGACAGACGGCGAGGTTGATCTCGTCGCCGACTACATTGCCAAGATTGCCATGGAGGTCTCCTGTGTCCTGTTGGGACTTCCGATCGAAGATGCCGACCAGCTCTACAGCTACGTAAACCGGTTCTTCTCGCGCGAGCGCGGCCGTGATGGGATGACCGAGGACGGACTCGCCGCCGCGGACGAGCTCAACAGGTACCTCGAAGCCCTCATCCAGCTCCGGCGTAAGCAACCGACCGACAGGGACGTCCTGCTGAACGCCTACCTGAACGCGAAGTTCGACGGCAAGCTGCTGCCCGACGAGAACATCGCCTCTCAGATGTCGACCCTGGTGATCGGGAGTACGGACAGCTTCCCGAAGGTCTTCGCAGGTTTTCTGCTCGAGCTCTTCCGAAGTCCGGGTCAGCGAGCCGAGCTGATCTCGAACCCCGAGCTGATTCCCAACGCCTTCCGGGAGGGGCTGCGATTCGGAATGCCGACGCAATTCCTCGGACGAACGGTCGTAAAGGCCGTCGAACTCCATGGCAAGACCTTCGAGCCTGGTCAGGCCGTGATCTTCCTCTTCCCCTCGGCGAATCGTGACGAGCGCGAGTTCGCAGAACCCGATCGATTCGACATCCATCGTGAATCGAAACGGATCCTCACCTTCGGCCACGGCAGCCACTCCTGCCTCGGAACCCACATCGCGGCGCTCGAGGGCGAGACGGCGATCCGTCACCTGCTCTACAGGATGCCGGAATTCGTAATCGACGAATCTCGTATCGAGTCGCTCCGGAGCGAGTTCGTTTCGGGGATCGTCGGGCTGCCTGCCAGGCGCTCGTGAACGACCCCCTGGCGGCGACCGGTACGCTCGCGGGGAATAATCCGAAGGAAGTCGTTCCGAGCCTGCGAGCGACCCCATCGGGCGTCTGCGAAGCGTGGGACATGGAGCGCCTCCTGCTCGAAATCGCTGAGCAGGAGGAGGCGTTCTGCGAACGCTTCTACGAGATCTTCTTCGAGCAGCGACCCGATGTCGTGCCGCTCTTCGGTGTCCATGCGATCGCGGAACGAGAAGAGATGATGAGGGAAACGCTCAAGAGTCTCTTCGCGTGGCAGACCCATGAGCCCTGGCTCGCCGAGAACCTCCGGGCATTCGGTCGCAGCCACCGTGAGTACGGCGTGACGGCGGACATGTATCCCTCGT
>JAPYTP010000039.1:14657-33303 GCA_029941885.1 Myxococcota bacterium
GCATTCGGTCGCAGCCACCGTGAGTACGGCGTGACGGCGGACATGTATCCCTCGTTCGTCGACGCGATGCTCGAATGTGCCGACAACGTTCTCGGCGCCTCGTTCGATTCCGAATCGGGAAGATGCCTGCTCCTCGCGCTCGGCGAGATCACGAACGCCATGCGCGAAGCCGGCGACGAGGCCACCCGCTAGAAGGTCTGGCTGAAGACCCGGTCGCCCGCACCTGACGTCGGCTCGAGATAGGCATCGAAGGCCATCGCGACCTTTCGCAGGAACAGTCGACCGGTTCCCGTCACCTCGAAGTCACCCGAGGCCGAGAGCTCGACGATTCCGTCCTCGGCCAGCGGCTCGAGCCGCGCCAGGTCCTCGGCGTAGTCCTCCTTGAACGCCCCACCGAAGCGCGCCTCGACCTCATCGGCCGCAAGCCGCGCCTGGCACATGATCTGTCGGATGATCCAGCGCCGCGCTTCATCCTGCGCCGAGAGCTGCATCCCCCGTTCGGTTGCGAGCTGATCAGTCTCGACTCGCTCGAACCACCCCCCGAGATCCTTCCTGGCCTGCACATAGGCGCCGGGCAGCTCGCTGATCCCGCTCGGCCCGAAGGCGATCGTGTCGACGCCATCGAGCGTCGTGTATCCCATGAAGTTTCGCCGCAGCGTCCCCGCATGGAGCGCGCGGCTGAGCTCGTCCTCGGGCTTGGCGAAGTGGTCCATCCCGATGAACTCGTAGCCAGCCTCGACGAGCTGGCGAATCGCGCCCAGCTGAATCCGGAGTCGCAGCGCTGGGTCCGGCAGGTCGATTCGCTCAAAGCCCCGCTGCTGCTTGGCGACCCAGGTGACGTGCGCATAGCCGTAGAGCGCGATCCGATCGGGTGCGGCGGACAACACCTCCTCGATCGTCTCACGGAACGAGGCCTCGGTCTGGAACGGAAGGCCGTAGATGAGATCAAAATTGACGTGCGAGATCCCCGCCTGCCGGGCGAGTTCCGTGATTGCCCGTGTCTGCTCGAAGGGCTGGACCCGATGGATCGCGGCCTGGGTCCTCGCGTTCGTGTCCTGGACCCCCAACGAGATCCGGTTGAATCCGCAGTCGGCCAACACGCTCACCTGATCTTCGCTCGCCACTCGAGGATCGATCTCAATCGAGACCTCGGCGTCGGGAGCGAGCGGAAAGGCGTCGGTCATCGAGCGGAAGAGACGCTCGAGCTGCGGGGCCGAGAGATGCGTTGGCGTCCCGCCCCCCCAATGAAGCTGGACGCCACGGGGGGCGTCCGGAATGTACGCGCGAGTCGCCCGCAGCTCTCGCTCGATCGCGCCGAGGTAGCGCTCGGGAAGCTCAGGCGTGCGTGTGATCACCCGATTACAAGCACAGAAATGACAGAGACTTCGACAAAAGGGGATATGTGCGTAAAGGGAGACGTCCCCGGACCGACCACACGACGCGAGCGCGCGCGCGTGATCGGCCTTGGGAAAGGACGCCTGCCAGACCGGAACGGTCGGGTAGCTGGTGTATCGAGGTCCCGCGCCGAGATGACGAGCGAGCAGCAATTCGAGCGCGGATTCGTCCTCGACCAACTAGTAGCCGCCCATCAAGATCATCATCAGGATGACGCCGATCACGCCCACCATCACAATCGTAAAGAGCTTCGACAAGAGATCCTCGCTCGTTGGAAAGACATCGACATGGACCTCTTCGTCCTGTTCGTCGTAGTTGATAACGGACATCAGCTCTTCTCCTCCTGACTCGCACACCGAGGCCGACCGACTCCGGACGCCCCGAATGCGATGGAATGGAATCGCGCCGCTCGCAGGGAGCGGACCGCGAACGTTGCGGGCCTGCGATCAGAACGCTGCAGGACGCATTGCGCAGAACGGCTGCGACATGCTTCCGAGCAGAAAACGCTGGATCGACGTTTGGCCTCTCGACCCGAACGCGATGAGCTGCGTCCCGGGCTCCAGCGAGCTCGCGTGGATCGCCTCGCGCTCGTCGAAGTGCCCCGAGATCTCGACCCCCCGATCCACGAGCGCGCGGCAGAATGCCTGGAACTCGCCGCGTTCCGAGGTGCGCAACTCGCTCACGATCGGCTCGGATAGACCCGGATCAAGGGTTACGAGCCGAAAGTCGCGTGCGTGAAGCGGGCAGATTTTGACCCCCACCGGCCCGCTCTCCGCGCCGCGATCGATGCTCGCCATCGTGACCGCACGCTCGACCGCCGAGCGTGATTCCCCGGAGAAATCGATCGGGACGAGGATTCGGTGCGGCTCGGACATCCGGATCTCTGTGGCAGGCCGTCTGCGTTGGACGACGCGGAGGGTTCGGTCGACCGCACCCCCTTCACCCTCTGGTGTTGGCGACGGGATCGCACGTTTCCCTGATCAAGAGCAAGGCTCATGCCAGCTCTCCTGTGTCCGTCATCGAGCAGCAGGAGGCCGCCGGGGTGCGATGCCGCAGCCTGAGGCGAAGCAGCACGCAGGGCTCGCGACATTGCCGACCGGCTACCGGCGCGGTGGCCACTGCGGAGAGTCGCTAACGGCGGTCGCGCGAGACACGGACCCAGGGCTGCACCCCCGGCCGCCACGGAGGATCTCACGCCGTCGGCCGGCGGCGCTTCACGTCCCGAGAGAGTGGAGCAGCTCGTGGTGGGCCACGATCCCCGCCGGACCGTCCCATTCGTCAACGACGAGCAGGCATGGAAGCTGATGGTCACCGCTTCTTATTCAATCGAAGAAGTCATACGCAGCAAGATCCGGCTCCGCCATCTCCTCGCGAAAGCGATCGAAGGTCCATGGCCAGGTCGCTGGAACACCTCGATCGTCGAGGTACCAGCTGCGACAACCCGTCGTCCAGATCGTCTTCTTCGCCGCCTCCACCCGCGCCGCGTCGAAGTCCTCAGTCGCTCGCGCGCTCGCCGAAAGGCTCCGGCACTCCCCGCTTCGCACCTGATCGATCAGCTGCTGGATATAACCGAACTGGAGTTCCGCGACCTCGATCAGAGAGAAATTGCCGACCGGTCCGTTCGGCCCATTCAGCATGAAGAAGTTGGGGAGATCCGGAACCGAGATCGACAGATAGGCCGAGGGGCGATCGGCCCAGGCTTCGTCGAGGCGCTTGCCCGTCCGCCCGATCACCTCCATCGGTCGTACGAAGCGGTCCGCCTTGAAGCCCGTCGCGAGCACGAGCACGTCGAGTTCGTGGAGATGCCCATCCCTCGTCCGTACGCCCCCGGGTTCAATCCGTTCGATCTCTTCCGTCACGAGCGTGGCGGTCGGCTTCTGGATCGCCTCGTAGAAGTCCGGAGAGATTACGAGACGTTTGCAAGCAGCACGATAGTCGGGCCGCAAACGTTCCCGGAGGTCGGGATCCGAGACGTTCTCTTCGAGATTCGCGAGGCATTGATCCTCGATGCCCTTCATCAACTCCGAATCCGCGTCGACGACCGCGTTGGCGAAACCCGCCGCGAAGAGATTCGAGATGTCCTCGTGGAGCGCACGCAGGCTCTCCGGGTGGGCCCGGAATGCTTGTTTCTCATCCTCCGTATAGGCGGGGTTCTCCTGCGGCATCACCCATTGAGGCGTCCGCTGAAAGAGCGAGAGCTTCGAGGCCCGCTTCGCGAGCGCGGCGGTGATCTGCACCCCCGTCGATCCGTTGCCGATCACACCGACCCGCCCGCCATCGAGCGGGACGTCGTGATCCCAACGCGCGCTGTGAAAGAGTGCGCCCGCGAAGTCTTCGAGGCCCGCGATCTCCGGGTAGCTCGGGTGATGAAGAACGCCGGTCGCCGCGATGATGAAGTCGGCCTCGTCCTTGATGCCGGCACTCGTCGTGATGTGCCAACGACCGTCGATGAAGGCACAGCGATTGATCTCCTGCCCGAACTCGATCCGCTCGTCGACACCGAATTGCTTCGCGACGCGCTCGAAATAGGCCTGAATCTCCGCTCCCGGCGAGTATTGATGACTCCAATCCGGGTTCGGTGCGAACGAATAGCTGTAGAGGTGCGAGGGGACGTCGCAGGCGATTCCCGGGTAGGTATTCTCGCGCCAAGTGCCGCCGAGCCGGTCGGCCTTCTCGTAGATCGAGAAGTTGCCAATGCCTGCCTCTTCCAGCTTGATCGCGCTCAGAATGCCGGCCATGCCTGCACCGATGATCACGACTCGCAGATCCTTCGCGTCCACTTCTCTGGTCATTGTCTCGTTCTCCTCTTGGGCTTGAAGTCGTGCCGCGCGCATGCCGATCGAAGCCGTGTCGCCATGTCGTTTCGGTCGTCTTCCTCTACCAGGATTTCGAGGTCGCCACGACCCACCGTGGTAGGCGTCGCCCGGTCATGGATCGAACGCCGCTAGACAGACAGCTCCCTTGGTCGTGCGCCGGATGCCAGCCCGCCTCCTCGATCTTTACGGTGTCGACGACATGGCCGAAGCGCAGGAGGTCGAAGAGGTTTTCGGGAAGATGGGGGATGCCCAGTCGCATGAGGATCGGCGCGGCGACGCCGGCACCGAGGGGCAGAACGGGCACCGCGCGGAGACCGGCTCTGAGGGCAGCGGCGCTCCAGTGGATCGACCCGGAAGAGGCCACGTTGTAGAGCCCGGCGAGTCCGACGCGACAAGCGAAGGCCAATGCCTCGGCCGCGTCATCGACGTGGAGGAGCTGAATCGATGGGTCGAAGCCGATCGGCATGGGTACGGACGGGAGACGGAGGAGTGAAGCGAGGTCGCCATCGATGCCCGGACCCACGAGCTGCTGGAGACGCAGGATCGATACGTTGATATGCGGCCCGCGGCGGGCGACGTCCCTCGCGTAGTCCTCGGCCTCGAGGATCGCGACAGAGGGCGAATCGCCTCCGGAATCGACCCGCGCAGCCTCCCCCGAGACGAGCGGCGAGTCGCTCCCGATCGGATAGACCGCACTCGAAGAAGCGATCACCCAGTTTCGCACCGGCCCACCGACGCTCCCGATCGCCGCCCCGAGACACATCGTGCCGATCACGTCGGCCTCCTCGGTCACCCGAGACGCTCGTCTCCCGACACGATCGGGTGCAAGGCCGATCTGGACGACGGTATCGATCCGATGCCGCACCAGATACTCGACGAAGGGCCGATGGTCCGGGTCGAAGGGAACGGCGTCGAGGTCGTTCTCGTGTTTCTCCCCCCGGCTGCCAACTTTCGCGCGACGCTCGACACCTCGTACGCACTCGACCTCCGGCCGCTTGCGCAGAACGTCCACCATGCGTCGGCCCAGGGGGCTGCCCGCATCGGTGACCGCGATTCGTGTGCTCGCACTAGCCAATCCAGACCCCCGCTCGCGCGGCCAGCATTTCGTCGAGGGTCCGTTGCATGTCCTCACGAATGGCCTCGGCACCATCCATCAGCACACTGCGGGAGACCGCGCCTCCACTCGACTCGATGTGCACGGCCGGCAGCACCCGTGCTCGGATCTTCGCGGGAAAGGGCGCAAGTGCGCCGAGCACGGGCCCGAAGAGCGCGGCGTTGAGCGTGAGGGGCATCTTCTGACCGCCGAGCTCGAGGTCGGCGATGGTCGGGGTCGCGTCCTCGGTTCCCATCAGGACGATCGGCACGATCGGGACATCCGCGCGAACAGCGGTCTCGATAAAGCCCCCGCGACCGAAACGCTGGAGGCGGTAGCGCTCCGAGCGAAGCTTGACGGGCCCCTTTTCGCCCTCGGGAAAGACCACGACGAGTCGGCCGTCCTCGTGCAGCAGGCGATGGGCATTGTCGGGATGAGCGACGACGGTCCCCGTTCGATTCAACAGGCGCCCCATGAAGGGAAACCGGAAGAAGCCGTGATGGGCAAGCATGTAGACGGGCCGATCGAGCTCCTCCTGGATGCCGAACTGAATCAGCCCACCGTCGACCGGAATCATGCCGGCGTGGTTCGAAACCAGGAGCGCCCCCCCGCTTCGCGGGATGTGCTCGAGGCCTTCCCACTCGACGCGGAACCACGAGCGATAGGCGGCCTCGAATATTCCGTTCGAGAGCGAGCGCGTCGGGTCGCGTCCCCAGCGGTCGAGGCTCGGAGCGTCCGGTTGCGGGCGCAGCCCGGCGGATTCGCGCGGGCTCATCGCGGCATCCTCCCGGCCGCCAGCCGGCGACCGGAGATCTCGTGGATCGACAGACCCACGAAATGATTTTTCTCTTCCGTCGCCCAGGGGCGAAGCGGGACCTCGGCGACCTCGCCCAGACTCGACCGCTCGGTCAGGGTCCCGACGACGACGACACTCCAACCCCAGTGTTCGAAGCCATCGATCTCGGTGATCGCGAAGGAAGCGGACTCCCCGGCGTGGGCCGCCTCCAGGATCTGCCCCTCGCCCGTCCGAATCAGGACGAAGTTGTCGTGAAGCGCGAAGTTGACCGGACGCATGACGGGCGCCTCGATGCCGGCCGTCGCCAGCATACCGACCCCCCCGCGTGCGAGGAGCCTCCAGCAGTCGCCCTGCTCGAGCGCTTCCATGTTGCTGGTCTCGGTGTCGGCGCTCGTGCTTCCGGTTTCCACGCTCACGTCTCCGCGATCATCCAGCGAGCCGACCTCCACCGGAACGAGATCGCTGTCGGATTCGGCCAGCAGTATCTTCATCACCAGCCCCTTCGTTCCCAGCGTGGGTTCGGATCGCGCGCCTACTTCCCGCTCGCTCCTGCAGATGGACTGCAGTCAACGTGCCAATTTGAGGTCGGCTTTCGCGGGCTGACATCGCACCCGCGCTCCCCTACGCCGCCGAATGAGTCAACCCGCCACGCGGCGAGGCGAATCACCTCGACGACTCGTTCTCAACGCTGAGCGACATCCGATCGCGTGACCGATCTGACGTTTCTCACAGAGGCCAACGACGATCGGCCCAGCCGTGACCAATCAACCGAACACGTTCCGACCCGAGTGAGGATTGCGGGTAAGAAGATTGGCGTACGCGGGCTTCTCAAGACCACGATCCGAAAGGAAGCGGATCAATGCCCCCGCACACCGATCTGATGAAGCTTCACAACGGACGGATCATCGAATACGACACCGCCTACTACATCTGAATCCCACCGACGCCGAGGCGCAGGGGCTCAACCCGACCCTTCGAAGTCGACCTCGAGACCACACGCCTTGTCCAGGAACACCTGCAGAAAGGGCATCGCGTCCCGAGCCGCTCCGAAACCGTCTGGATCAACAGAGCGGATCTCCAGCTTGCCCTTCTCGACGAGTGCGGGAAGTTCTGCCGAGGCGTCCCCCGCCCCCACGGCTCTGATGGCCATCTCCCAGACCTCGGCGGGTCCTGCGAGGACGAAGTCGAGGTCGAGCTCGTTTCCGCCCGGTAGGACGGCGCTACACGTGTGGCCGTCGAACTCGAGCACGAAGAGATGTTCTCCGATCGAGAATCCACAATAAGCCTCATTGGGCGGAAGGTGGTCCGTGCAGCCCGGATCGCTGTTCAGACCCTTCTGGAGAGCAGAAAAGAATTCGTTGCTCGGGAATGGTATGCCCATGTCGTCTTCCTCTATGCCGCCACTCGGGCGATGTCTTTTCCGATCACCGAAGGACCAGATCGGGGTTCAGCTAGTGTCCGACCCCGGCGGCCATCTTGCAATCGAAGTTTCAGCGAGTGTCGTTCTTCGAGCAAGACGACGACTCCGTCACCGCAACTCACCAACCTGTCCCGTGGCACTGCGCCTCAAATCCGACCTCGCATGGGACGAAACGCCTCGTCTTCAGCGATACCGAACGCTTGTCGTCCGCGGCGGGGCTTCCTCAACCGACGGACTCCGGTATGACGATTGCATTTCCGTCGGTATCGTTCACTCGACACCCGATCGATCTCGAGGCGGACCCGTTGAATCCCTACAAAGAACTCGGTGGTGAAATGGGCGTGCGCGCGCTAGTCGACCGCTTCTACGATCTCATGGACACCTCGACGGGTGCCGCCGCGATCCGCGCGATGCATCAGCCGGATCTCGCGGAGATGCGGGAGCGTCTCTCACTTTTTCTATGCGGCTGGCTCGGCGGTCCCCAGCTGCACACGGATCGCTACGGCCCCATCTGCATGCGAACGGTGCACGCTCCGTTCGAGATCGACGCGCGCACAGGCGATGCCTGGTCGCGATGCATGTCCGATGCACTCGAGGATTGTGCCCTCGGAGAGACGACGCGGGACGCGCTGAGGACCGCCTTCACGCGCACTGCTTCGATGCTCGTCAATGCCAAAAGACCAGAAGCCCTGAAGCCCCAAGCTCGTCGTACGGGCGATCTCGGAAAGTGAGAGATCGAACGAAACGGGGACAGCTCACTAGAACACGAAACCACGAGGAGAAGACCCATGACCGAATCACTCTTCGACCGCCATCGAGCGATCGACACAGACACCCACGTGACCGAGCCACCCGACACCTGGACGGCTCGGATGTCGTCGAAATGGGGGGATGCGATCCCGCACATCGAGCGGGTGGACGGCGTCGACCTATGGATCATCGGGGGAGACCCGGCGGGTGGCCCCGGGATGGTGACCGCGGCGGGCTTCGACGGCACGCTTCCCGACACACGCAAGACCTTCGACGAGTGTCCCGCGGCGTCATGGGACGCGAAGGCGCGCCTCGCCCTGATGGACGAGGAGGGGATCCACGGCGAGGTGCTCTATCCGAACACTGGCGGGTTCGGCTCCCAGGCCTTCTTGAAGCTCAAGGATCCGAAGCTCATGCTCGAGTGCGTCCAGGCCTACAACGACTTCCTGGTGGAGTGGTGCAATACCGATCCGAACCGTCTGATTCCAGTGATGGCGAGCCCCTTCTGGGATGTCGACGCCTGGGTGCGTGAGATCGAGCGGTGCGCTGCGAAGGGCCACAAGGCCGTACTTGCCTGCAATCAACCCCAGGTATGGGGGCAGCCGATGCTATGCGATCCTCATTGGGATCCCGTCTACGCCGCCGCGCAGGACCATGACCTCTCGATCAGCTTCCACATCGGGGGCGGATCTTTCGAGGACATGATGGTCGATCGAGCGGGCTGCGGGACGAAGGCCAACTTCGCGCGAGTCTCATCGACGATCTTCATCGACAACTCGAAGCAACTCGCCGACGTGATCTTCGGCGGCGTCTGCCACCGCTTCCCGAAGCTCAAGATGGTCTCCGTCGAGAGTGGCGTCGGCTGGCTGGCGAGCGCCCTCGAGGCGATGGACTGGCAGTGGCGCAATAGCGGCGTTCGCCAGGAGCACCCCGACTACGAGCTGCTGCCCAGCGAGTATTTCGAGCGGCAGATCTACGGTTGCTTCTGGTTCGAGGAGCACGCGCTACGAGACGCGCTCGGGCGCTTTCCCGACAACATCATGTGGGAAACGGACTACCCGCACCCGACGAGTATGTCCCCCGGCCCACAGACGCCCGCTGATCACCCGCGCGACTACGTCGATCGAGCGATGGCCGACCTGCCCGAGGAGGTCGTCCACAACGTCCTGGAGGGGACGGCGGCCAAGGTATACGGCCTGAATTGATCGCGGCAGTGGCGGGCGGCGGCGAATCGCCGTCGCCCTTTCCGCCTGGGGACCCGAAATCGCTTCCTCAGAACCGGGCACGCTCGGCGCTGACGGCTCTCACGGAAGGCAGGTCGGCGGTAGCGGGTGCCGATAGAGCTTGGCAGCGTTCTCGTGGGCGATCATGCGGATCTCGTCCTTCGGCAGATCCCCGATCAGTTTTCTCATGACCTCCTGGGTTTCGGGCCACGTCCCGTCGCCATGGGGGTAGTCCGACTCGAAGAGGATGTTCTCGACGCCGATGGCGTGACGGGTCGAGATCGTCGACGGATCATCGATCATGCAGAACCAGAAATTGCGACGTAGGCAATCGGAGGGGGCGATTTTCGGATCCTGCCACCCGCTGCCGTAGCCCGAGCGCGCCATGATGTTGTCCAGCCGGTCGATCAATCCGCCCACCCAGGCGATACCGCCCTCGGACATGGCGATCTTGAGCTCGGGGAATCGTGCGGGCCAACCGCTCCAGAGCCATTCGGCACAGGACTGGAAAGCCATGGACTGAAAGAGGGTCGAGCCGAGCTCGAGACCCGGAGCCCCGGGCGGAATCTTCGCAAAGCCGGCGGAGCCCACGTGCAGGTTGAGGACGGTGTCCGTCTCGGCGCAGGCGCGAATGATCGGCTCCCAGTGTTCGTCGAACACGGAAGGGAAGCCGACCTCGTGCGGCTGCTCGGGGAGGGTGACCGCGGTAAAGCCGCGCCGAGCGTTGCGGCGGATCTCTTCGGCGCCCTTCTCGGGGTCGCGGAGATAGGTGATACCGAGGGGCACGATCCGGTCGGGATAGGAGCCATGCCATTCCTCGAAGAGCCAGTCGTTCCAGGCACGCACACAGGCGAGCCCGAGTTCGGGATCTTTCGTCTCGCTGAAGAGCGTGCCGCCAAAGCCAGTCGCGCCAGAGGGGAAGTTGACGGACGCCTGGATCCCACCGAGGTCCATGTCCTTGATGCGATGATGGATGTCCCAGCAGCCACGGCGCACCTCCTCGAATCGCGAAGGCTCGTAGCGGTAGTCCTCCTTGGGGCGCCCGGCGACTGCCATGAAACCCACCTGGAAATACGGGGTGTCTTCCATCATCCACACCTCGTGTCCCTCGGCGGTCTCGACCACCTTGGGGCCAACATCGATAAACTTCTTCGGTAGCCGACCTTCGAAGGTATGGGCGGGCTCCATCAGGTGATCGTCGACAGACAAAAGTGTGTAGTGGACTTTGGCCGGCTCTGGGTCGGGCAGCAGCGGACCGCTGACGGGGCGATTGATACCGAGCTTGACTACCTTGACCATGATCTATGTTCTCCGTGTGGCGACGCCGTTCACCTAGTCTTCGAGGACAACGTTCGCACCTTCTCACTGCTCTTGTCCAGTCACGCGCTCGGGCGCGCGCGAGACGATTCGCCTCAATCGACGAGGAGAAGCGCCCTGGACTCAGCCAACTGCCCGACAGTCGAAGGCTCAAGAGCGGAGCCGGCACAAGCCCTGCCGAAGCTTGGGGCCTCGTATCGTGCCAAAAGTCTGCCGCGTTCCAGCTCGTTGGGCGACGCAGCTGCGTGCCCGGTCCTGCCGACGGATTGCACCCTCTCAGGGCGTACCGAACTCGCTGAATAGCGGTTGGGCCCAACCCATCCGACACCACGTTTGAGGGAGAGACGGGAACTCAGCTGTTCTCTGCGGCTCCGCCTGCGAGACGATCGCTCTAATCAATCCCGGATATCGATCCCACAAGTCGTGGCACTCTGCCGGTAGAGCGCTGGCGCGAAGCTTCCACGAGATGGCGCGGTGGTGCAGGCGATCATGAAGGTCGCGGACCTATATCGGGGCGAATCTTGAAAGGAGTCCCATAACGAAAGCTGGCTTTTCGACGACCACATTGCGGATCTGCGCCTGCATACTGATCGTGCACATATTCCTCCTGCTCTCCGATTTCTCCGCGCTCGCCCCGGCCTTCAAATTTCCCGAGGTGTTGAGGCTGCCGGGTGCCTTCACCGGGTTTTGCCGTGCGCTGGTGTGAAATTACAGATCCAGCTGGACATCCGTCCGCGGCAACGCAGGTTCACGCCTGATCGAATAGCGCGACTCGACGAGGTACTAGCCCTCGATCAATCACCGCGTACCGCCGCCGCCCAGTCCTCGGGAGCGATCCAGCCCGGATGGGGCGCCCGGGTGAGCGCAGCACCGCCCTGGGGATGGAGTGCGATCCAGCGCTCGAGGCGATCGCGGAGATCCGCGACTCGCGCGGGCTCCTGCGCGGCACGATCGTTGCGCTCCTCGGGATCGGCCTCGACATCGAAGAGCAACTCACGCGTTGAGCCCCCGGCTCCCCCTCTGCGAATCAGCTTCCAGGGACCGTGGCGCAAGGCGACCTGGCGACCGGTCCCACTGCCGACGGCGAAGAAGATCTCCCGATCGATCGGCTTCTCGCCCCCGATCTGCGGCCACAGATTCTGGCCGTCGAGTCGGCCACCGCCATCGAGCTCGACGCCCGCAGCTGCCAGAAGCGTCGGAAAGACATCGGTCGCAGCGAAGGTCTGCGAGACCCGTCGACCGCCTCGCAAGCCCGCCGGCCAACGAACCACAGCGGGAACACGAATCCCCCCCTCGAACACGGTGGTCTTCTCTCCGCGCAGCGGAGAGTTATTGGCGCCGAACATAATGTGCCCCCCGTTGTCGCTCGTGAAGAGCACGATCGAGTTCTCGCTCATCCCTCGCCGACGGAGCGCATCGAGGACCGCTCCGATCGCGCGATCCATGGAATCGACCATGGCGGCATACGTGGCCCGCGTCCTCGGGCCCGGATCATCGACGAAGAGGGTGACCTGATCCCGTCCCACCCCCGTCGCTCGCATGATCCGACTCGCGAAGAGCTCGAAGGCCTCTCGGTTGGCGCTGCCGTCGAGGTGGTCGTACTGGGCGACCCGATCGGCGGGGGCCTGCATCGGACTGTGCGGTGCATTGAAGGGCAGGTAGAGCAACAGCGGCTGTTTCTTGTCGTGCGACTCGATGATCTGCACAGCCTCACGCCCGAGCAGGTCAGTGGTGTAGCCCTCCTCGCGGAGCGTCCGGCCATCGCGCTGCCAATCGATCCCGCCCAGCCGTTCGTGTGTGAAGTAGTCGATCGCGCCGTTCAGATGGCCGTAGAACCGGTCGAAGCCTCGACGGTGGGGAAGCTGGCGCTGGTGGTCGTGACCCAGATGCCACTTGCCGACGATCGCCGTCGCGTATCCCGCGTCGCGCAACGTCTCGACGAGAAGCCGCTCGTCCTGGGGCAGCCCGTAGTTGGCCCAGGGGCGAACGACCGTATAGCTGAGTCCCATCCGCACCGGCGCGCGGCCCGTCAGGATCGCGGCGCGCGTGGGCGTGCAGACAGGCTGGGAGTAGAACCGATCGAGAATAACACCGTCTCGCGCCAGCCCATCGATGTTGGGTGTCGCGATCGGGCTGCCCCGGTAGCCGACGTCGTTCCAGCCGAGATCGTCAGCGAGAAGGACGATGATGTTAGGCTTTTCCGCATGAGCAGAAGGTGCGGCGACCAGCGCCGACACGAGCAACAGGAATGTGACAGAAATACGCGGGGGCACATCCGACTCTAGCGTATCGAGTAATTCGGGCAAAATGCTGCACCGCTGACTGGGCACGGGGAAAGGCACACAGGAGCCGATCCACCGATCGCCTAGTGCGCCAGCACTCGACCGCCAAGGCCCCGCGGATTCGCCGGCTTTTCTGGATCCATCCTCGGATCCGGTCGGAAAGTCTCCGCCCCCACGGTCTGGGTAGCGGTGCATGCAGCCCGCGGCGAACTCTGTTTGCGGCCAATACCCTGATCCTCCGAGTAGCTAAGAGCCGAGCGTTCGGCCTCTCTGATCGGTTCTGGCGGCGAGGCAAATCGTCGATTTTATTTCGAATTTCGATCGGCTGAGTCATGACACATCGTACGATGAAACGGGTCCGAGCCTCTGTGGAACAATAGAGAGAACAGACAACGCGATTGATCGACTGACTTTTGGCACACTGCGGGGTGTAGCCTCGGGGGCGCCTTTGCGTGGCCGGGCGCCATCGGAACCCGGTTGGAAGCGGATCCATCGGAAGGCATGATTCAGATTTTCATGATTTAGGGCGGCGACGCCAAGCCAACCCGCTGGATCTTTCAGTCGGCTGCCAGCGAGGCGATCGAAGACTAACATCGAATATCCAGACAGATCGTCCTCACGACTCGGATTGTTCGGCGAGGGCAACGAACTCGTCTGCGATCAACCTCGAAGCGCTGGCGAGTCGGCCCTGCCGCCAGCGTCGATAGTCGAAGACTTTCCGAAAGCGGTCCTGCTGTTCCAGGTTCACCGTCGCGACGACGATCTCCTCGAGAGAGCCCGCCTCGGCGATGAGCCGACCGAAGCGCGGAAAGGCGGGGCCCGCAATCATGGAATGGCCCACGTAGTGGTCGGGTCGAAGTCCTTCGGTGAGAGCGGACCCTGAGTAACCCGCCTCGCGTGTGCCGGGTCCGCCGGCGGAGTTCGAGACGACGACGTGGACAAGGTTCTCCTGAGCACGCGAGAGCGCCGAGTTGCGCATGGAATCGTCGCGCCCGGGCGCCGCGAAGGAACCGACGGGACATACGATCATCCGCGCACCCTTGAGGGCGAGCAATCGGGTGAGCTCAGGATTGAACCAGAAGTCGTAACAGATCTGGACGCCGATCGGACCGAACCGGGTCGGAAAGAGCGGTAGCGACGTACCCGGCGTGAAAGTCAGTCCCTCGGTGACCCAGGGTGGCTCTCCGAGGTGGACCTTCCGGTAGCTACCCATCACGCCTTCGGGGCCAACGACTGCGGCGGCGTTGTAGAGTTTCGTCGGATCGGCGCCGTCCTGCTCGTGTAGGCCGTAGACGATATAGAGGTCGTGTTCGCGCGCGACGTCAGCAAGCGCCTTGCTCGACGGCCCGGGGACTGTCTCAGCCAGCTGTTGATGTTGCTCACAAGCGGCCTCGAGCGTGGCGCAGGCATCACAACTACCGCAACCCAGCAGCGCCAACTCCGGGAAGACGACAAGGTCCGCACCCTGGGCCGCCGCCTCGATGATATTCGACATCATCTTGTCCAGCGTCGCTTTGGCGTCACCGAAGACGGGGCTGAAGTTGACGCTCGCGACCGTGACGAGATCCTGAAGGGGTGTGGACTGGGACATGCTTGCTTCCTCCGCCGGAGAGATCTGTTCCTTGCGATAATAGACCCCGAGTTGGTAGGGTCGAGGGCTAACGCGGAACGCGAAGATCGATCACCAAGGGGGGGCATCGTGCGCATGGGGGCTTCGGAGAAGCGAGTCGGTCGGAAATCCGACAACGCCCTTCCGTCACCCGGCGCGCCGGCCTCTGCCTCCGTACATCGCGGCTCCGGTCCGCGTCGCACGCGACGCCCCTGGAGCTTCCGTTGCGCGAACTGCCTTGATCTCCGCGACGAGAGATCCAGCTGAGCGCTGTGCGAGACCGAACCTCGATCGCGCCAGCGACGCTCTTGGCCTACGCGCTGCCGGTCGCGCCGGCGACCTTCCTCTTCGTCCTGACGATCGTCTATTTCATCAAATTCGCCACCGACGTGCTCCTGGTGCCGCCGGGGGCGATCGCGACGATCTTCGGCCTCTCGCGAATCTGGGATGCCGTCTCCGATCCGGTTGCCGGCTTCCTGAGCGATGCCACGAGGGCCTCCTTCGGTCGCCGGCGCACGTGGATTCTGGGCTCTGCGCTGCCCATGGCACTGACTGCATGGATGATCTGGAGTCCTCCTCGGGAGCTCGAGGGCCTGCCCCTGCTCGTGTGGTTGACGGTCGGCATCTTCGGCTTCTCGACCGCCTTTACCGCCTTCGAAGTGCCCCATAACGCTCTGGGGGCCGAGCTTTCCGAGGACTCTCAGGCGCGAGGCGCGATTTTCGGAGTGCGGGCCTGGCTGTTCACGATCGGGAGCTACAGCGCACTCACGCTGGGGATCGCAACCATCCGAACGGCCGATGATCCACGTCTCGCCGCAAGCTGGCTGCTCGGTGCGGTCGGGCTCCTGGCGATTGGCGTGATCTCCACCGGGGTGCTTCGCCTGAAGGAGCGAGCGGACTACTCGCATCGCGGGAGCAAGTCGCCGTTCCGCGCCTACCGCGACGTCCTCCGCAACCCCCATGCCCGCGTGTTGTTGTTGGTGATCTTCATCGAATACCTCGGTACTGGCGGGTCGGTGGTGATGATCACCTACGTCTTCGACTACGTGCTCGAGGCCGCAAACTACACCGAGATCAACTTCCTCATCGTCGGCGTGTCGATGTTTGCCTCGGTTCCTGTCTGGATGGCGCTCGCGCGCCGAATGGATCGGAAGCACGTCTGGCGGATCGCGATGGCATGCAGTGCGCTGGGGGTGGGGATGCAGTTCTTGTTCGGGCTGTCGGGCTCCGCCGTCGGCTTCGTGACGGCCTCGATCGCCTTCGGATTCGGTGGGAGTGCGAACAACGTGCTCGGCTCCGCCGTCCTCGCAGACGTCGTCGACTACGACGAGCTCGAGACGGGAGAGCGAAAAGAAGGAGCCTACTTCGCGAGTTGGCATTTCATGCGCAAGACCGTCCAGGGGCTGATGCTCGTGGTGGCCGGACTCGCGCTCGAGTGGTCCGGATTCCAACCCAACACGGAACAGACCGAACTCGCCAGCATGACGATCCTGGTCGTCGCGACGCTCGTCCCCTGCTTCGGCTATCTGCTCGCCATCGTAGTCTTCTCGCGCTACCAGCTGACCGCGCCCGTCCACGCGGAGATCCGGGCCGAGCTCGATCGGAGATCGGGCAAGGCCGATTCGAGCTCGAACGCCGCTCTCGATCCCTGATGATTCCGCTCGAGGTGGCGATGCTCGGTGTATTCCCTCACAGCGTGGCGTAGATGCCGCTCTTCCAGAGGGGTGATCTGGGCCAGACACTCGGAGTTGATCGAGCGAACAGATCGCTCCGCGTCGGCGTTCAAATTTGGACTTCTCCCGGGAAGCTTCACTTCTTCGAGCCAAGCGAAACACCGCTCAGGCCATACGTTGAAGCGCGATGCGATTCCGAAGCGACGCCTGTCGACCTAGGAGCCTGACCCAAGACTCATCGCGACGCCCAAGCGCCGATCTGCCAGAACCCAGCGGAATCGCGTGAATTTATCGGGCCATCTCGGGATGTTCGGAAAGAGCCGCCGCACTCACAGCCTGGGTGGCGGCGGGGGGAGTCGAGGGCGAACTCATCTCTGCGGACTGATCCCTGTTAAGCAGGAAGATACAGGGAATTTGTCTCGACGAGCAGGGAAATCGCCGGCGGCGATAGAGCCAAACAATCCGCCCCCGAGCTAGAACGAGAAATTGGAGCTCGGCCGATCTGGGAGGTTCCAGCCACGAGAAAAGTCACCGATTCTATTTCAGATTTCGGTCGGCTGACTTTTTGCACACTACGGCACGCGCCGAGACGCACTCGAATCGCGCGCTCATCCCGGCGGAAGACGCGCTTGTCAGTGGTCGCCGGTCGGGCCGGAAGTCAACTCGTCACGCATCGATTCGAGATCCGCGGCCAGATAGCCCAGATCCCGCATGCATTGGACGAACCCCTCTTCGCTCCCGGTCGAAGCGCGGCAGGTCGCCTCGTCCTGCGCAATCTGGTCCGGGCTGGCTCCCGCCTTGAAGGAGACGCTTCCGCAACCGGCCGAGACGACGATCATCGCCACGCACAGAGCGATCCCTCGGGCGGAGCGCACTCCATCCCATTTAAGCGTTGAATGAGCTTCCATTAGTTGAGCACTCCCTCCCGGATGATGAAATCCGTCACGACATCGACCCCCTGACCGTCGCGCATGTTCGTGAACACGTAGGGTCGATCCCCGCGCATTCGGTGTGAGTCCGTGTCCATCACTTCCAGCGAAGCACCCACGTAGGGAGCAAGATCGATCTTGTTGATGACCAGGAGATCCGATCGCGTAATACCTGGACCGCCCTTGCGCGGGATCTTCTCCCCCTCGGCAACATCGATCACGTAGATCGTCAGATCCGCGAGATCCGGGCTGAACGTCGCGGCGAGATTGTCGCCGCCGCTCTCGATGAGAATCAGGTCGAGTTCGGGGTACCGCAGACAGAGATCATCGATCGCCGCGAGATTCATCGAGGCGTCTTCCCGGATCGCCGTATGCGGACAACCCCCGGTCTCCACCCCCACGATCCGGTCCGCGGGCAGCGCCATGCTGCGAATCAGGAACTCCGCGTCCTCCTTCGTGTAGATGTCATTAGTCACGGCGGCAATCTCGAAGCGGTCACGCAACCGCGTACAGAGGGCTTCCATCAGCGCCGTCTTGCCCGAGCCGACGGGCCCGCCGATCCCTACCCGAAGAACGGGTCTCTTGGGTGCATTCGATGTACTCATGATCAGGACTTCCTCTATCTGGGCAGACGGAACAGGGAAGAGAGCGGTTGACACGAGGTCGTCTCGACAAGGGCCGATCTCGAGGGGTCTCAGGATCGAAAGAGTCGCGAATACTGAGTCTCATGCAGGCTACTCGCCAGCGCCACAATCGGAAGCATTCCGCCGATTTCGTCGTCCTCGAGGGCGAGAGCCCGCTGACGGATCGCCGGGATTCGTTCCGAGAGCTCGAGCATCAACCTCTGTCCCGCGACCTGCCCGAGCGGGATCAGCTTGACGCCGACCAATACCTGGTTCTCGACCCATCCCCAAGCATACGCATCGGCCAGCGCAGGCAGCGGAATTTCCCAGGCGACCGCCACGAGCGCGAGAATCTGCGCAAAGGGCACTTCCGCTCGCCCCACCCATGGCTCGGCCGACGGGATCTCGAGGTCGCGCAACAGACGGGCGAGCGCGCGCCCTCGATCACGATCATCCGCGACGAGTTCGCTCGTCTCTCTCATGGCGACGAGCCGACGGCCCCAGGAACGCTGCGCCGCATCGTCCCCCAGGCGATGGGCCTCGTATAACCTCGCCAGAATCGGCAGGTCGACACGACCCAGCGAATGATTGAGCTGATCGTCGAGCCAGGCCAGTAGCGATGCTTCGTCGCTCACCCAATTCGCTTCGACGGCGGCCTCCAATCCCTGTGAATACGCGTAGGCGCCCACAGGCAGCGATTGACTCGCGAGCTGAAAGAGC
>JAPYTP010000039.1:33403-37224 GCA_029941885.1 Myxococcota bacterium
TCATGCCCACGGCGTCGTGACCCGAAGCGTCGTGACCCGAGATGTCGTGACCCGAAGCGTCGTGACCCGAAGCGTCGTGACCCGAAAGGTCTTCATTGGAGACATCCTCACGCTTAAGGTCCCCATCAGAACAGGAAATAACGTTGAGCCATCGGCAATTCGCTGGCCGGCTCACACGTCAACAGCTCGCCGTCGGCTCGAACCTCGTAGGTTCTCGCATCCACTTCGATCTTCGGCTCGTAGTCGTTGTGGATCATATCCGCCTTGCGCAATTCGCGCGTCTTCTGGCTGATACCAATCTGATTGCGCAGGCCGAGCGTCTCCGGAACCCCCGCATCGACCGCGGCACGAGACAGGAAGCTCATGCAGGTCGAGTTGCGGGCTGCGCCGAGGGCGCCAAACATCGGGCGATAATACGAGGGCTGTGGGGTTGGAATCGAGGCGTTCGGATCGCCCATGGGCGCGGCGACGATCATCCCGCCCTTGACGATCAGACTCGGCTTGACCCCGAAGAAGGCAGGACGCCAGAGGACGAGGTCGGCGAGGCGCCCGACCGCGACGCTACCCACTTCGTGTGCGATGCCGTGGGTGATGGCGGGATTGATCGTGTACTTCGCGATGTACCGCTTGACCCGGGTATTGTCGTTTTCGGCCGGATCCCCAGCCAGACTGCCGCGCTGCACCTTCATCTTGTGCGCCGTCTGCCAGGTCCGGATGATCACCTCACCGACGCGCCCCATCGCCTGAGAATCCGAAGCGATCATCGAGAACGCACCAAGATCGTGCAGGATGTCCTCCGCAGCGATCGTCTCCCGTCGGATTCGTGACTCGGCGAAGGCGACATCCTCGGGAATCGAGGGGGAGAGATGGTGGCAGACCATGAGCATGTCGAGATGCTCATCGATCGTGTTCACCGTATAGGGCCGCGTCGGGTTCGTACTCGACGGCATCACGTTGCTCTCGCCGCAGACCTTGATGATGTCCGGCGCATGGCCGCCGCCCGCACCCTCCGTGTGATAGGTGTGGATCGTGCGACCGGCAAAGGCCGCGATCGTGTCCTCGACGAATCCGGATTCGTTGAGCGTATCGGTATGAATCGCCACCTGAACGTCGTGCCGCTCGGCGACGGAGAGGCAGTTGTCGATGGCAGCCGGAGTCGTTCCCCAATCCTCGTGAAGCTTGAGCCCCATCGCCCCGGCGACGACCTGCTCGTCGAGCGCTTCGGGAAGGCTCGCGTTCCCCTTGCCGAGGTATCCGAGATTGACCGGCAACGTATCCGCCGCCTCGAGCATGCGATGGATATTCCAGGGGCCCGGGGTGCAGGTCGTGGCGTTCGTCCCGGTCGCCGGTCCCGTGCCGCCGCCGAGCATCGTCGTGATCCCGGACATCAGGGCCTCGTCGATCTGCTGAGGACAGATGAAGTGGATGTGCGCGTCGATCCCACCGGCGGTCACGATCTGGCCTTCCGCGGCGATCACCTCGGTCCCGGGGCCGATCACAATCTCCACACCGGGCTGGATATCGGGGTTGCCCGCTTTTCCGATAGCGGCGATGCGCCCATCCTTCACGCCGATATCGGCTTTGACGATTCCCCAATGGTCGACGATCAGCGCATTGGTGAGGACGAGGTCGACCGATTCGGCACTGGGCCGCTGGCTCTGACCCATGCCGTCGCGGATGACCTTGCCGCCGCCAAAGGTGACCTCTTCACCGTAGGTCGTCAGGTCCCGCTCGACCTCGACGATGAGTTCCGTGTCGGCGAGGCGCACCCGGTCGCCGGTCGTCGGGCCATAGAGTTCCGCATAGGCGCGGCGTGTAATCGTTCTCACTTCGACCCTTCCAATGTGCCCATGACCTCGCCTCGAAAGCCGTAGACCGAGCGTTCACCCGCGTAGGCAACCAGTTCGACCGTCCGGGACTGCCCGGGCTCGAAACGAAGGGCCGTGCCCGCCGGAATATTCAGACGAAAGCCGCGTGCCTGCTCGCGCTCGAAGACGAGCGCGGGGTTGGTCTCGAAAAAATGGTAGTGGGAGCCGACTTGAATGGGCCGATCGCCCTGGCTCTCGACCGCCAGGGTTCGCGTCTCCCGCCCTTCATTGAGGGAGATCTCTCCCTCTGCCGTCATGATTTCACCGGCTTTCATGATGCTTGTCGCCTCCGCAGCTGTCCTGCCCTCATTGAACCGGATCGTGCACCGTGACCAACTTGGTGCCGTCCGGGAACGTCGCTTCGACCTGCACTTCGTGCAGCATTTCGGCGACACCGTCCATGACCTCATCGGCGCTGAGAATCTCGCACCCCTCGCTCATGAGTTCGGCCACCGTTCGGCCATCGCGCGCCCCCTCGACGATCGCGGCGCTGATCAGCGCGACGGCCTCGGGATGATTGAGCTTGAGGCCGCGGGCCCTACGGCGCTCGGCCACGAGCGCGGCGGTGAAGAGAAGGAGTTTGTCCTTCTCGCGCGGGGTCAGATTCATCTGGGGTCTCCTCGCGAGCAACCATACCAATCGACCCGCGTACCGAGCAATAGGCCGTCTCGTGGCAGGATCAGGTGTGCCAGATCCGGGGCACCGAAGCGGGGCGATTCATCGTGAGCGGACGAAGTCTCTGCCACAGCTTCGAGAAGGTCTTCGAAAGCGGCTCGCACATCGCCGCGAGTCCGCGAGCAACGAGCACATCACCGATCAGGGTCGAGGCGCAGAGCGCGTCGGGCAGATCCGAGAGGACCTCTCTCGAAGCAGCCAGGACCGCCTCGTCCGCGTGCGTCGTCACGAAGGTCGCGCAGGCGGCATGGCCCCGTAGTCCCGGCAACCCTCCAATTCCGCCACGTTGACGTTCCAACAACAGGGGCTCGCCATCTCGAAACAGTTCGAAACGAAAATCAATCTCCCCGTCCTCGAAGGGCTCCTGGAGCGAGGGACGCCCCAATCCGATAATTTCCCAGCCGCAGAACCGCGCATTCCCCTCGAGTTCGACCCGGGTCGCCAACCGCGCGTGCGCGCCATCGAAGAGCAGTGTTTCCTGCGGTAGCCACTCGAAGGTCGCCGCCTCCGCCACCCGCGCGACCTGTTGCGCCTGGGCAACGAGTCCCCGGCTGAAATTCCAACGCGTCGCCCCCGGCGTCGTGATGAGCGCGTGGCAAGCCGGCTTCACATCGAAACTCATTCGAAGATCATCGCCTCCGATGATGCCCGCCGGCGGATGAAGCAGGTAGACGTGGCAGACCTCGTCGCCTTCTGGATAGAAGGGCCTCTGTATCGTGAGTGGGCCGCTCTGACGCTTCTTGACGAGGGTCCTTCCCCTGCGACGATCGAAGTGCAGCGCGAGCTCGGCCTGCCAACCCGAAGCGGACCCGCGAATCGGCCATCGGACCGGATCGACCGTCTGCTCGGGGGCTCCCGGCCCACCCTGCCCGACCTGAGCCTCTGCTCGCTGCATGCCGCTCATCCCGACTTCACACCGTCAAATATCGACGGACGACCTCATCGTCGAGTTCATCCATCGCCCCGCTCGCAACCGCCCGACCCTTGTCGAGCACGTAGAACCGATCGGCCACGCGTCTCGCGAGTGGCAGCTTCTGTTCAACGAGCAGCACGGTGATCCCCATCTGTTGATTGAGGCGAGCGATCGTGTCGCCGATTTCCTGAACGATATTAGGCTGGATCCCCTCCGTCGGCTCATCGAGAATCAACAGACTCGGCTCGAGGATCATCGCTCGCCCGACCGCGAGTTGCTGCTGTTGTCCACCGGACAGATCTCCGCCGTAGCGCCGCAACATCTGTCGCAAAACGGGGAATGTCTCGAGAACCCGGTCGTAAGCC
>JAPYTP010000040.1 GCA_029941885.1 Myxococcota bacterium
GCTCCGGCCCACCCGGCCGAAGAACTCGAGCGTAGAACGCGGGAGCGGTGCACATGAATCCAGAATGGTTCACGTGTCTGCGTTACCCTCTTGCCACTTCCACACCGATGGACGGGTCTCGCCCGGCCCGCCTCCGAGGAGAACCGCCCGACATGTCACGCCCGACCCAACCGCCCCTCCGCGTCATTCGCCGATTCGGAGCCCTCGTCCTCCTGAGCATGCTCATCAGCTGCAGCGAAGAAGGCGCGAACGCCGGCGAGCGGGCACCGACCGATCCCGCGATGAAAGCGATCGACGCATTCATCCTGGACAGCAAGATCGACACGTCCCATTCCGCCTGGCGAACCTCGCTCAAACGGCCGCCGAAGGTGACCTTCGATGCGTCCAAGACCTACATCTGGAAGCTCAAGACCAATCGGGGCGAGATCCGCTTCCGAATGTTCGACGACGTCGCTCCCATGCATGTGAGCAGCACGTTCTATCTGACCCGCCTCGGCTTCTACGACGGCCTCACCTTCCATCGCGTCATCAAGGGCTTCATGGCCCAGGGAGGGGATCCGAAGGGAAACGGCAGCGGGGGTCCCGGTTACAAATACCGCGGTGAATTCAGCCCCTCCTTGCGACATGAAGGCCCCGGAGTGTTGTCGATGGCGAATGCCGGTCCGGGCACGGATGGCAGCCAGTTCTTTGTGACGTTTGGCGATGTGCCCTCACTCAATGACCGTCACACGGTGTTCGGGAAGGCGGAATCTCCCGAGAGCCTCGCAGTGATCCGTGCGATCGAATCCCTTGGGAGATCCCAGGATCCGGCGACGCCCACGCAGCCCATCGTGATCGAGCGAGCGACGATCCTCATCGAGTAGACCTCGCGGGCGGCTTGCGGCAAGCGATCGGTTGCGCGATCGCGTGTTCAGGCTCCGATCTCGTCGAGAAGGCCGTGACGCGCGACCGAGAAGCGGTCGTTGCTGGGCGTCTCTCCCTGTTCGCTTTCCAATTTCGCCGCTCCGCCGTAGAGCGTTCCTCGCAGAGCCCGTTCCACTTGCGCGGAACTCGCACCGCGAACGGCGAGACCGCGCAGAACCAACGCCGGGTGGAAGTCGTTGGCGTCTTCGAGCCCGGCTGCGCCTGGAAGAAGGTCGACCCTCTCTACCGCGCCAACCGTCGCGAGCGCCTCCTCGATCGCCTGGGCCTTCACGCGTGACGCGTCGCTCGCCAGGTCCAGCACGAACAGGAAGCGACAACCCCTTCGCGTTTTGTGCTCTGCATCGAAGGCGCCACGCGCCCGCTCGAGTCGCCCCGCCAGATCGCGGCCTGCGAGCGGAAGCGGTGGCTCCTCACGGTCCGGGTCGAGCCATCCCTCGTCGCCCCGCCAAATCGCCATCAGCAGCTTCCCCTGACTGATCGAGCGAAATTTCTCGGTCCCCGCACTCAGGTCGACGAGGGCGATCCGCACCTCGCTCTCCCAGCTGCTTCGCCGACGATCCCCCTCGGACTCCGCCGGCAGGGCGCGGGCGCTGCGCGGCGGATGGAGAATTTGAATTGCGGTTGCGCCCGCAGGCAGGTTCTCCTCGATCGGGTCATAGGCCTCGCGGTCTCGAAACAGGACGTCGCCCTGCTCGAAGCGGTACGCCGCGAGAGCGCCGGCGAATGCTGCGGGGAGCGCCCACGCGAATCCCTCGAAGAAACGCATGGAAGCCCCTTCGGACGGAGGGGAATCGAGCGGGGAAACGCGGTTTATCGGCATGGAGCCTAGTGTATCCCGGAGGGCATCCCGTGGTGTATGCCCGATCCGCATCCCCTTGGGTCATTCTCCTCGGTGTTCATAAGCCACTGTAATTCCTCGCTTTTCGACCCAAGAAAAAACTCATTCCGAGGAGAGAGTTGACAGGTGAGTCGACTTTTGACCAAATGGGAACCCGGGTCAGTTACGGCCCCACGAAGGAGGATTCATCTTGTCCGTCGAAGTCGCTCCCCCCCTCTCCTCGGCCGCTTCGTCTCCTTCCGAACAAACACAGGCCTTCTTCCAAACCCTGACCGACCGGGCACCGGATGACTCGCCGCCGAATGCGGAGGACGGGATGGGCGCCGACCCCCTGACTCAGCCCGCACCGCAGGTCTCGCCCCAGGGTTCGATCGACTTTCTGCTCCACCCCACCGAACTCGCCAAGGGTCGCCGCGCCGCCGAAAACTATCTCAGCAGTTTTCGCAGCGAGGACACCCGCAAGATCGCCGAAGAGGCGCTCGAAACCCTCGCGACAGTCATCAGTGGTGGCAAATGCGACAGCGTCGAGTTTCCCTGGCAGCAGGTCCGCCCCTATCACGGAGCCGCCGCCCTGACGATTCTCAAGGAAAAGGGCGCGCCCCAACGTATCGAAACCCTTCGTTGCCGGCGCGACACGACCCGAAGCTATCGCGTCGTCCCCGATGCCTACCCCGCTCGTCAGGTCCAGAAGATCCGCAGCACGCTCTCGAAGGTCATCAAGGAATGCTGCGAACTCGGCTTCGTGATCGACCCGGATCAGGAAGGTGGCGCGAGCAAGTCCAAGACCGGATCCGCGAAGCCCGCCACCCACGCCGGACGCTTGCTGGCAGACGGCGAGCTGCGCGCGCTGGTCGCCGCATCTGCAGCGGAGGCCAATGCCGAAGGGTTCCGCGACGCCGTGTTCTTCGCACTGGTCTATCGCGGGCTCAAGATCGCCGAGATCACCGCACTCACCCTCGAGAGCGTTCGATTCAATCCCAAGACCGGCGCCTGCAATGTCGTCGCGCAGCCGAGTCACGGCGGCGGGCGTGGGCGCAAGGTGACGCTGACGAACGACGAGCTCATCGTCCTCGAGGACTGGCTCGACCGCCGTGGGGACCGATCCGGCCCCCTTCTGTGCACACTCGCTCGCGGCGGCAAGGTCGAAGGAAAGCGCCTCACGATCGCGCTGCTGAAAGAGGTCTGCGCGAGTCGGGCCAAGTTGGCCCGGGTCCCGGAGTTCGTGCCAAGCGATCTCAGCCGAAGCGCCGAATCCCTGACCAACCACCGCAAGATCGCCCGACGCAAGGCGGCCCGCGCGGCCGCAGAGAGTCTCAGCAGCGCCGAGAAGGCCCTCTATCTCCACCCAGCGGAGGTCGAGTCCGACGCGCATAGCCAGGCGATCCAGTTTCCCTTCCTCGGCCTGAAGCCGTAGGGAGCGCGAAGCGACGAGTTCGTCGCCCCCCGGACGCACGGGCCCTCCAATCGGGATGCGTCGCCGCAGATCAGGCGAACCTGTGGCCAGGAAAGCAACCCGCCGTTCGAAATGAGCGTAGCTCTATCCACACGATTCAACTAAGAGGCTAAGGCCCCCCCTCCAACCGCCGATGCGATTAGTTGAGAGGGAACTGCAATGGGGCAATGGCGACAGCCGCAGACCAAATTACAGAAATACCCGCGCGTCTCGACCGCGATCCCGATTCGAATCTCGACGGTCGATGCTGAGATCGATCCGACGACGGGCAGAACGTTCTTCCGAAGTGCCGAAGAGACGACTGCTAATCTGTCTTGTGGCGGTGCGTATGTTCGTTCCTGGGAGCCTCTAGCCGCCGATCGGCGTGTCATCCTCTCGCTCGATGTGCCGAAGCAGGGCGAGCGACTCGAACTCCTCGGACGCGTAGTCTGGACTCGCCGGGAACTGCAGCCGCAGGGACGCAACGGACGCGAGCCCACCGGCTACGGGGTCGAGTTCATCGGAGGATCGGCCGCTGAACTCGCCGCGCTCGGCCGTCACCTGAACGCCCTCAAGCCGAGATTCGCCTCCTCGCCGACGACCGACGCCAACCCCGTCGTTCCCCAGCCGTAGCTCGGTCGGCACCGATCGCCCCCCGGCCCCGATTCTCGCTGCCGGGGCGAGTCAGGATCCAATCTCGTATTCAGCGATCTTGCGCCGGAGCGTCGATCGGTCGATGTCCAGAAGCCGGGCGGCCTGAGTCCGATTTCCATCGCAATCCTCGAGCGCCTGGGTGATCGCGCGCCGCTCGATCTCCCGCAGGCTGATCCCGCGCGGCACACCCTCAGAGCCCGCTCCCTGCGCAAGCTCCGACCGCCCGCCCTCGATCTGATCCGAGGGAAGATGGCGAAGACCCACCGCTGCGTCCCCCGCCGCCGCCCGCGCGCCCTGGACGAGATTCCGAAGCTGCCGGACATTGCCCGGAAGCGGCGCCCGACACAGTGCTTCGATCGCCTCGGGCGTGAAGCCGCCCGCATCCGACGGATCGAAATGAGCGATCAGCATCGGAATGTCCTCCCTCCGATCGGCGAGCGCGGGCAGTTTGATCTCGATGCCGCACAGCCGGTAGTAGAGATCCTCGCGAAGACTGCCCTCATCGATCATGACCTGCGAAGCACGATTGGTCGCCGCCACGAAGCGGACATTCACCCGTTCGGCACGCTCGGCTCCCACCGGCCTGACTTCGCCGTCGTCGATGACTCGGAGCAACTTCGCCTGGAATCCCAGGTCGAGGGTTTCGAGCTCGTCGAGAAAGAGGACGCCCTCGTGTGCCTCTCGAAGAAGCCCGCGACGGTCTCGGTCTGCTCCGGTGAACGAGCCGCGTCTGTGGCCGAAGAACTCGCTCTCGAACAAGTCCGATGGCGACAGTGCGCAGTTGTGGGCCACGAAGGGACCCTTGGAGAGGCCCGAGTGGGTGTGGATCGCACGCGAGACGAGTTCTTTCCCCGTGCCCGTTCCGCCTGTCACGAGCACGTGGACATCGCTTCGCGCCGCCATCAACACCCGATGGCGAACGTCGACCATTGCCTTGCTCGATCCGATCAACTCCGGAACTGTCGAGTCCGTTGCCACCGAGCGCTGCCGGGTCAGCAATGCCCGCTCGACGGCCGACTCGACGCTGCCCGGGGCGGCGGGCTTCAGCAGATAGTTCACCGCCCCGAGCCGAACCGCCTCGATGATGTCCGCCACATCTTCGTTCGCGGTCAACACGATCGCAGGCAGATTCGGCCAGCGCTGGCCCAGGTGCGTCAGTAGTTCGAAGCCGTCCATCGACGGCATGCGCAGGTCGGTAATCACCAGATCGAAGCTTCCGGCTTCGAGTGCCAGGAGCGCTTCGACTCCATTCGCGGCGAGACGGACCTCGAAGCCCTTTTCGTCGAGCAGGATCTTCAGGTACTCGGCCGAGGAACGCTCATCCTCAGCGACCAGGATCGAATCCGCCATCATTCCCCTGCCTTGCAGGCGCCTTCTGAAAAGACGCACGAAGTAGACCTCGAGTTCGCTCTCGAAGGGCTCTTCACGTCGCTCCCTCGAGCGAACACAGCGGAAGTTCTACCCGAACGACCGCGCCACGGCTCTCGCCGACTGTGAAATCGAGCGTCCCCCCGTGATCTTCGACGATCCGACGCGCCAGAAAGAGGCCGAAACCGGAGCCTTCAGTCTTGGTCGTGTAACCGGGGTGGAAAATCCTGGAGAGTTGCTCGGTGTCCATTCCCTTGCCTTCGTCCGTGACCGTCAACCAGCAGCGCTCGCCGAACCGACCGTATTCGACGGTGCCTCGTCCGCGCCCGTCCATCGCTTCGACCCCGTTCCGCATCAGGATGACGAGCAACTCGAGCAGCATCGTCCGAGAGAGGCCCACAACGAGATCGGCGCTCCGGTTCGCCTCTCGAATCGTCCAGCTCACCTCCGGACTGGCCGCCGTCAGTTCCCGACGTGCTTCCTCGACCACCGCCGCAACGGCGGCGACGCGCGAGAAATCCCGGATCTCGGCGACCCCGTGCGCGTCCGTCCCCGTCCGATTCTCCACCAGGGTCAATCGCGCGAGCTTCTCGAGATCGTCGATTGCGGCGTGCAGTCCCGCCATCGCTGCATTCTTCCCCGAGCCGACTCCCAACTGGGGCTCGATCAGCGAGACGAAGCCACGCAGGCTGTGAACGGCGTTCTTCAGGCCGTGCGCCAGTCGCGCAACGTTCTCCCCGACTCTCGAGATCACGCGTTCGTCCTCGAGTTCACGTTGCAGCGATTCGAGTCGCTGACCCAGCTCCCGCCTCTGTGTCACGAGCGCGGCGTCGCCAGAGCGGCGCCGTACAGACATCGCTGCGGCCAGCCCGCCAATCGCAAGGATGAACAGGCTCTCGACCAGCAGGAGTTGCCATCCGTGGACGAATTCGGCGAGCGTCTCGATCAGCACCAGGAGGGAGACCCCGCTCCCCGCAACCCCAAGCACCCCGACCGGCCCCATCGTTACGACGGCCAGGGCGATCTCGAGGAAGATCGCGGCGACGAAGGGCGACTCGAGTCCGCCCGTGAGCACGGCCAACACGGTCCAACCGAGCAGTCCAATCGCGGCGGAGACGACGACGGCGTGGCGCGAAAATCCCTGGGCCGCTCGCGACCACCACAGTGCGAATACCGCGAGGCTCGAGCCTCCGAAGATCCCACCGATCCAGACCAGCAACGGGCCGGGCAGAAGCGAAGGGTTCACGAGCGCGGACGCGGCCGTGCCGGCGGCGAGCAGGACCGGGCGCGCGAGCAAAGCGCGTGTGAGGGTCTTGTTCATGTCTTCCAAACGTCGCGCGATCCGGTCGCGATGGCCAGTCGCCGCCGACGATTCAGACGCTCGCTCTCTGCCGATCGCGGACGCCACCAACGGAAAGAAGAACGCGCGCGCTCCCCTCCGATAGGTCGAATCCCAGATACACGAAAGCCCCGACGCGAAGATCGGGGCTCTCGTTTTTCGAATGCTCTACCAGCGACCGCCGCCACCGCCGTCACGGCCACCGCCACCACCGCCGCCGCCGCCGCCGCCGCCGCCGCCGCCGCGACGCTTGTCGAGCGCCTCGTTGACGCGGAGCGCACGGCCGCCATAGTCACGGCCGTCCAACTCAGCGATCGCCTTGTCGGCATCGGCCCCGTCCATTTCGACGAATCCGAATCCGCGGGAGCGACCGGTCTCACGGTCGTTTACGACGGCGGACGATTGGACCGCGCCGTAAGTAGCAAAGAGCTCTCGCAGATCATCGTCTGTCGTGGCCCAGGGGAGATTGCCAACATAAATCTTTTTCACGAACTCACTCCGTGCCCGAACCCAGGATCTCCGATCCCGCCTCGGGCTCATGTTGATCGAAACCTCGGATTCCGATCCGATCGAATAATTGTCCGAAGGCCTCAGCGTGAGGCGCGACGAACTCCAAAAACACAGGAAACCGAGCCAATGTGGAATCTATTTCACTGCTCGCGTGACTCCGACTCCCAATCCCGCGTTAGGTGACGCGAAAAAGAGAGGGAATTAGCGGGCAAATCGGCAGGATCTGTATATTCAGCCTACTCGATCGCCTGACCGGCTGGCAAGGGGCCCGATTCGCCATCGGGAAGAGTTCGTATTCGCCCCTAGGGTGACTCACTAGTCGAATTCCCCGAGCCGGAGCAATGCGTCGATCTGATCCGCCACGGGTCCGGTGTTCACGATGAAGGTGTGCGTGTATGGCAACACAATATGATTCTGCATCCCCCGCAGAGACGAGTGCTGGCCACACTAAGCGTGCCATCGTGGGGTGAGGAGGGAAACCAAAGGGGGCCCGCTGGGTTGATCCACTGGTTCCCGGCGATCACGCCGAAGGGAATCGTCGCGATGAGCAGGCGCCTGGGTAGGTTCTCCCAATCCGGTGCCGAGTTGGCTCGACAGGGGGCCCATGACCCGTTTGAGCCATCCCAGGTCACTCAATCGATCGGCGATCTCACTCCCGGAATTCGGAGGAGCGAGCATGACTGCGCGACCGAGTCCCCCGCGCGATCGCCGGCCCAGGAGGCCTCTCATCACCAGGCCAGCGAGCGAGTGCGTCACGAAATGGAGCGGGCCGGGAGCTGCCCGACAGCCGAGGGGAACATCAACAACAGGGCCAGGAGCAAGACTCGACGCGGCCGGTCCCTCTGCATCCCTAGTCCCCGCCCACACTCGGAGCGCGGTCCGGAACAAGCGTGCGCTCGAAGAATTGCAGGAACGCGAGTGTCGCCTTCTCCCGGGTCTCGTCGTCCCGTCCGATCACATAACCCGAGCCCACACACGACGCCATCGGGCCGCCACTGGAGAGTCGCATGACGACTCGCGCCGCACGCGAGTCGCCTGGGTCGCCCGTCACGATCGGTTCGTCTCCGATCCACGAGTGCCCCTTCTCGTCGTAGCGAATCGTGCACCCGGCAACGTAGGGAGAGTCCTCGCGCAGTCGACGGGGGGACGCGCTCTCCCAGGCGTGACCTGCTCCGGGGTAGATTCGCGCATCGACACTGACACCCAGCGCGCGCAGTTCCGCTTCCCGCGCCGCGCACGCCTCGAGATCGTTGGACCGATCCTCGGTACCGCGCAGCGTCAACAGCGGAGCGCCATTCACTCGTGTCGTTCCCCAATCCTGAAAACAGGGTCCGTAGGTGTCGACGAAGGCCGCGAAACCCCGATGTTTGGGGGCAAAGGCCTCCCGCACGCGTTCGTCCATCGAGATCCGTACGGCCATTCCGCCGTACGAAAAGCCCATCATGCCGATCCGTTCGCCATCGATCGCGGGGTGCGTCGACAGAAGTACGAGGGCCCCGTAGGCGTCGGACGCGGCATCGAACTCGGTGACCGCGAGAACCTTGGACATGTAGCCGGTCTCTCTGGTGATCCCGCGTGGTGCGTAGTAGTCGATCACGAACGCCGCGATCCCGGCGTCGGCAAGCGTCCGGCCGACCCGCATCTCACGACCCGGCGCGATTCCGCCGCTGCCGTGGACGAGGACCACCGCTGGAGCGGGATGCTCGGAACTGGCACCTTCGGGCAGGATCAATGTCCCAAATCCCGTCGTCGGAATGGGTAGCGGCCGAGCACGCAGCAGGATATCGAAGTCGTAGGGCGAATGACTCGCGAAGTAGAACGCCCCCTCCCCTCCCGCGGACAGGTCCGAGATCGGCGGCGGCCAATCGGGGAACTCGGGCAGCCGAGACTCCGCGATGCCGACAGCGCCACCGAGCATCCACCAGATCACATAGCCGGCCGAGACCAGAGCCAGAAGACCGGCGGCGGCACGCAGGAGAACCGATTGGGCACGGGAAGTCATGTCGAGAAACTAGGACATCCTCCCTGCCGTCGGCGCGCAGCCAGCGAGCCGGGGACGAGGATCGCTGATCGACACGCCCCGACTCAGCGAACCCGAACCGAGACCGATCCGTCGTCCGGTCCGATCCGCTCGAGGAAGCCGTCCATCTGCGCCGGCGCCGGCACGTCACAATCCGCCTCGTACGCCTCGGACCAGAATCGCTCCCAGGACGGGAAGAACCCGGGATAGCCTCCCTCGTAGGGCTCCCGGTCGGGCCAGCGGATCTTGTTCGCGCCGATTGGAGGTCGATTGAGGTCCGTCGCGTACCAATAGAGCGGCAGTCGACGTCGAAAGAGCCAGCGGCCGTCGATCCGCTCGTAGCCATCCCAGTAGATCATCGTCATGATGACCCACTCGTCTCCGGTCTCGTGCTCATTTCGGCTATAGACGAGACCGCGCGCTCGATTCGGATCTTCGAATTCGATGATGTGATTTCCGGTGACATGTGCAGTTCCACTGAATTGCTCGCGCAGCGTCTGATCGAACCAGATCTTGAGCGCTCGCCTTCCGCGCTCGTTGCGACTCACACGGACATCCTCGGGAAAGAGCCCGCACAGCGCGTCGAGATCGCGCATGTCGAGCGCCACGCAGTATTTCGCAGCGAGTTGTCGGATGGCGTCGAGAGATTCGAGGCGATCGAATCTCTCCTCGACGTTGGATGGCGACCAAGGCATGACATGACTCCGCAAGAGGCGTGTAGAGCGTGCCGCGCCGCGTGCTCGAAAGCCAGTCGATGGCGTCGCTACCCCTTGGCCGATTTCTTGCGGGCGGCCTTCTTCTTCACGGCTTTCTTCCCGGGCGTCTTTCGCGCCGCAGCCTTCTTTCGTGGCCCGGACTTGGCGGCCTTCTTCTTGGCGGGTTTCGCGGGCGGAATCTCTTCGACCCATTTTCCGCCCTGATAATGTGCCCGCCAACCCGTGGTCTTACCGTCCTGTTCCGACGTGACGTATTGCTCTTTCGTCTTGCGCGCGAAGCGAACGATCGAGGGTCTGCCCTCGTGATCGCACAACGGCGCCGTCGCGAGGAACTTGTATTTGGGATCGAGCTGATCCTTCACGCTGACGATCTCTTCGACCGTCGGTGCCCGCGTCTCTCGATGCTTCGGAAATTGACTCGCGGCGAGAAAGATGCCCGCCGCCCCGTCGCGAAGCAGGTAGAAGTCGTCGCACTTCACGCATTTCAGGTTTTCCATCGGAATCGGGTCGCATTTCGGCGGCGCCGGTTCACCGTTGCGCAAGAGCTTGCGCGTATTCTTGCACTCCTCCGCGCTACAACCGAAATATTTTCCAAAGCGGCCAGACTTGAGTTGCATGTCCTCGCCGCATTTGTCGCATTCGAGAACTGGGCCGTCGTAGCCCTTGATCTGGTACGTGCCGGTCTCGACCTCGAAGCCGGTGCAGTCGGGATTTCTGCCACAGACGTGGAGCTTGCGGCCCTCGTCGATGAGGTAGCTGTCCATCGCGGTTTTACATTGGGGGCAGTGGCGCTTCTTGAGCAACAGCCGCGCTTCGTTCTCGTCGACGTCATCTCCCTCGCCGACGGTCTCGACTTCATCCCCCGAGATCAGGTTGATGGTGCTCTTGCAGCGCTCCTTCGGCGGCAACGCATAACCGGAACATCCCAGAAATACGCCGGTACTCGCAGTCCGGATCTGCATCGGACGTTCGCATTTCGGGCACGGGATATCGGTGTCCGTGGGCGAATTCTGGCGCATGCCCTTCGTCTGGTCTTCGGCGAGGGTCAGCTTCTTGCGGAAGTCGTCGTAGAAATCACCGAGAACCTTTTTCCATTTTTTGGAACCGACGGCGACTTCGTCGAGGGCTTCCTCGAGGCTCGCGGTGAAACCGTAGTCCATCAATTCGCCAAAGTTCTCGACCAGCCGCTCGGTCACGATCTCGCCCATCTTCTCCGCGAAGAAGCGCCGATTTTCGAGCCGTACGTAGCCACGGTCCTGAATCGTCGAGATGATCGACGCGTAGGTCGAGGGTCGCCCGATCCCGCGTTTCTCGAGTTCCTTGACGAGACTCGCCTCGCCAAAGCGTGCCGACGGCTTGGTGAAGTGCTGCTTCGGATCGAGCTGCTCGAGCTTCAGGATCTCGCCGACCTGCACGTCCGGCAGCGCGACGTTCGAATCGCTCGCCTTTCCGGTTGGCGGCTGTGCGGCGGTGTGTCCATCGAATACGAGGATACGGCCGCGGGTCTTCAGCTCGAAACCGCCCGCGTTGATCGTCAGACTGGTCGAAAGGTATTCCGCGGGCGTCATCTGGCACGCAACGAACTGGCGCCAGATCAACCCATAGAGCCTTTCCTGGTCCCGTTCGAGCCCACCGATCGACCCCGGTTTCACCTCGACGCTCGAAGGTCGAATCGCCTCGTGCGCTTCCTGTGCACCCTCCTTGCTCGAATACGAGTTGGCCGCCTCGGGCAGATAGCGATCACCGAAATCGGCCCCAATCAGACTGCGACAGGTCTCGACGGCCTCAGCGGATAGATTCGTCGAGTCGGTTCGCATGTAGGTGATATGGCCGGCCTCGTAGAGCCGCTGAGCTAACATCATCGACTTCTTGACGCTGAACCCGAGGCGTGTGCTCGCCGCCTGCTGGAGGGTCGACGTGATATAGGGCGCACCCGGTCGCGTCTTGGTCGGCTTGTCCTTACGCTCCGCGACTTCGTAGTCCGCGACTTCGAGCAATCGCAGCGCCAAGTTGGTCTGCTCTTCGTTGGCCGGTCGGAAATTCTCGCCATTCTGCTTGGCGACCTCGAGGCGAAGCTGCTCCTTCGCCTGCGTCCGGGTATCCGCGTGGATCTCCCAGAATTCCTCTGGGATGAAGGCACGAATCTCCTTCTCCCGTTCCGCGATCAGACGAACCGCGACCGACTGGACTCGCCCCGCCGAGAGTCCGCGCGCGAGCTTTGTCCAGAGCAGGGGCGAGAGCATGTACCCGACGACCCGGTCGAGGAATCGGCGCGCCTGCTGCGCATTCACGCGGGAGATGTCCAACTCGCCGGGTTCTTCGAAGGCAGCCTGGATTGCGGTCTTCGTGATCTCGTTGAAGACGACTCGTTTAAATCGCTTGTCGTCGCCGCCGATCACCTCGCGCAGATGCCAGGCGATCGCTTCCCCCTCCCGATCGAGATCCGTGGCGAGGTAGATCTGGTCTGCATTCTTCGCGAGCTTCTTGAGCTCCGCGACGACCTTTTCCTTGCCCGGAAGGATCTCGTAGTTCGCGGCCCAATCCTTTTCGGGATTGATCCCCATGCGCGCGAAGAGCGCCCGCTTGGCCTGCTCCTTCTTGTGTTTCTCGCGCTTCGCCTGCGGCATCTTGCGCGTCTTGGCTGCGGCCGCCGCCCTCGCCTTGGCATCGACCGGTTTGCCCGATCCACTCACGGGGAGATCGCGGATATGTCCGACACTGGACTTCACCACGAAGTCTCGGCCGAGATATTTGTTGATCGTCCGCGCCTTGGCCGGCGATTCTACGATGACGAGCGACTTCCCCATACTTCCTCGGTCCTGGCTCCCTGGCTCTCCGGCTCCCCGATAGCCGGAGCCATCTTCGTCGGGCGGCGTGACAGGATGCGTGCCCCTGAAATTCTTTGCCGATCATCTGCGGGGATCGGAAACCGCGCGGATTTTCTTGAGACGCTGATTTCCAGCCCACCCCCCGGCGGGTTACCCGCTTAGCACACCACCCCCGGTATTTGGCAAGGGTCCCCTCTCTCAGCGGGCGTGGGCCAATAGGCCCGAACAACCGAAAACTTCCGATGGGTCGCGGGGATAGAAGAAGGCTGACCCCGGGTGAGAACGATTGCGGCAAGGGCCCGAAACCGCGAAAATCGCTTCCAGCGCCCGCCGGCCCACCCAACACGCCCTGCGGGTGTTTTGATGAATTCTGCCCCAACAGCTTCGATTGATCCCGCCCTCGAGCGCCGAATCGCGCACAATCCGACACTGCTGGTCGTCCATCACGCGTTGATGATGTCGCTCTTCCCGATGGCCGTGCTGACGATCTTCCAACACGAACATCTGGGACTCTCCATCGCCGAAGTGATGATCGTTCAGGCGTCCTTCGGCGGGGCCCTCGCGCTCTTCGAGTTTCCTTCTGGATACCTGGCGGACCGCATCGGGTACCGCACGACGATGATCGTCGCCTCCGTCGTGTCGGTCGTCGGATGGATCGCGTACAGCCTGGCGAGTGGCAACTTCACCGTCATCGTCGCCGAGATGACGATGGGCCTGGGAATCTCACTCGTTTCGGGCACCCATTCCGCGATGCTCTACGAATCGCTCGCGAATCGCGGACGGGAAGAGCACTTCGCGCGCTGGTTTGCGCGCTCACGGACTTGCGCACAGGTCGCCGAGGGAAGCGCCGCGCTGGTGGCCGGCCTGCTATTCGCCGTGTCCGTGCGACTGCCCTTCTACCTGATGGTGATCGTCTGGGTGCTGAACCTCGGCGTGGCGTTGGCCCTCACCGAGCCAAGCTACGCACGGCGCAGCATCGAACGGCCGATCGCTCATGTGCTCTCCCTGCTCCGATTCGTCGCGCTTGGCGCCCCGCGACTGCGGGCGCTCTTCGTGGTCAGCGTCGTGATCGGACTCTCCAATTTCATCCCGGTTTGGCTCGTCCAACTCTATGCGCGGGAGGGTGGTGTTCCGATCTCGTGGCTCGGACCGATCTGGGCCGCCGCGAACTACGCCGTCGCCCTCGGCTCGATGATGAGCGCCGCGATCGGTCGGCGGGTCGGAATCGTGACGGTCGTTCTCGGTTGCACCGGTTTGATCGCCCTCGGCTATTTCGGAATGGGTCTCACCTACGCCTGGTGGGGATTCGGTTTCTACTTTGCGTTCAACGTGAGCCGCGGAGTCTCGGCACCCCTGCTCGCCCACGCCGAGCAGGCGGAGATTCCCTCCGGCGATCGAGCCAGCCTCGTCTCGATGCGGAGCCTGCTGTTTCGCACTGGCTTCGTCGTGCTGGGCCCCCTCTCCGGCGCCCAGATCGACCGCCACGGTCAGCACGCCGTCCTGCTCGGACTCGGCGCCCTGATGGGCACCCTGGCGCTAGCGAGCTGCGCGCTCCTCTTCCGGGCACCGGCGCCACGGGGAGGAGGAGGACCCAGCGGGCCGGACGATTGGGCCCGGTGACACATATTCCAGTGACCCATATATAGGAGCACGTCCCCGCCCTGCGGAGCGGGATCGTGCGGGATGCGACCGAAATCCATACTCTCCACCCGTGATGCCCCTGCCCGAGCACACCGCACATCCGATCTCCGTCCACTCGACCGGAGCCGAGCTGATCGCGGCCGCGTTGGGCGGAGCGATCGGCGGAAGCCTGCGCCACGCCGTTTATCGGCTCACTCCGATTCCCAGTCTCGAATTCGCGTGGAACGCAGCCTTCGAAACGCTGGCGATCAATCTCGTCGGGGCGCTATTCCTGGGCCTTCTCTACGGCCACCTCAGCGCACGCGGCGGCCACTCGCTACTGCGCCCCTTCCTCGGGATCGGAATACTCGGATCCTTTACGACCTACTCGACCCTCGTCCTCGAATCCAGCGGGATCGCCGGAGAGAGCGGCCCGGAGTCCGCGCTCGCGCTCGTCCTGACCTCTCTGGTCCTGGGCATCACCGCCTATGAACTCGGACATCGTTTGGCGAGCGGTGCGAATCCGTCGGAGATCCGATGATCGGAGAGTGGGCGGCGGTCGCGGCGGGCGGTGCGCTGGGCGCTCTCCTCCGGGCGAGCCTGATTCACTGGGTTGCGTCCGGGGTCATCCGCGGCTGGAGCCCGGGCCTGCGATTCGCCCCGTGCCTCGCCACGCTGGCGGCGAATATTTCGGGTTGCGCACTCCTGGGGCTATGGGTGGCCGGTCTCGTCTCCCTGCACGCCCGTGTCCCGACGGACTGGGCAGACCTCTTCGTAACGACGGGGCTCTGTAGTGGGATCACGACTTTCTCGGCCCTCTGTGCGGATCTGGCTTGGCTGCGCAGGGATCACGGAGTCCCGATCATGCTCGCCTATCTCGCGGCCACCCTCGTAGTCGGAGCCGGGATCTTCAATCTCCTCTTCGCCACGATGCGGTAAGCGGCCTCCCCGCAGGACTGGCGGGCTGGAAAACCCTTCTCGCTCGCTCTGCTCCGAGTCGGTACACTGCGCCGGCCCACATCGCGGGCCGAATGGTCCGGCGACCCCCAGCGGGGCCGCACTCACTCTATCGTTTCGAACCCGAGCATCCCGTCCTGCCAGCAGAGCTTGCGAACGGGATGCACCGTAGAAGGCGTCGAGGGCTCACGGGCCCACGACCCTGAGAATGACACCTCAGTACCATGACCGAATCCCCGTACCTCCTCTCGAATCCGCTCCCCGAACGTGCCGACGGCCACCCCGTCGACCGAGCCGTCTCGCGCGCCAAAAGCGAGAGCTCACCCGGCGTCTACGATGCGGCCCTCGCGCTCGGTGAAGAACTGAACGAGCGACCCCTCGTCGGCGGCGGCCCGGCTCGTGTCCGCACCCAACACGCGAAGAACCGCATGACGGTCTGGGAGCGGATCAAGGTCCTGACGGATCAGGAGCCGATGATCCTGTATCGAAACTGGGGTCCCGAACTCGACGGCGCCTCGATCGTCACGGGCATCCTCGACATCGGTGGCCGCGACGTCGCCGTCTACGGCCACGATTTCACGGTCCGCGCCGGTTCGATCGACGCCACCAATGGCGCCAAACTCGCGCGCCTGATCTCCATGGCGGGTGATAAGGGCATGCCGGTCATCGGCATGAATGATTCGGCGGGCGCTTACGTGCCCGCCGGTGTCGGCGGACTCGATGGCTATTCCGAGGCCTTCACGGCACTGCGCAAGATCAGCGGAATCGTCCCCTCGATCAGTCTGATGTTCGGCTATAACGCCGGCGGCGGCGCCTATCTTCCGCGCCAGGGATCATTCATGATCCAATGCGACGAAACCTTCATCGGCCTGACGGGGCCCGGCGTCGTCAAGAGCGTGCTCGGCGAAGACGTCACCGCAGACGAACTCGGTGGGCCCGATATACATAGTCAGAGTGGCGTATGCGACCTCGTCACCCACGACGAACTCGGATCGCTTCGCACCGCGATCCGGCTGCTCAACTATCTGCCGGACGACAACAAGAGCCACGCTCCCTTCCACGAGACATCGGATCCGGTCGATCGGCACACCGAAGAAGAGGACCGACTCTTCCGACGGACCTTTAATTCACCCGCCGGCATGAACGCGCCGATGGACATCACCCTCTACCTGCAACAGATCTGCGACCACGGAGAATTCTTCGAGATCCAGCCCCAGCGCGCGCGCAACATGGTGACGTGCTTCGGTCGGCTGGGCGGATGGGTCACGGGCTTTGTCGCGAACAACTCGGCGGTCGCATCCGGACAGATCGACATCGACGCGGCGCTCAAGGCGACCCGATTCATCCGCTTCTGCAACCTCTACAACATCCCGCTGATCTTCGTCGAGGACACGACGGGCTTCCTGCCCGGCACGGAACAAGAGTCGCGCGGCATCATCCAGGCGGGCCGCAAGCTTCTGGATTCGATCATCGACGTCCGCACTCCGCGAATGACGATGATCATCCGCAACGCATTCGGCGGCGCCTACGCGGCCTACAACTCGCATTTCACGGGCGCAGACCTCGTCTTCGCGATGCCGATGGCGCGCGTCGCGGTGATGGGGGCTGCAGGCATGGATTTTGTCTTCAAGGACGAGCTGCGCGCCGTCGCCGCCGAGCACAAGAAATCACTGGCGAGCGGCGCGAGCGAGGCCGACGCAGACCGCGACCGCGATGCCGCCCTCGCCCTGCTGACGACACGCTACGAAGACCAGTTGATGAACCCGAAGGAGGCCCTCTCACTCGGCAGCGTCAGTCGCATCGTCATGCCGGGGGAGAGTCGACGCATCCTCGCGCGCAACCTGGACTTCTTGATGCGGAAATACACGCCTACGCCGATGGGCGGTCCGCAGCGTGAGCACGAATAGGAGCGAGAAGAGAAGAGCATGTTGAATCGCAAAGGCGAGAACATCCGAGCCCACGAAGCCGAATCCGAATGGCTCAGATCCTTTGACATGAGCGACGTCAAATGCCTGGTGGTCTGCCGTGGTCCCGTCCGCAAGGAAGCCTTCGATATCTTCGACGCGATCGGCATCCGCGAGTACGGAATGCTTCTCTCGGAGAAGGACTCCGTCGTCTATCCTCGCTGTCTCGCGCCCGAACTCCGCGATCTTCGCTTTCCGGCGAATGTGCACCGCGTTGCGGACTACATGGGGGTGGGACAGGAGGAGAAGCTCGAGCGGATCGCGGAGATCGTCGAGATCGCCGAGAGCAATGGCTACTCCCACATTTTTGCCGGCTATGGATTCATGGCTGAGGACGCCGATTTCGTCGGAGCCATCGAAGCTTCTGCGACCGTCCGGTTCATCGGCCCCTCCACCGGAGTGATTCGCCGAGCCGGCGCAAAGGATGAAGCGAAGAGGCTCGCACGGTCCCTCGGCAACGCCGTCATTCCCGGCATCGACAATGTCTCTTCCCTCGCGCTCGTCGAACGCGCAGGAGACCAGAAGGCTCTCGAATCCCTCGCCAAGGAAAACGATCTCGAATTCATCTGGGACGCCGATCTCGAGATCGTCGAAAACGCGGAGCGACTGCTCCAGAAAGGCTACGCGAGATCGATCGAGCTGGTCACGATCGAGGAACTCCAGAAGACCGCCGAGCGGGAATCCCACACGATCTGGGAGCAATACCCCGGCAAGCGAATTCGGTACAAGTGCATCGGCGGCGGTGGCGGCAAGGGCCAGCGCGTCGTCACCACCGCCTCGGAAACCTCCGCGGCGGTCATGGATATCCTGGCTGAGCAGAAGGTGCTCGAACCCGGTTCCAACCGAAACTTCCTGATCGAGCTCAACCTGGAGACCACGCGACACAACGAGATCCAGGTCGTCGGCAACGGCCGCTGGTCGATCTCTCTCGGAGGACGCGACTGCTCGATCCAGATGCGCGAGCAGAAGCAGCTCGAGTTCTCCCTCACCGACGAGCTACTCGAAGTCGCAGCGAAGCAGTCGGAGAATCCCGCCCACGCCGCGAACCTCACCCGAGAACGTGAGACGCTGGCCGCAATGGAGCTCGACGGTGCTCGCTTCGCAGAGGGAGTCGGACTGGACAACGTGTCGACCTTCGAATGCATCGTCGAAGGCTTCGATCATTTCTTCATGGAGATGAACACCCGCATCCAGGTCGAGCACGGTTGTTCGGAGCTCGCCTACAAGATGCGTTTCACGAACCCGGACGATCCGACGGAGTTCTTCGAAGTCGAGCGGCTCATCGAAGCCATGGTCCTGCTCGCAATCCACGGCCCTCGACTGCCGAAGCCCAAGCGAATCCTGCGCGCGATCTCGGGGGCGGAGGTCCGAATCAACGCGGTCAACGCCGCGCTGCAGCCCCATGCCGGCGGGCTGGTCCGCGGCTGGTCGAAACCGCTCGACTTCGAGCATCGCGACGACCAGGGGATCGGCACCCGAAATCCCGACACGGGTTCGTTTCCCTATTACAATCTCGCGGGCGCCTACGATTCGAATATTGCGCTCGTCCTGTGCGATGGCGAGAGTCGACGCGACAACCTCGAACGATTGTCCGAGATCCTGCGGCGGATGGAACTCCGCGGCGACGACCTCGAGACCAGCGTACCGCTCCACTACGGGCTCGTGAACTGGACGCTCGGGATCGAACCGATGATGAAGCCGAATACGCGCTTCATGGTTCCGTACCTCGCCGCCGTCGGGGCCCTCGAGGTCCTTGGACGTGATGTCGACCTCGACCAGGCGGCGATGGTCCTGCTCGGCCGGCAGCCCAACAAGTCGGCGAAGCAGGCGCTCGCAGCCCAGGAGACGTTGTTGAAGCGTCCGCTCGGCCGACTCATCCGGGATGCACATGCGCTCGCCGGGTTCCTCGGAAAATTCGATGGCCGACTCTGGCGACGGGAGGGAAACGACATCGAGTTCATCGAGAACCCGATCGTCTTCCTGAAACAGCTCTACCACTACCTGAACATGGAGACAGTCCCAGGCAAGCCCGCCAGCGAAATGATCTGGGCGCACGACGACACCCTGCTCGAAGACGCGACCCGCTTCTACGACCGTGCGGCGGAAGCCTTCGGCACCGAAGATTGGCAGGAAATCTCGGCGCGCTTCCAGGGAGAATCCGTGGCGGCGCTGGTCGGCGACGACGCGAATCTCTGGGCCGCCTGCCAGGCGGCGCACCGGGGCTTTCAGGTGGGCGCCCCCTTGCTCCTGATCGCGCCTCGGCTGGGCGTTCAGTCGGAGTTCCTCGACATCGCGGTGAATGACCTGCTCGAACCGGTCTTCCCCGAATCCTTCCTCGACGGGGAGCGCGGGGAAACCCTCCGACGAGCCCTCGCTCCACCCCCGAAGGCCAGCGCGAACGAAATCGTCACACCGATGGGGGGAAGCTTCTACTCACGCGAAGCACCTCATCTCGACATTCTCGTCGACGAAGGGGATCACTTCGACGAGGGGCAGCCGCTCTTCATCATCGAAGTCATGAAGATGTTCAACAAGGTTCTGGCACCCTTCTCGGGAACGGTGAAGAAGAACCTGCTGGTCGATTCCGACGGTTCCGTCGTGAGTGCTGGACAGGTCATCTTCGAAATCGAGCCCGACGAGGTCCTCGTCGAAGAGTCGGAAGCGGAGATCACCGCCCGCAGGGAAAAGATCACGCTCCTCATGCTGGGGGACTGATTCGCCCACTCGCCCACTCGCCCACTCGCCAAGGGGAGTCTTGTGTCGCGAGATCGAGCGCCCGCCTGGCCTCGGGGTTTCGTATCAACTCGGCGGCGGACGATGCCGCGGGTTTCGCCATCTCCGAACGATTTCGCGCGGACATCGCGAGCCTCTCTCGAGCGCAACTGAACACCCAGGACGGAATTTCGCTTGCCCAGACCGCTCAGGGTGGACTGAGCGAGATCTCGTCCCTGCTCTCGGATGCACGAGCCCTCGCGGTTCAATCCTCCTCCGGCGCACTCGGGGGCCAGACCCGCACACAGCTCAACACACAATTCCAGGCGATCCTCAGCGATATCGACGCGATCGCCGCGAACACGAATTTCAGCTCTTTCAACCCCCTGGACGACGACACGCTTCAGGTGGTTCTCGCCGTGGGGATCACCGCGGGCGACACGATCACCGTGTCTGGAGTCGACGCCTCCACCTCTGGCATCGGTGTCGATAGCCTCGACATCGCGACCTCGGGCACCGCCGCGACCTCGATCAGCACGATCGACACCGCGATCTCCAACGCATCCGCGCTGGCCGCCCAATTTGGCATGGCCGAGAACCGGCTCGAATCGAGATCCCGGCTATTCGGGGGGCAGATCGAGGCGACCTCTGCCGCCGACTCCCGGATCCGCGACACGGATTACGCGCTCGAGAGCGCCCTGCTCGCCCGCAATCAGATCCTCCAGGAGGCGGCGGTCACGGTGATCGGACAGGCCAACGCCAATATGAGCATCGTGCTGCGTCTACTCGAATAGCGGGCCGGCGCACCGACAGGCGCAAAAGCGCCGGAGACAACGACTTTTCGGGGACTCCGTGTGTGGCCGGAAGCGCCGACACGCCGTAGAATCCCGCTCGTTCCTGACCGTCCGCGCTGCTCCGACCCGGTGCTGCGCTCGGCAGCCGCCGTCTCAGCCTGACCCGCTCCCCATTCGCGGGCGAATCCTCCCAGGCACGACCGGCGTTTCGGCCGAGATCGCATTTGATCCGGATCCCCCCACTCCCTCACGGGAGGCCCCACTCGGGCACGCGGCACAACACGATGGCTTAGGCCGTCCCGAGGCCCCGATGTTCTCCTTGCGCGGTGCTCCCGCCCATTCGGACGCGCGGCGCCGGCGTCTGCTCCAGAGTCTGCGAGCGGCACGGCCCTCCCTCCAGGATCTCGAATCGGAATTCGTCTTCTTCATCGACGCGGAGCGTCCGCTCGATGTTTCGGAAGAGAGGATCCTCGAGTCGCTTCTGGGCATTTCCGGGGCAGACGCGGCCGCTTCCTCCGGCGATCTCGAGATCTACGCCGTTCCGCGCTTCGGCACGATTTCTCCGTGGTCCTCGAAGGCCACCGAGATCGTCCAGAACTGCGGCCTCGGAGCGATCCGTCGGGTCGAGCGCGGAACCGTCTTCCGTTTCACGGGACTCGCGGACGTGGACGAAGCGCTCCGCCTAGGACCCGAGATCCACGACCGGATGACCGAAAGCCTCCTCACCGACCTCGACGAGGCCAGCGCCCTGTTCACCCGCGCCGAGCCCGTGCCCTTCGAAACCGTCGATGTGCTCGCCCGCGGCCAGGAAGCGATTCGCGAGGCGGACCGGACGCTCGGCCTCGCCCTCGCCCCGGACGAAGTCGACTACCTGGTCGACGCCTTTCGTGAACTCGACCGCAATCCCACCGACGTCGAACTGATGATGTTCGCTCAAGCCAACTCGGAACACTGCCGCCACAAGATCTTCAACGCCGAATGGACGATCGACGGCGAGTCTCGCGACACCTCACTCTTCGCGATGATCCGCAACACGACGCATCAATCCCCGGATGGCGTGCTCTCCGCCTATTCCGACAACGCCGCGGTCGTGGCGGGTGGAGACGGCGGACGCTTCCAACCGGTGCCCGAGACCGGACGCTACGAGCAGTTCGACGAACCCGCACAGATCCTCATGAAGGTCGAGACCCATAATCATCCGACGGCGATCTCACCCTTCCCGGGCGCGGCAACCGGATCCGGCGGCGAGATTCGAGACGAGGGCGCGACCGGCCGCGGGGGGAAACCGAAGGCCGGACTCACGGGCTTCTCCGTCTCGAATCTGCTTCTTCCGGGTGCACGAAAGCCCTGGGAACTCGACCCCGGCAAACCCGGCCGGATCGCCTCGGCCCTCGACATCATGCTCGAGGGACCGATCGGCGGCGCGGCCTTCAACAACGAGTTTGGCCGACCGAATCTGGCCGGCTATTTCCGCACGTACTGTCAGGAGATCCAGGGCGCCGAGGGCCCGGAGATCCGCGGCTACCACAAGCCGATCATGCTCGCGGGGGGGTTGGGCAACGTGCGTCCGATGCACGTCGACAAATTGGTCACACCGGCCGGGTCCAAGCTGATCGTGCTCGGCGGCCCCGCCATGTTGATCGGACTCGGAGGGGGGGCCGCGTCGTCGATGGCGACGGGCACGAGCGCCGAGAGTCTCGATTTCGCATCGGTCCAGCGCGGCAACCCCGAGATCGAACGACGCTGCCAGGAAGTGATCGATCGTTGTGTCGCCCTCGGCGACGACAATCCGATTCTATCGATCCATGACGTCGGAGCCGGTGGACTCTCGAATGCGCTCCCCGAGATCCTCGACCAGAGCGAACGCGGCGGACGCATCGACCTGCGACGCGTACCGAATGCCGAGCCCGGCATGACGCCCCTCGAGATCTGGTGCAACGAGGCCCAGGAGCGATACGTCCTGACCCTCGCCGCGGAACGGATCCCGGACTTCGAAGCGATCTGCCGCCGCGAGCGCTGCCCCTTCGCCATCGTGGGCGAAGCGACCGCCGAACGACACCTGCGGGTCGAAGATCCCCTTCTCTCGGCGGACGCGGCGGACGCACAACAACCGATCGACGTGCCCCTCGCGATCATCCTGGACAAGCCGCCCAAGATGCATCGCGACGTGAAGCGCGCCGAGAAGCCCCGTGAGAGCTTCGACGCGGAAAAACTCGATCCGGCGGAAGCCACGCGGCGCGTCTTGCAACTCCCCACGGTCGGTGACAAGACGTTCCTGATCTCGATTGGCGATCGGACGGTCACCGGATTGGTCGCGCGCGACCAGATGGTCGGGCCCTGGCAGGTTCCAGTTGCGGACGCGGCGATCACGTCCGGCGGCTTTTCCACGGTCACCGGCGAGGCGATGGCGATCGGCGAGCGAACTCCGATCGCGCTCCTCGACGCGAAGGCAGCGGCGCGGATGACAATCGGCGAAACGCTCACGAATCTCGCATGCGCTCCGATTCCGGCCCTTTCACAGATTCGCCTCTCGGCCAATTGGATGGCACCGGCGGGCCATGTCGGCGAGGACGCCCGACTCTACGATGCGGTGGAGACCGTGGGCCTCGAACTCTGCCCCGCCCTCGGAATCGCGGTCCCCGTCGGCAAGGATTCGATGTCGATGCGAACGGTCTGGGACGAAGACGGCGAGGAAAGAGCGGTCACCGCCCCGCTCTCGCTGATCGTCACAGGCTTCGCTTCGGTCGACGATGTGCGCCTCGCCCTCACACCGGAGCTCCGTCGCGAGTCCGAAACCCAGCTCCTCCTCATCGACCTCGGATTCGGGCGCAATCGGCTCGGCGCCTCGGTCCTCGCTCAGGTCTACTCGGCGATCGGCGACGAAGCACCCGACGTCGACGACCCGGCGCCCCTGCGCAATTTCTTCGGGGCGATCCAGGACTTGATTCGGAGTGAGTCGCTGCTGGCCTATCACGATCGATCCGATGGAGGCCTGCTCGCGACGCTTGTCGAGATGGCCTTCGCCGGGGGGACCGGCCTCGAGATCGAGCTCGACTCCCTCCCGGGCGCAACGATCGGCAAGCTCTTCAACGAGGAACTCGGCGCGGTGATCCAGATCCGCACCCGCGATCTGGACGAGATCGCCCGCGCCTTCAGCGACGCCGGACTGACGGACGTACTCCACCCGATCGGAAGTCTGCGCGACGATGACCAGGTCGTGATCCTCGACGGCGGCCGGCCGGTCCTCGAGGCCTCCCGCGCATCCCTGCGACGCGACTGGTCCGACACGACCTGGCGAATCCAGCGGCTGCGCGACGACCCCGCGTGCGCCGACGAGGAAAACGAGACCCGTTGTGACCTGGACGATCCGGGCCTGACCGCTTCGATTCCCTTCGACCTCGCAACGCGTTTCAACATCGCTGGCGCGGCGAGACCCCGGATCGCGATCCTGCGTGAACAGGGCGTCAACGGGCAGGTCGAGATGGCCGCCGCCTTCGACCGCGCGGGCTTCGACGCGATCGACGTCCACATGAGTGATCTCATGGCAGGGGACCGCACGCTCGCGGAGTTCCAGGGACTCGTCGCCTGCGGCGGGTTCTCCTCTGGCGACGTATTGGGGGCCGGTGGGGGCTAGGCGAAGTCGATTCTCTTCCACGATCGACTGCGGGATGACTTCCAGGGATTCTTCGCAGATCCCCGCCGTTTCGCGCTCGGGGTGTGCAACGGCTGTCAGATGCTCTCCCATCTGAAGGAGCTGATCCCGGGTGCTTCCGATTGGCCGCGCTTCCTCCGGAACCGCTCGGAACAGTTCGAGGCGCGCCTTTCCCTGGTTCGGATCGAGCCGAGCCCCTCGATCCTGCTCACGGACATGGCCGGTGCCCGACTGCCGATCGCAGTCGCGCACGGCGAGGGCCGGGTCGAGTTCGCGGACGGGGCGGCGCGGGAACGAATGGAATCCGCGGGATTGATCGCGGCTCGCTTCGTCGATGGGCACGACCGCATCGCGACCCGCTATCCCGCGAATCCGAACGGCTCGCCCGACGGGATGACAGCGCTCACGACACCCGATGGTCGAGTGACGATCATGATGCCCCACCCCGAACGAGTCTTTCGAAGCGTCCAGCATTCCTGGTGCCCGGAGGACTGGGGGGAGGATGCCCCCTTTATCCGACTCTTCCGAAACGCCCGCGCATGGCTCGCCTAGGATCCCGGCGCAGACCCGGGAACCCAGTTTCCGAGGCCGTCGCCCACCACACTCGCCTCGACCGAACGATCGAGAAGGATCTCTCATGACGAACTCTCCCGAACACGCCTCGCTCCTGGCCATCTCACCCCTCGATGGTCGATACCGGAACAAGCTCGACGACCTGCGCCCCTTCGTCAGCGAATTCGGACTGATCCGGTACCGCGTGCAGGTGGAGATCCGCTGGCTCGAGGCCCTCGCGGAGGCCGCTCCGATCGCCGAGGTCCCCACGCTTTCGCCAAGCGCCGGATCTCATCTGGAGGCGATCCTCAGCGACTTCTCACCCAAGGATGCGGAGGCCATTCGCGGAATCGAATCCCGGACCAATCACGACGTGAAAGCCGTCGAGTATTGGATCAAGGACAAGCTCGCGGCCCATCCAGATCTGGCGGGCAGTCTCGAGTTCGTCCATTTCGCCTGCACCTCCGAAGACATCAACAACCTGTCCTACGCGCTGATGCTGAAGGACGTTCGCGACGAGGTCGTGATTCCCGAGATGAATCGGCTCATCGAGCATCTGCGAGGCCTCGCGGGCGCGACCGCAGAGCAACCGATGCTATCGCGCACCCATGGCCAACCGGCCACCCCGACGACGCTCGGCAAGGAGATCGCCAACGTGGGGGCACGCCTGGTGCGACAGCGGGACGCGGTCGCCGCGGTCGAGATTCTCGGGAAGGCGAACGGTGCCGTCGGAAGTTATGCGGCGCATGTCGCTGCCTACCCCGAAGTCGACTGGGAAGCGCATACCCGGGCCTTCGTCGAGTCGCTCGGGCTCGTCTGGAATCCGATGACCACCCAGATCGAGCCCCACGACTGGATCGCGGAGCTCTTCCACGGCTTGATCCGGTGGAACACGGTCCTGCTCGACTTCGCGCGGGATCTCTGGAGCTACATCTCGATCGGATACTTCACGCAACGCCTCGTCGAGGGCGAGGTCGGCTCCTCGACGATGCCCCATAAGGTCAATCCGATCGACTTCGAAAACGCCGAGGGCAACCTCGGAATGGCGAACGCGATCCTCGGACACCTGGCCGAAAAGCTCCCGGTCTCCCGGTGGCAGCGCGACCTCTCGGATTCGACGGCGCTCCGAAACGTCGGCCTCGGTGTGGGTCACGGTGTGCTTGCAATTCGATCGGCACGGCGAGGCCTCGACAAACTCGCGGTCGCCCCGGAGCGCATCGCCGAGGACCTCGAGGACAATCACGCGGTGCTCGCCGAGGCCGTCCAGACGGTGATGCGACGGCACGGGATCGAGGAGCCCTACGAGAAGTTGAAGGCCCTGACCCGGGGGCAGGAAATCAATGCCGAGACACTCGCCCGCTTCGTCGAGACACTCGAACTGCCGGCCGACGCACGCGCCGAGCTGATGGCGCTCAGCCCCGAGCGCTACATCGGGCTCGCCAGTCAACTGGCAAAGCGATTCGCGCAGGGTTGAATCCGGTCGGGCGTCCCGTCTTTACCACCCGTTCGTCCCGCGTTTCTGGAGGCGCTGATCCGACAGCTGGCAGAGTCGAAGGTTTCGAGGCCGTCGTCCCATGGCAGGGAAATTAGTGTGCTCTAAGTGCGTTGAATCGCACCGGAGTCCAATTCCAGGGGTAGAGAGATACGGAACGTATCGTTATGATACTCCCCGGTTCGGCCAGGCCCGAACCGCGCGATCCGGGGCCCCACCGCACTCCTTTGGGAGAGCCTGAGCTACCCGCGGGATCCCGAACCGAAACGAGCGCTTTTCCACGAGTCCGACCCGAGCTGGGCTGGCCGAAAAGACGCAAACTTGGCGGACGACCACTCAGTCGGCCCGCGTCTCGCCCGTCACGGTGAAGCGCGCGCCTGCGGCGACCGACTCTTGGGAATGGAGCAGAAATGGACAAGCGGACGACGGAGCGCGAGGCGGTCTCTGAGCTCCGTAGCGGAATGACGATCGGAATCGGGGGCTGGGGCTCGCGCCGCAAACCCATGTCGATCGTCCGTGAAATCCTGCGATCGAGCGTCAAGGACCTCACCGTCGTGACCTACGGTGGGCCCGAAGTCGGTCTCCTCTGTAATGCCGGCAAGATCAAGAAGCTCGTCTACGGCTTCGTCTCGCTCGATTCGATCGCTCTCGAACCGCATTTTCGAAAGGCCCGACAGGCCGGAGCCATTGCCGCAGCCGAGCTCGACGAGGGCATGCTCCAATGGGGACTCCTCGCGGCGTCGCACAGGCTGCCCTTCCTCCCGACTCGCTCCGGCCTCGGCTCGGACGTGCTCGACATCAACCCCGACATCAAGCTCGTGAAGTCGCCCTACGAGGACGCGGAAGAGCTGGTCGCGATGCCGGCGCTCGATCTCGACATCGCGTTCATCCACATGAACCGCGGCGACGAACGGGGCAACGGCCAATATCTCGGTCCCGACCCGTACTTCGACGATATGTATTGCCGCGCAGCGAAGCGCCGCTTCATGACGGTCGAAAAGATCATGTCGACCGCGGAGATGGCGAACGAAGGCCCGCTCCAGTCTCGAATCATCAATCGCACGATGGTCGACGGCGTAATCGAAGCGCCGAACGGTGCGCACTTCACCGAATGCCCGCCGGATTACGGCCGCGACGAGGTCTTCCAGAAGGAATACGCCGCGACCGCCAAGGACGAGGACGCCTGGCTCGAATTCAAGAAGACCTACCTCGATCTCGAAAGCGAGGCCGAATACCAGGAGGCGGTGGCGAAGCGATGACGGAAACAACACGCGGAGAAATCTGTGCGACCGCCTGTGCGGACGCATTCCGGGACAACGGAGAGATCCTGGCGAGCTGTTTTGGGACCGCGCCCGCGATCGGCGCGCGACTCGCCAAGGCGACCTTCGAACCCGATCTGCTCATGACCGACGGAGTGTGTACGGTCGTCGATGTGCCGAATCCGGTCTCGGGTCCGGCCCACGAGCCGGTCGTCGAGGCGTGGCTCCCCTTTCGGGCGATCTTCGACCATCTGTGGAACGGCAATCGCCACGTGATCATGGCGGCCAGCCAGATCGACCGCTTCGGCAACCACAATTTCGCCTGCATCGGCGAACACGCCAAGCCGAAGGCACAACTGCTCGGCATGCGCGGGGCACCGGGAAACACGATTTCGCACATCACGAGCTATTGGGTGCCCAATCAGAGCACCAAGGTATTCGTGCCGAAGGTCGACGTCGTCTCCGGCGTCGGTCACGACCGCGCCGCGAAACTCAATCCGGCCTCGACCCGGGCCCACGACGTCCGACTCGTGATCTCGAACCTGGCCGTCTACGATTTCGAAACGCCCGACAAGAGTATGCGTCTCAAGTCGGTTCACCCCGGCGTCAGCGTGGATCAGGTCGCCGAGAACACCGGGTTCGAACTCGTGATCGAGAGCAAGACCCCGGAAACCCGTCTTCCGACCGCCGACGAACTCGCACTCATTCGTGACACGATCGATCCGAAAGGATTTCTCGGTCGAGAAGTCGCCAACCCGGAATAGCAACCGGCGAACGCTTCGCCGTGCGAAGCGACATCGTCCGTCTCTCATCATGCCTCTCTCCTTGCCCCTCCTTATGCCTCTCAGGAGCCCCCTCGCTTGCCCAATCCCCTCAAGACGCGCGTGACCGAGATGCTCGGCTGCGACTATCCGATCCTCCAGACGGGGATGGGGTGGGTCGCCACACCGGAGTTGGTCGCGGGTGCGTGCAATGCGGGCGCTTTCGGTTTTCTCGCGGCGGCCACGATTCCGCCCGAGCAGGTCGAGGCGGTGATTCTGAACGTCCGGAAGCTGACCGATCGACCGTTCGGCGTGAATTTCCTGATGGACGCACCCGGCGCCGATCTGATCTCCGACGCGATCATTCGCCAGGGCGTACGAGCAGCGGGTTACAACCGCGCCCCCAACGCGGAACTGATCCAGAAATTGAAGGACGGCGGTGTCGTCTGCGTCCCGACCTGCGGTGCGGTGAAACACGCCCCGAAAGCGGAGAAGCTCGGGGCTGACATCATCATCGTGCAAGGAGGTGAAGGCGGCGGCCACACGGGCTCGACGCCGACCTCGCTGCTCGCTCCCGCCGCTGCCGATGCGGTCAGCGTCCCCGTCGTCGCCGCCGGCGGCTTTCGCGATGGACGCGGCCTCGTCGCCGCCCTCGCGTTCGGTGCCGAAGGAGTCGCGATGGGAACGCGATTCCTGATGACTGCGGAGAGCCCGGTCCCGGACATCACTCTCGAGCGCTACCTCGAGGCGGAGATGACGGACATCGTCCTCAGCACGGCCCTCGACGGCCTGCCTCAGCGAATGGTTGCAAACGAGTTGCTCCGCAGGCTCGAAAGCGCCGGGCCCGTACGGAAGCTCCTGATGGCTTTCCAGAATGCCCTCGCGCTTCGACGCGAAACGGGAGCCTCGATCCCCGACCTGCTCCGAAGCGGACTGGCCATGCGTCGCAACCAGAAACTAACGAACGCCCAGATGATCATGGCGGCGAACGCGCCAATCCTGGCCCGCATCGGGGTCGCGGACGGTGATCCGGTCCGGGGCTACCTCGCGAGCGGCACCGTGGCGGGCCTGATCGATGACCGACCGACCTGCGAAGCACTCATCAAACGAATCATCGAAGAAGCCGAGCAGACGCTTTCGCGGCTCTGCCGCTAAGTCGATTCCGATGCGGACCCGAACGGGCCGGCGAAATCGAACAAACACTCGGATCAACAAGGGTCGCATGACAAGGCGACCGGGAGAGAATCGATCATGGCAATCGATGTCGAAATCCAGGACGGCGTGGGCGAGCTGATCATCAACTCGCCGCCGGTGAACGCGCTGGACAACGCGGGCTGGCGTGAATTTGCGGACAAGATGACCGCGCTGGGACGGAACCCCGAAGTCAATTGCGTCGTGATCCGGTCGGAGGGTCGAGGCTTCCAGGCCGGCGTCGACATCAAGGAACTCGCCGAAAATGGCGACCTGATCGTCGAGCTGAACCGTGGGTGTTACGACAGCTTCGGTGCCGTCTACGACTGCCCCGTTCCGACCATCGCAGCCGTCCACGGCTTCTGCATCGGCGGCGGGATCGGAATCTCCGGCGCCGCCGATTTCGTCATCGCCTCCGAGGACGCCACCTTTCAGCTTCCCGAGATCGATCGCGGCGCACTCGGCGCGATGACCCATCTCATGCGACTCGTCGGCGTCCAGAAGGCGCGCCGGATGCTCTACACCTGTGAAGCCATCGATGCGGAGGAGCTCTATCGCGTGGGGGGTTGCGAGCGCGTCGTCCCGCGTGAAAAATTGCGCGATGAGGTCATGGAGGTCGCGAGATCGATCGCGGCGAAGAGTCCGACTGCCCTGCGACTCGGGAAGGCCTCGGCGAACGGGATCGAGGTCCTCGACGTCAAGAAGAGTTACCGCTTCGAGCAGGGTTTCACGCTCGAGCTCTATACGACGCCCGACTCCCAGGAAGCCCGAAACGCCTTCGTCGAGAAGCGCGACGCGAGCTTCTAGCCGACACCACAGCCGCGGCGACCGCCGCATCCCGGGGTCGCCCAACTCCTCGCGCAAGGAATCGATATGGACCTGAACTACACCCCCGAGCAGGAGGCCTTCCGAAAGGAAGCCCGAAGCTGGCTCGAAGCGAACGTCCCGAAAGAGAAGCTGCCCTCCTTCGATACGAAGGAGGGTTTCGAGGCCCACCGAGATTGGGAGAAGAAGCTCCACGCGGGGGGCTTCGCGATGGTCCCGTGGCCCGTCGAGTACGGGGGTCGAGGGGCGAATCTTCTCGAATGGTTGATTTTCGAAGAGGAGTATTACCGTGCCGGCGCGCCCGGTCGTGTGAACCAGAACGGGATCTTCCTGCTCGGCCCGACCATCATGGAAGTCGGCACACCGGAGCAGAAGGCGCGCTTCCTCCCCAAGATGGCCTCCTCCGAAGAAGTCTGGGCGCAGGGGTGGTCGGAGCCGAACGCCGGCTCGGACATGGCCAATATCCAGGCCACTGCCATCAAGGATGGGGACGATTTCGTCATCAACGGACAGAAGACCTGGGCCAGCCGTGGTGCCTTCGCGCACTGGCTCTTCGGCATGTTCCGATCCGACCCCGACTCGAGTCGACACAAGGGTCTGACCTTCATCCTCATCCCCCTCGACACCCCGGGCATCACCGTCAGACCGATCGAGAAGCTGAATAACAAGAAGGCCTTCGCCGAGGTGTTCTTCGACGATGCCCGTGTGCCGATCGCCAACCAGCTCGGTGACGAGGGCAAGGGATGGGACGTGGCGATGGCGACCGCCGGCTTCGAGCGGGGTCTGATGCTCCGCAGCCCGGCCCGTTTCCAGGACACCGCTCGCAAGCTCGTCGAGTTGTACAAGCAGACCGTCGCGAGTGGCGCCTACGTCGCTCCCGAGCTCCGCAGCACCGTCGCCCAATGCTGGATGGATGCGGAAGCCTATGCGCTGAATACCTATCAGACGGTTTCGCGGCTCCTCGCAGGGGGCAAGATCGGCGCCGAGTCGAGTCTCAACAAGATCTTCTGGTCCGAACTCGACACGAAGATGCACCAGACGGCCCTCAAGCTCCTCGGCTATCGCGCAGAACTCCTGCCGGGTTCGCCTGCGGCGGGCGACGTCGGGGAATGGCTCGACGGGTACATCTTCGCGCTTGCCGGCCCGATCTACGCGGGCACGAACGAGATCCAGCGCAACATCATCGCCGAGCGCATCCTCGGCATGCCGCGCAAGTAGGCGGAAGGGAGAGACCCATGGAATTCAACTTCACCGAAGACCAGAGACTGCTCCAGGAAACCGTTCGCGACTTTCTGCAAGGAGAGTGCAGCGTCGAATTCGTGCGCGCTCAGTGGGAGAGCGAGACCGGCCGGTCGTCGGAATTCTGGACCAAATTTGCCGAGATCGGCGTGCCCGGTCTACTGGTCCCCGAAGAGCACGGTGGGCTCGGCATGAACGAGATCGACCTCGTGCTCGTGCTCGTCGAGATCGGCCGCGCAGCGCTCGCCGAACCCGTCGTCCCGACCGCTGCCGTCGCGGTTCCGCTCCTGCGCGAGTGTGGACGCGAGGGCCTCGCCGCGGACTGGCTCCCGAAGATCGCGGCCGGGAGCGCCATCGTCGCCGTCGGCCAGCCCTCCTCGCCGCTGGTCCCGGAGGCGGAGATCGCAGACCTCCTGATCCTGCGATCGGGCGACGGCCTGTATGCGGTTCCGAAGGCCTCGGCAGGAATCACGCCCCAGAGATCGAATGATCCGTCCCAGAAGCTGTCGACTGTCGAATTCGACCCGCAGCCCGACCAGTTGATCGCGAGCGGCGGCGAGGCCGAGCGACTCGAAACGGCAGCACTCGACCGCGGCGCCCTCGCCTGCGCTGCCCAACAGCTCGGCACCTGCGAACAGCTGATCGCGCTGTCCGTCGGATATACGACGGAGAGGAAGCAATTTGGCGTTCCGATCGGCACGTTCCAAGCGGTCAAACACCAGATCGCGGACGTGAAGGTCATGCTCGAATACGCCCGAAGCCACGTCGAACGCGCAGCACACTCCGTTGCCCGCGGTGAGAGGACCCGCTCGATCGACGTTTCAATGGCCAAGATCAGCGCAGGCGAGGCCGCACTGCAGGCCTCCGCCGCATCCCTGCAGGTTCACGGCGCCCTCGGCTACACCTGGGAGCAGGACCTGCACGTCTGGATGCGTCGCGCCTGGACGCTCGATCTGGCCTGGGGTGAGACGGCGTGGCATCGGGAGCGCCTCGCGGGCGCCCTGTTCGAGGACCGGCTCCCCGCGGAGAGCTTCGGATTCACACCGCTTTCCGCGTAGGACGCACGAGGAAACGCCCGCGAGCAGGGTATTCTGGAGAACGCCGCCTCTCCCGAGCGACAGCCCGCTCCGAGACGAACACCGAGAGAACGAGAGAACGAATCTTGCCAAGGAGTGATTCTAGATGAGCACCGCAAAGAACCGGGTCCCCGCGATCGAGGGCTGGCTCACGATGGACGAGGACAACCCCCAGCTCCTCGGATACAAGGACGAGTCGAGCGGAACGTTTTTCTTCCCGAAGGACGTGGCCATCAGCCATGCACCGGGCCATGCCGACGTCGAGCTCAAGGAGGTTGCTCTCTCGAATCGCGGCAAGCTCTGGTCGTACACCACGAACCACTACCCGCCACCGGACCCGTACATTTCGAAGGAACCCTTCGAGCCCTATACGGTGGCGGCGGTCGAGTTGACCGAAGAGCGCATGGTCGTCCTCGGCCAGCTCGCAGACGGGGTCGATCCAGAATCGATCGAGGTCGGGCAGGAGATGCAGCTGGTTCTCGCAACGCTCTACGAGGACGACGAGAACGAGTACATCGTCTGGAAGTGGAAGCCCGTAGCGAATTAGTCAGTGCGCGCGAAGCGCGCACCAGAAAGATCCACCCGAACGGGGTGCAGTCATAGTGCGGTCGCAAATCGACGTCGGCCGGTACGGTCCAAGGAGAACAAGATGAGCAAGAACGATGTCGCGATTCTGGGCGCGGGGATGCATCCCTGGGGCAAGTGGGGACGCAATTTTGCCGAGTACGGTGTGGTCGCTATCAAGGACGCCATGAAGGACGCTGGGCTCGAATGGACCGACGTCGACTTCATCGTCGGCGGTGACACGATGCGCAATGGCTACCCGGGCTACGTCGCGGGAGCGACCTTCGCCAAGGCGATGGGGTGGACCGGGATTCCGATCGCAAGTTGTTATGCCGCATGCGCGACGGGCGCCCAGGCAATCGACATCGCTCGCACGCGCATCCTGTCCGGGATGGCCGAGGTGGTGGTCGTTGCCGGTGCGGATACCACGCCCAAGGGGTTCCTCGCACCGAACAAGGGAGAGCGAACCCTCGACCCCGATTGGCTGCGTTTTCGGCTCCTCGGCGCGACGAACCCGACCTATTTCGGACTCTGGGCCCAACGGCGGATGGACCTGTACGGCGCCACGGAACAGGACTTCGCCCGCATCAAGGTGAAGAATAGCCGACACGGCGTCTCGAACCCGAACGCCCGCTACAAGAAGATCTTCACCGAAGAAGAAGTACTCGCCTCGCCGCTGGTTTCCAAGCCGCTGCGACTCTTCGAAATCTGCGCGACCAGCGATGGCGGTGCGGCCCTGGTGATCACGTCGATGGATTTCGCGAAGAAGCACGGTGTCGCGAACCCGGTGCGAATCTCGGGCGTGTCGACGATCTCACCGACCTTCCCACAGACCGTGATCGACATGCCGGATTTCTCGACCGACTCGGCCGCGGGCATCCCGGCCCCGGACCGCAGCTTCCGGGACTCGATCGCCTACGCCGCCTATCAGGAGGCGGGCATCGGTCCGGAAGACGTGGACCTGGCCGAGGTCTACGACCTCTCGTCGGCACTCGAGCTCGATTGGTACGAGAACATCGGCCTGTGCAAGCCCGGCGAAGCAGAAGCGCTGCTCCGCAGCGGCGACACGGAGATCGGCGGACGCATCCCGGTCAACCCGAGCGGTGGCCTCGGTTGCTTCGGCGAGGCCGTTCCCGCCCAAGCGATCGCACAGGTCTGCGAACTCACCTGGCAGCTACGGGGCCAGGCAGGGGAACGACAGGTCGACGGCGCGAAGGTCGGCATCACCGCAAACCAAGGCCTCTTCGGTCACGGCTCATCGGTGCTCTGCACCCGCTAGGCACTCACTACTTGCGGGCGAATCGCTCGCGCACATTCAGGGTCGTCATCGCCTCGCGCTGCGGCCGACAGGAGAAACGAAATGGCAGAGGCGTATCTCATCGACGCAGTACGCACCCCGGTCGGAAGACGAAATGGCGGGCTCGCGGGGGTTCACTCCGCGGACCTGGGCGCCCATGTCCTCAAGGGTCTGATGGAGCGAACCCAGGTCGATCCGAATGCCGTCGAGGACGTGATCTTCGGCTGCTGTGACACGATCGGCTCCCAGGCGGGCGACATTGCTCGAACCTGTTGGCTCGCCGCCGGCCTGCCACAGCACGTCCCCGGCGTCACGATCGATCGTCAGTGTGGTTCCTCCCAACAATCCGTCCATTTCGCCGCCCAGGGTGTCCTCAGCGGGACCGCCGACCTGATCGTCGCCGGCGGCGTCCAGAGCATGAGCCAGATCCCGATCTCCTCGGCGATGACCTGCGCCGCGGACCTCGGGTTCGAAGATCCCTTCTCGGGGTCGACGGGTTGGGTCGATCGCTATGGCACCCAGGAGGTCTCTCAGTTTCGCGGCGCCGAGATGATCGCGGACAAATGGGATATCACCCGCGACGACATGGATCAGCTCGCGATCAGTAGCCACAACCGCGCCATCGCCGCGACCCGGGAAGGCCGCTTCAAGAACGAGATCCTGCCCCTGGCAGGGATCGAGGACGACGAAGGGATGCGCGAACCGAACCCCGAGAAGCTCGCGAGTCTGAATCCGCTCATCGAAGGCGGGAAACTGACAGCCGCACACGCCAGTCAGATTTCCGATGGCGCAACCGCCATCCTGGTCGCATCGGAACAGGCGGTCAAGGACCATGGCCTCACCCCCCGCGCTCGCATCCATCACATCTCGGTGCTCGCCGATGACCCGATCTTCATGCTCTCCGCTCCGATTCCGGCGACCCGGCGCGCCCTCGAGAAGGCCAGCATGAGCAAAGACGAGATCGGTGTCGTCGAGATCAACGAGGCCTTCGCCTCGGTCGTGCTCGCCTGGCAGAAGGAGTTCGACTGGGACATGGAGAAGGTCAACGTCAATGGCGGCGCCATGGCACTGGGCCATCCGATCGGTGCCACCGGAACACGACTCATGACCACGCTCTTGAACGAGATGGAACGAAGCGGCGCCCGCTATGGCCTCCAGACCATGTGTGAGGGAGGCGGGCAAGCGAATGTGACCATCCTCGAACGTCTGTAGGCGTTCAAGAAGAACCGAAGAGCAAGCACGACCGCCGAGGATGCCCGGATGGAAAGCCCGTCTTACCCGGGACGTCGGCGGATGAGAGATCGATCGAGAAAGGATCGTCAGATGAGCGGTATTTGTGCGGGACGCGTCGTCATCGTAACCGGCGCCGGGGGGGGACTCGGACGCGAACACGCGTTGGCGTTCGCGGCAGAGGGGGCCAAGGTCGTCGTCAACGACCTCGGCGTCTCGAACCATGGAGAAGGTGGATCGAAGGGACCGGCGGAAGCCGTCGCCCAGGAGATCGCCGACATGGGCGGCGAAGCCGCCGCCAACACCGACAGCGTTTCGGATTTCGCGGCGGGGGCGCGCATCGTCGAGCAGGCCCTCGACACTTTCGGGCGACTCGACGTGGTCGTAAACAATGCGGGTTTTCTGCGCGACCGAATGTTCGTCTCGACCTCGGAAGAGGAATGGGATGCCGTCATCAATGTCCACCTGAAGGGCCACTTCTGCATCAGCAAGCACGCCAGCGAACACTGGCGCACGAAGTCGAAGGCCGGTGAAACCGTCGATGCCCGGATCATCAACACGAGTTCCGGCGCGGGCCTTCAGGGCAGTGTCGGCCAGGGCACCTACTCCGCCGCCAAAGCCGGCATCGCTGGGCTCACGTTGGTGCAGGCCGCCGAACTCGGGCGCTACGGCGTGACCTCGAACGCGATTGCGCCGGCGGCGCGGACGCGCATGACCGAAGCGATCTTCACGGACATGGTGGCCCCGGATGGCGACGCCTTCGACGAGAGTCACCCCGGCAACGTCTCACCGTTGGTCGTCTGGCTCGGCAGCCCGCTGTCGAGGGAGGTGTCGGGTCGCGTATTCGAGGTGAAGGGCGGATTGATCGGCGTATCCGACGGATGGCGGGACGGCCCGACCTTCGACAAGGGTTCCAAATGGGCCCCCGACGAGATTGGCGCAAAGG
>JAPYTP010000041.1:0-10030 GCA_029941885.1 Myxococcota bacterium
GGTGCAGGACGCGTCCGAAGCGAAGGTCGAGATCGCCGAGTACATCGCGAGCGCGGGATTCGGCGAAGCTGCCGACGCCGACGACCCATTCCGGATCCAGGATCTTGATCAACCGACGAAGATGAACGTTGCAGGCGGCATAGAGCGGTTCGCGTTCGCTCGCGGGAAGCTTGTCGGGGGTGCGGTTGCGTCCCGAGTCTTCCATGAACACGAGCGGGCAGTAATTCGCGACGAAATGGTCGCGAAAGAATGCTTCCGGATGACCCCAGTGGTTGGCGATCGCGCCCCAGAGCCGGGCTCCGCTGACCTCGCTCCGGGTGCAGGCAAAACCGTCTACGGGGCGTTTCGGGTGTTCCGGGTCGGGTCGCTCGATCCGCTCCTCGATGCCCATCCAGTCACGCACGGCTGCGATCTCGCCGAAGGGTACGCCGGTCTGCGTCATCCCGTAGGGCCCCGGGTTCATTCCGAGGAATACGACGCGTCTCCGGCCGTCTCCGAAGCGATTGAGGTAGCGGCGATGACCGCGGCCAGCGTGCACCAGAGGGTTGTAGACGTGGGTGACCGGTTCGGCGAAGTGCATCGGCTCGAGCGTCTTGGAGAGATCGCGAGCGGCTCGAATCAATCGGTCGGCGTGACCCACGGTCGGTGATTTCCCTTGTGTACGTTGGTGGCTGCAGCAATGGGGCCGTGAAGTGTAGACTGGGGCGGGCCCGAGTGCAGAGAGCATCCGGGCGCGAAGGAGGAGTGTTGATGTCGAGCGGCGTGGTGGTTCTGATCGGGGTCACACTCGCGGTCGTTCTCGGTCTCGCGCGGATGTGGCGAAGTGCCGAGGCACGGGCGTCGCTCCTTTCGGCGGACAAAGAGAAACTCGTCGGGGATCGCGAAGAGCTGACGGCGCGACTTTCTCGCGAGGTCCAGGCAAGAAAGAAGCAGTCCGGGGAACTCGCGGCCCAGCGCAAGCGAGTGGATAAGGCGAAGAAGCGAAAGGCCAAGGGAGTGCCGGATCTTCCGCTCGGAACCGCTTCGCGAATCGGTGACCTCGAAGACCAGATCGAACGGGTCGAACGTGAGCGCGATCGCAGCCGTGCCGAACGCGAGCAACTCGCGCAGCAGGTGGCTCAGCTCGAGGCTCGGGTCGAATTCTCGGCGAGGGCGGCGGAGGCAGCGAGTGCCGCAAAGCTCGAAGCGGTGACGGCGGTCTCTGCTGCCGGGTCGGACGCCCCGGTCTCGGGCAGCGGGCTTGAGGCCGTTCGGGCCGAGCTCTCGGAAAGCCGAGAACGAGCGTCGAAGCTCGCCGAAGAACTCGAGGTCGCCAAGCAGGCCGAGGTGCGGATGCGCAAGCGGATGAACAATCAGGAACGGCTCTACGCGTCCATCCGCGCGGAACTCGATGTGAAGAAAGATCGCCTGCGCGCTCAGGAGGAGAAGATCCAGCGACTTCAGGCTCTCAAGGTAGCCGTAGCGGACTGAAGTCGGCGTCGGCGGATCGCCGCGGGTCGCTACTGCGAGGCTAGCCGGCGTCGCTCTTCGCTTCGGCCCAGGCCCAGTCGAGCCACGGGAGCAGGGCTTCGAGGTCGGAAGATTCGACCGTCGCGCCCCCCCAGAGCCGCAGGCCCGTCGGTGCGTCGCGATAGGACCCGATATCGAAGGCGATGCCCTCCTGGTCGAGGCGTCTGGCGGCGGCCTTGATCGTCGCGGAGACCTCGACCTCCTCGCGGCCCTTCGCCCAATCGTCCGTGATGCGCAGGCAGATGGATGTGCATGAGCGTGTCGCGGGGTCCGTGGCCAGAAAGGCGGCCCAGGAGGAATTCTCGACCCAGTCCGCGACGGCGGACAGATTTGCCTCGGCCCGACCCATCAGGCCCGGAAGCCCACCCACCGACTCCGCCCAACGCAGTCCGTCGACCGCGTCCTCCACGCAGATCATCGATGGCGTGTTGATCGTCGAACCCTCGAAGATCCCCTCGTTGAGCCGACCCCCCTTGGTCAGCCGAAAGATCTTGGGCAGCGGCCAGGGAGGCGTATGGGATTCGAGTCGTTCGACTGCGCGGGGCGAGAGCGCGAGCATCCCGTGGGCGGCCTCACCGCCTAACACCTTCTGCCAGGACCAGGTCACCACGTCGAGCTTGTCCCAGGCGAGGTTCATCGCGAAGACGGCGGAAGTCGCGTCGCAGATCGTGAGTCCCTCCCGATCCGCCGGGATCCAGTCGCCATTGGGCACTCGGACTCCGGACGTCGTGCCGTTCCAGGTAAAGACGACGTCCCGCGAAAAATCGACGGAGAGAAGATCGGGGAGTTCGCCGTACGTGGCCTCGAGCGCACGATGGTCCGGGAGTTCGAGCTGTTTCACGACGTCGCCCACCCATCCCGCCCCGAAGCTCTCCCAGGCGAGCAGATCGACGCCCCGGGCTCCGAGCATGGACCAGAGCACCATCTCGACGGCCCCGGTATCGGAGGCGGGGACCAGACCGAGCTTCCAATCCTCCGGGATCCCGAGGATCGAGCGGCTGCGGTCGGAGACCTCCTGGATGCGCGCCTTGGCGGGCGCCGCGCGGTGGGAGCGACCGGTGAGGGCCTCGGACAGGACGCCGATTTCCCAGCCCGGCCGCTTCGCACAGGGGCCAGAGGAAAAATGCGGTCGTTCGGGGCGTTTTTCGGGGCGGGTCATCACTGGCTACCTCGGATGGCCGACGAGGCCATCGCTCGACCTCGGATTCGGAGGCGGCGCATTCTATCGGTGAGCGGGCCCTCCGGCCACGCCCTCACCGCCGAAAACGCGATGCGGTAGCCTGTCGCGTTCCGCCGAGCGCTCGATATTGTAACCAGAGGACCGATTCATCCATGTCTGATTCTTCCCCCCCCCGCTCTGGTAGCGAGTCCGACGCGAACGATCGGCCGGATCTGGCGGCCGTTCGGGATTTTCTCGACGGTCTGCAGCACCAGATCTGTGAGGTGCTCGAGACTCTCGACGGGGAGATCCGGTTCAGGCGTGAGGAGATTCCGCGCCCGGGTGGGGGCGTGTCCCGTCCGCGCGTGCTCGAGGAGGGGGCCGTCTTCGAGAAGGCCGCTGTGCATTTTACGCATTCTCACGGGGGTGCGATGCCACCCGCGGCGACCCTGCGCCGGCCGGAGCTCGTCGGGCGGACCTATGAGGCGCTCTCGCTGTCGCTGATCGTCCATCCCAGGAATCCGTACGTTCCGACCTGCCACGCGAATTACCGGTTCTTCCTGGCGCACGATCCGACGGGTCTCGCGCCGGTCTGGTGGTTCGGAGGGGGGTTCGATTGCACGCCCTACTACGGTTTCGAAGAAGACGCGATCCACTGGCATCGAACCGCCCGGGACGCCTGCGGCGTCCATGGTCCAGATCTGTACCCCCGGTTCAAGGAACAATGCGACGCGTATTTCTTTCTGCCCCATCGGGACGAACCCCGCGGAATCGGCGGGATCTTCTACGACGACTTTGACGAAGGCGGTTTTTCTCGTGCTTTCGAACTCTGGCAAGCGACCGCGAACGCCTTCGTGGACGCCTACCGGCCGATCGTCGAGCGCCGACGCGACGTGAAATGGGGGCAGCGAGAGCGAGATTTCCAGCTCTATCGGCGTGGCCGCTACGTCGAGTTCAACCTGCTGCAGGATCGGGGGACACGATTCGGTCTCGAGGCGGGCGCTCGAACCGAATCGATTCTGGCCTCGATGCCACCCCAGGTGTCCTGGCGCTACGATTGGCAGCCGGAGCCCGGGACCCCCGAAGCCATCCTGTACAGCGACTATCTGCGCCCAAGGAGTTGGGCCGAGGAGACGGTCAGCGACGGAGGCTGAGCGACGAGATCGGGCATATTCATGCGCCGAGCTGGCTGAATTTGCCTCCCACCGGGATCTGGTAGAGTCCTGCCCGTTTGGATTCTGTCCCGCTTCTGGGGCAGTCGCTGCGAGTCTCGAGGAGAATGAACGCCGATGTCAGCAGAGGAAACGGCCGCGCAGGGCAGCGAGGCGAACGGACCCTACTACTCCCTGCGCGTCGCCGAGATCATCGAAGAGACAGCCGACGCGAAGTCCATCGTGCTGGATGTGCCCGCGGAGTTCGCCGAGCGCTTTGCCTACGAATCCGGTCAATTCCTGAGTTTTCGCGTCGAGGTCGCCGGTCACCGACTGGTTCGGTGCTACTCGCTCGCGAGCGCACCCCGGCTCGATTCGGCGCACAAGGTCACCATCAAACGCGTCGTCGATGGGCGCGCGTCGAATTGGATGAACGACGAAGTCTCCGTCGGTGACGTGCTCGAAGTGATGCCGCCGAGTGGAATTTTCCTGCTGCAGGATCGGGATACCCCGCTGGTCCTGTTCAGCGGTGGCTCCGGAATCACGCCGTGCATCTCGATTCTCAAGACGGCTCTCGAGACGACTTCGCGACCGATCAAGCTGCTCTACGCGAATCGAGACGATCGATCGATCATCTTCAAGGACGAATTGAACGCGATGCTCTCGGCGAATTCCGATCGACTCGAGATCGTGCACCGACTCGACGATGTTCACGGCTTCTGCGACGCAGCCCTGATCGTCCAGCAAGTGGGCCCCCGCAAGGACGCGGACTTCTATATCTGCGGCCCGGGGCCCTTCATGGACGTCGTCGAATCCGGGCTGGGGAGCCTCTCGATCCCGTCGGATCGGATCCACATCGAACGCTTCGAGTCTCCCGACACGCCCGGGGCCGAGGACTCCGCTCCGATCGAAGAGGCAGAGGGTCAGATCGTCACGATTTCGCTCGATGGCCAGGACACCGAGATCGTCGTCGGCGAGGGCGAGACGATCCTCGCCGCCGCGCGACGAGTCGGTCTCGAACCGCCCTTCGCTTGCGAAGAGGCGTATTGCGGCTGCTGCATGGCGAAACTGGTCGAGGGCGAGGTCGAGATGTTGATGAACGACGGCGGGATCGACCAGCGCCAGATCGACGAGGGTTGGATTCTGACCTGTCAGGGCGTCGTCAAGGGGAAGGTCCGGGTCGAGTACCCCGATTGATCCACGGGCCCCGCGAACTCGCGCTGGTCCGCGCGGCCCGCGCCTCCATCCCATGCGCCCGGGATCAGAGGGTCAGAGGGTCAGATCGAGCCCGAGGATCCGCGCGAGTTCGGAGAGGGCGACTTCAGGCGCTTCGACCTTGATCGTTGCCATGCCCAGGGCGCGAGCGGCCTTCAGGTTGCCGCCGATGTCGTCGAGGAAGACGACTTCCGGAGGCGTTTTCCCGAGCCGTTCACACGCGAGGTGGTAGATCGCCGGGTCGGGCTTGCGAAGACCAACGACGCTCGACTCGATGAACACGTCGAAGTGGCCCTTGAGTGCGCGGGTGCCATCGCTCGATTCTCCACTCGCGTCATCGTCCTCGCCGTGGGCCCAGTTGTTGGTGAGTGCGCCCACACGGAAACCGGCGGTCCGGAGCTTCTCGATCGCGCTGAGCATCGCGGGACGCGGAGCGGACTGGCTCGCCATGCGCGACATCATGACCCGCGCGTCCATTTCCAGTCCGGCCGTGCGGCAATCCGCTTCGAAGGCGGGATAGAAATCTTCGAGAGCGATCTCGCCCCGCTCGAGACGGGACCAGGCCCCATCGGGTGCAGTGCCAGAAGCCACGCGATTGATCGCGTTTCGCTCGAAGCCGAGCTCGGCTTCGTAGTCGCGAATGGCTTGCAGTGGTGATCCCAGGACGACGCCGCCGAGATCGAAGAGGACTGCGGTTCTGCTCATGTGGCGCAGCTTAGCAGTCGAAGACCGCTCTTCGGGCCGCGCGAAGGGTCTCGGGGTCACGACTGAAAACGAGGACCGGTCGAGGATCCGCGCTTGCGTTTTTCGTCGCTAGATCGAGAACAATCGCGTCGGGGGCGAGTCCCGCCTGCAGGCGACTGCGCCATTCGTCGTCGGCGGCGTCGTGATAGGTGAGAGCGAACCCGCGTCGATCCCCCGGACCCAGCGCGAGCGCTTCCCGCACGAGGGGAAGTGCGCGGCGCACCAGGCCGATGGTCACTACCCCCATTGTCATTCGCGCGTTGAATTCCACCGCGCCCCGCATGCGTTCGATCTGGGTGTCTCCGCTCTCCGAGGGTTCGTGGTAGCGGAAGGAATCGACACCGCAGGGGCCGAAGAAACCGCGACTGCGCGCGCGGGAGGCGACGGCGGCGGCATCCGCGCGCAGCGACTCGTCCTCTCGATCCCCCGAGAAGACGCGGCCGCGAGAATCGACCTCTCCGCAGTGGCCGCGGTAGACCCCACTCGGGGTCGACCACATCTCGAGCGAACCGAGAATCGTCGGTAGCGCGTCGGGCTCATCGGGACCCGGGACGAGCACGGACACGGAATAGTCTCCCACACGCTCGAGCCAGGGTTCGAAGATCGCGCCGCCGCGATCGGCGAGGCGGGGCAACGCTCCGCGGACGGCCGCGCGATCGACGCGATCGCGCCCACCCACCCGCCCGCGTCCACTGCTCCCGAAGCGGGGTTTCAGGGTGAAACGTTGCCGGGTCCAGGCGGGCCAGCTCTCGAGCTGACGTTCGAGGCGGAAGAGCAGTTCGTCGGGGGCTCGTAGCGCCTCGGGCTCGAGGACCTCGACGAGCGGCGCGAGCGAGCGGGGCAAGAGCGCGAGTTCGCGGGCGGCCTCGGCGGCGAACGCCTTGTCGTGGACGTGTCCGACGATCCGGGGCGCTGGTCCGGAGAGGTCGCCCGAGAGGTTCGAATGGGCTTGCGCGGCCACGGATTCCGTGTTCAGCCAGGCGATCGGGTCCGAGTCTTCGGCCAGCCAGGAAAATGCAGGGGAGCCAGCCGGCGATCCGAGGTCCAGCGGCCAGAACGTGTCGCGTCGATCTGCAGACCCGCCCGGCTTCGCGTTCGGCAGATGCAGACGGGCATTCGGGCCGAATAGCAGGCACCAGAGGTGGGCGGCACTGCGAACCGGACCGCGCTCGCGATAGGCGCGCCAATCCTCGCCCTCTTCGGCGCCGAGATTTGGGAGCAGCTCCATCCATCGGATCGCCGTGTCGTCGCTCATCCCGATGCCCCATCCGGTTTCGCAGCGTCGCGTTGCGCATCGCGACCCCGTTCCTGACGCGATCGGGCCTGCCGGACGTGTTCGATCAGGGCCTCGCTCAGGCCCGCGCGTCGGCGTGGTGCCACCTCGAAGCGTCGACCCTTCGCGCGCGCCGGCCCCATCGGAAAGGGCACGGCTTCGAGGTAGTCCTCGAGATCGGACCCCTCGTCGCTGACCGGCTCCGCTCGCCGGGCCCCCGTCGTCTCTCGACCCGGGCGTGCGAGTCGTCCAATCCAGCGGGCTGCGAGCGCCACGTGCGCGACCTCGTCATCGTGTACCGCCTGACAGACGGCGGCGCTCTCGCTGTCTCCCGCCCGCGCGAAGCCGTCCCGATAGGTCAGGGTGAAGTCGAGGTTGGCTTGTTCGAGGGTGAGGCCCATCGCGGCAAGGAACGCGCGTGGGCCCGCGGGAGACGCGATGATCGCGGGGGCCTGGCGCCAGAAATAGTCGGAGTGGTCGTCGGTCTCGAAGTCCCCGCCGTGGGCCTCGAGTCGGTCGAGATAGAGACGGCAGTGTCGCTGCTCGTCGGCGAGTGCCGAGAGAAGACCGCGACGCAGCTCTGCCGGGAGTCCGGGCCATCTCACCAGGGCCCACGCGAAATACTCGACCGCCTGGAGCTCGTGGTGGGCGAAGCGCGAGAGACAATGCATCCGGTGTGCGGGTTCGCGCAGGAGTCCGGGGCGGGGAAGTCGGTCGCTGCCGCCGGTCATGCGGAGGCCGGGTCCCCGGGTCGGTCGATCGATCTCAACGGCGGGCCCCGAAGGGAGATCGGGTAGCGGTTCGCCATCCGGGCCGACCGGCGGTGCCAATTTCGAGTCGAGGTCTCCGCGTTCGAGGATCCGGAGGCAATGACTGCGCACGCTGTCGGGGGTTCCGACGGGGGATCGGGCAGGGTCTGCTGGAGAGATTTCCATGGATCTGGCCAGGGTAGGCGATTCCATGCTGCCGAGGTCCCGAGTCGCCCCGCGCGGGTAGAACATGTTTCAATTCTCGGTGAAAAGTGTTTCAATCACCCCGGATGGCCGCCGATAATCCCGACCCCATGCTCGAGGTGCGTGCGCGCCGAATCATCGAAACCACGATCGAGCTGGCGGAGCAGGGTGGCTTCGAGGCGGTTCGCTTGCGGGACGTGGCGGCCCATGCCGGTGTCGCGATGGGCACGCTCTATCGCCGATTTCACAGCAAGGAAGACCTGCTGGTTGCCGCCCTCGAAGTCGAGACGCGCGCGATGGCTGAGCGGGTCGAGCAGCATCCACCGAAGGGCGCGACGCCGAGCGCGCGGGTGGTGAGTTTCTTCGTGATGGCGACGCGCGGGATGTTGCGGCGCCCGAATCTGTCTCGAGCGATGTTGCGGGCGACCGCCGCTGGAGAGCCGGTGCTGGCGGGGAAGGTCGAGGTCTTCCACGAGTTGATGTTGAGCATGGTCGTCCGGGCGCTCCGTGGTTCGTCTCGGGTCGGGGATGATTCGCCAAGCGATCACGAGCGCCTGCTCGGGGAGGTGCTGAACCAGATCTGGTTCGCCGTGATGGTCGGATGGTCGAGTGGGTTGCAGACCCACGCATCGATCAACGAACGAATGCGCGCGTCGGTCGAGCTCGTGCTGGACGACGGGAAGCTGGATTCCTAGTCTCTGTGGCCCCAAATGGGGCGGCTCGACGAGAGTTGAAGCTTGCATGGCGAGCCGCAAGACATGGCCGCAGCCGTTCCGGAAGGGCTGCGGACGAAAGAAAGGTGGAAAGAATGAGAGAAGCAGTCATCGTCGAGGCGGTCCGATCGCCGATCGCGCGAGGGAAGATGATCAGGGGCGAGCTCTCGGGCCTCCACGCGGCCCGGCTCCTCCGCAAGGTCCAGACCGCCGTCTGCGAGCGAGCCGGCGTGCCGACCAAGGATATCGAACAGATTATCGGCGGCTGCGTGACTCAGGCCGGCGAACAGTCGAATAACATCACCCGCCAGGCCTGGCTCTCCGAGGGGGACGACTGGACCTGCGGCGGCACGACCATCGATACCCAGTGCGGTTCCGGTCAGCAGGCCAATAGCCTGATCAACGCACTGGTGAAGGGCGGCTCGATCGATGTCGGCATCGCCTGCGGTCTAGAGGTCATGAGCCACGTCGGCCTGGGCGCCAACGTGATCAATGGCCCCGGCTATTTCGTCCCCCCCGATTGGCCTTGGGACTCGCCGCCCGACCAGTTCGCGATGGCCCAGCGGATCGCCGACAACCGGGGGATCACGCGGGACGACGCCGATGCACTCGGACTCGCTTCTCAGCAGAAGGCCGCGGTCGCCCGAGACGAGGGCCGCTTCGACCGTGAGATCGTGGCGATTGAGGCTCCCGAGCTGGGAGAGAACGGTGAGCCTACTGGCAATACCCTCACGATCAAAAGCGACCAGGGCATCCGCGAGTCCACCGCCGAGGGCCTGGCTCAGCTGAAGCCCGTCATGGAAGGCGGCATCCACACGGCCGGCAACTCCTCGCAGATCTCCGACGGCGCGGCCGCGGTCCTGATCATGTCCAAGGAGAAGGCAGACGAGTATGGACTCAAGCCCCGTGCGCGCATCCTTCAGGACGTGCTCGTCGGGACCGATCCCTATTTCGGACTCGATGGGCCGGTCGATGCCACCAAGACGATCGAGAAGAAGACGGGCATGAGTATTCGAAATGACATCGATCTCTACGAGATCAACGAAGCCTTCGCTTCGGTCGTTCTGTCCTGGGCCGGCGTCAACGACATCGACATGGCCAAGGTGAATGTCAATGGTGGCGCGATCGCTCTCGGTCATCCGGTCGGCGCGACAGGCTCTCGCCTCATCGTGACCGCGCTTCACGAGCTCGAGAGACAGGGACTCGGGACGGCCTACATCACGATGTGCTGCGGTGCGAACGTCGGCACGGGCACCATTATCGAAAGGCTCTAGCGAATCGAAAGGCTCTAGCGAATCGAAAGGCTCTAGCGA
>JAPYTP010000041.1:10130-36657 GCA_029941885.1 Myxococcota bacterium
ATCGAAAGGCTCTAGCGAATCGAAAGGCTCTAGCGAATCGAAAGGCTCTAGCGAGCGTGCTCGATTCAGGAGATTCAACACATGGGTGAATTGGACGGAAAGGTAGCGGTCGTGACCGGTGCGGGCCGCGGACTCGGGCGCTCCCATGCGCTCGAACTCGCGCGTCTCGGTGCACGTGTCGTCGTCAACGATCTCGGGGTGGCCGCGGATGGCAACGGTCGTGACGAATCGGCGGGCCAGGCGGTCGTCGACGAGATCAAGTCGCTGGGTGGCGAGGCCGTCGCTCATTTCGGGGATGTGGCGGACTGGGATGCATCGAAGGCGATGATCACGACGGCGGTCGAGACCTTCGGCGATTTCAACATTCTCGTGAGCAATGCGGGCTTCTGCCGGGACAAGATGATCTTCTCGATGGAGGAGGCCGATTTCGATTCCGTGCTTCGCGTCCACCTGAAGGGTCATTTCTGCGGCATCCGCCATGCTTCCCAGTATCTCCGGAACAAGGGCAAGGCCGAGGGGCAGGTCTACGGCCGAATCCTCAGCACCGCCTCGGAGGCGGCGTTCTTCGCGGATCCGGGTCAGCCCAACTACTCCGCGGCCAAGGCGGGCATCATCGCGATAACGAACGGTGCGGCGCAGGCGCTGGCGAAATACGGAGTCACCGCGAATACGTTCATGCCCCGGGCACGCACCGCGATGACGCTCGTGGGTCAGACGGCCCAGTTCTTCGAGAAGCCGGACGAGGGTTTCGACACCTTCGATCCGGACAACGTGTCTCCTCTCGTCGGATGGCTGGCTTCCCCCGCCGCCGCGAAGGTCTCGGGCAATGTCTTCATCGTCTGGGGCAAGCAGATCGCGATCATGGAATACCCCAGGCATGCGGGGGACTTCGACAGTCCGGATGCCTGGAACCACGAGTCCGTCGGCGCAGCCCTCGGTGGATTCTTCGAGAGCAAGGAGCCCGTGAAGGACAGCTTCATCGTCCCGTCGGTGTTCTAGCGCCGCTTTTCTACGGCCGGACTCGGACTGCGGGCGAATCGATGGCGCGGCGCCAACTTCCGGCAGGGGGTTGGCGCTTCGCATTTCGGACAGCTGTTGAGGGTGTGATGAGTCGTGTAGGCTCGTCGCGGTGGGCCATACCGGTCCGGGGAGAACGAGGATGGCGGGCGAACTCAGGACCTGGCAGATCGGGGATGTGAAGGTCACGCGTGTCGTCGAGCAGGTGGCGCCGCTTCCCTATGATGGACTGCTCGCCCACGTCGTTCCCGCACGACTGGCTGAGCACGAGTCCTGGCTCAAGCCCCACTTCATGAACGAGGCCGGTGAGATCCTTCTCTCGATTCATGCGCTCGTTGTCGAGTCCGGAGGCAAGACGATCGTCGTCGACACCTGTATGGGCAACGATCGCAAACTGCCACAGGACATGGGTCCTTTCACGACCGGGTTCCTTGCGGACCTCGAATCCGTCGTGAAACGCGAGCAGGTCGACTACGTGATGTGCACGCACCTGCATTTCGACCACGTCGGCTGGAACACGATGCTGGTGGATGGCGAATTCGTTCCGACCTTCCCCAACGCGAAATACCTCTTCGGCCGAGAGGAGTACGAGCATTGGTCCAGCGCGCCCGAGGACGTCAATATCGACTTTACGTATGGCGTCCAGCCGGTGGTCGATGCGGGACTCCACGAACTCGTCGAGTCGGACCATTCGATCACCGACGAAGTCGTTCTCGAACCGACGCCGGGTCACACGCCGGGACATGTCAGCGTCAAGATCCAATCGAAGGGCGAACGAGCCGTGATCACCGGCGACATGGTTCATCACCCGGTTCAGCTCGCGGAGCCGGGCTGGAGTAGCCATCCCGACGCCCAGCCCGAACGCGCCATCCAGACGCGCAAGGATTTCGTCGCCCGCTACGGCGATACGGACGTGCTCGTGATCGGCACGCATTTTTCCGGTCCGACCGCCGGGAAGATCGTCGCGGACGGGGATTCGTGTCGCTTCGAGTGTGACTGATCGGGGGGCCGCCGGATCCCGCCTCCGAGGCTCCGCTAGAACGCGGCGACCTCGCCACTGGCGATGCGCTCGCCGAGTCGTTCGAGCTGGATCTTGGCGGAGCCGAGTTCGTGCTCGATCTGCGTGGACCACTTGAAATAGCGGTGCAGCGGGTAGTCGATGTCGATTCCGACGCCGCCGTGGAGATGTTGGCACGCGTAGGCCGAGTAGGCGGCACCGTCCGATGCCGCGAACTTGGCGACGTTCACCATGTCCCGGGCATCGAGGCCCCGATCGAGCTTCCAGACCGCTTCCCAGGTCGTTAAGCGGATGCCCTCGATCTGGATATAGGCGTCTGCCGCGCGCTGGTGGAAGGCCTGGAACGACCCGATCGCGACATCGAATTGCACCCGCTCGCGGCCGTACTCCGCGGTCATCTCGAGGGCTCGTTCCGTGACGCCGAGTTGCATCGCACAGCGGGCGACCGTCGCCCGTTCGACCAGCCAGCGGAGGGTGCCATCGCCGGGCGCACCCAGTACGCACGCGTCCGACACCTCGGCGCCTTCGAGTGCAAGGTAGGCGTAGGCCTGCCCGTCGGAGCTTTCCTGGGTCTCGAGGCGGACCCCATTCGCCCCGGGCGTCAGCCAGAACAGTCCCGCGCCCCGTTCGCTGCCGTCGGTCGAAGCCGACACGAGGATTCGTTCGGCCTGCATTCCTGCGGGAACGAGCGTTTTTCCCCCCGTCAGTCTGTATCCACTCGAAGTTCGTTCGGCGCGCGTCGTGGGTCGGTTGGGATCGGTCGAATCGAGTTCCATCAGCGCCGCGGTCAGGATCGTCTCGCCGCTCGCGACTCGCGGGAGCCATTCGGTCTTGTCCGCGTCCGAACCGTGGGCGGCGAGAGGAAGTGCGCCGAGCACGAGGGAAGCGTAGGCCGGAAGCGGCGCAACGGTGCGGCCGACTTCTTCGCAGAAGAGGCACAGGGCTGTGAATCCCAGATCCATTCCGCCGTGGTCCGTGGGAATCGCAACGCCGAGCAGATTTGCCTCGCCGAGTGCCTTCCAGGCCTCGTCCGCGAACGTACCGCCCTCGGCTTCGAGGGATTTCAGCCGCTCATTCGTGACGAAGTCTTCGAGGATCTTTCGCGCGAGCTCGGACACACTGCGCTCTTCTTCCGTGAATTCGAAATCCATTTCTCGTTCCGCCTAGCTCTTGCTCTTGTAGTGAGGCAGGCCCATACCCGCCATGGCGATGATGTCGCGCTGAACTTCGTTCGTGCCGCCGCCGAAGGTTAGGATCAATCCGTTTCGATAGGCGGACTCGATCCTTCCCTGCATGACGGCGCCGGGGCTGTCCGCGCCGAGTCCGGATCGGGCGTTTGTGATCTCCATCAGGAGGCGGTAGGCCTCCATGTTGAGTTCACTCCCGAAGACCTTCATCGCGGAGGCATCCGCCGGGTTGGGTTGGCCGGCCTGCGCGGCCCACGCCTGCTTCCAATTCATCAGTCGAAGCACCTGAACCTTGGAATAGACCCGCGCGATATTCTCGCGAACCCAGGGCTTGTCGATCACGGGTGCTCCGTCGATCTCGGTGTCCTTCGCCCACTGGGTGATCTCGCGAAGGTTGCGTCGGATCGGACCGATGCTCATCAGCGAGATGCGCTCGTGGTTCAGCTGTCCCGTGATCAGCGCCCAACCGTTGTTCTCACCGCCGATCAGTGCGTCCGCGGGCACGCGCACATTGTCGTAGAAGGTCGCGTTCGTGGTGACGCCACCCACCGTGTGGATCGGCTGTCTCGAATAGCCCTCGGCAGTCGTCGGCACGAGGAACATCGAGAGACCTCTGTGTTTGGACTTTCCCGGATCGGTCCGCGCGGCGAGCCAGATATAATCCGAATAGCCCGCAAGGCTGGTCCACATCTTCTGGCCATTGATGACCCACTCGTCTCCGTCGCGCACCGCGGTCGTCTGGAGAGAGGCGAGATCGGTTCCGGCCCCCGGTTCCGAGTAGCCGATTGCGAAAAAGAGCTCGCCTGCGAGGACCTGGGGAAGGAACTCACGTTTCTGGTCTTCGGTTCCGAAATGCCGAAGCGTCGGACCCACGGTATTCAGGGTGAGGAAGGGGAGGGGGAATCCCGCCGTCTGGACTTCGTCCGCAAAGATGAATTGCTCGATCGGGGTGCGACCCTGCCCGCCATGCTCTTTCGGCCAGCCGACGCCCAAGAGCCCATCCTGGCCCATCTGCATCATCGCCTTGCGAAATTCGGGTCCGCCACCTTCTCCGTCGCTCGAGAGCTCCTTGACGAGTTCATCGGTCATCATCTTTCCGAAGTACTCGCGGAGTTCGGCGCGAAACGCATTCTGTTCGGGAGTGAAATCGAGTTCCATACAAGTCTCCGAGCCGAGTGAAACGTGTTCTAATCGCCGCATCATCGCGCCTCGTTCGAAGGCTGGCAACATGCATTTCGACGGTCGGATCGGGGGGCTGGTCAGGATCGGACCGAATGGGTTAGATTCGGGCGGATTTGGAGCGATCCGCCGGGGGTCGTGACCGTGATTCGAAACAGGAGAGACCCATGAAGACTGTGGTGGACTACGACCTCTGCGAAGCGAATGCGCTGTGCATGGAGGCTTGTCCCGAAGTATTCCGCGTGGAGGACGATGACACGCTGACCGTCCTGATGGACGAAATTCCCGAGGCGCTGCGCGCGAAACTCCAGGACGCCGAGCGGCTCTGCCCGCGACAGGCCATTCGCATCGAGGGCTGATCGATTTCCGTCTTCGACGCCTCTTGGGTGCCGATGCGGCAGTGAAGGAAGCGGGTGGCCCGAACACCGGGCGTCCCTTTCGAGAGGGCTGTCGGGTTCGAATCGCTTGAACGAGGGCGCACGATCGTCGATCGTGCGCCCTCGTTGCGTTCTGACGCGACTCTATTTCGAACCATGGCCGAGGAGGAGAATCCCCGTTTTGTCCACCGTGCAGAGAAGTCCGATGAACGTAGATCCCGAGGCCCGCCGCGAAGATCGGGTCGCTCGCCGGGTCGAGCCCATGAATTTTGCAGAGCACGACGAGTGGCACCGACTTTCCCTCGCGATCCGACGGCAGATCGAAGCCTGCGTCGAAATCGACGCCTCTCCCGATACACTGCGCCTGCTGGCGGATCGAGCAAGCTCGCTGGCCGACGAGCTCGAGTCATCCGCGCCGGGCAAACCCTTCGAGTTGGTCGAATCCGGATGGGATGGATCGGGGTCGATGAACTATCTGCCCTTCAGCCCGATCATGGGACGGCTGAACCCGGCGTCTATCGGTCTGGAAATTCATCGAGAGGACGAGCGCGCCATCGGCGAGGTCAGGCTCAGCGAGACAGCGGAGGGGGCCATCGGACTCGTGCATGGCGGGGTCATCTCGGGCATCTGGGACGAGGTCCTCGCCGCGGCCAATGCCATCCACCGAACGGGCGGCCCGACCGGGAGTCTGACCGTTCGATACCGCAAGCCGACACCCCTCCACGAGCCGCTTCGATTCGCGGCCTGGGTCGAGAGCATCGAAGAACGCAAGGTTCGGGTGAAGGGCGAGTGTACATTGCGAGGGCAGGTGTTGACCGAAGCCGAAGGCATCTTCATCCGCCTCCGCGAACCGGGCATCGATTGGCACAGCCGAGACCGGAAGAGCGACCTCGCGGGCTAGTCTGCGGGGACCGACGATTCACTCACGCGTGCCCCGGCGATTGGCGTCCTAGCCCATATGGGCCTGCCCGCCGTCGATCGCGATGCTCTGGCCGTTCACATAGGCCGAACTCTCTCCGCACAGCATCGCGACGAATCGCCCGATGTCCTCCTCGCATTCACCGACCCGGCGCATCGGGATCGTCTCGAAGAATTTCTCGGCCTCCTCGGGGTCACTCGCGATCCAGTCGGCCAGAGCGGGGCTCTTGGCGTGGGGCAGGATGACGTTCGTGCGGATTCCATCAATCGCCCACTCGCAAGCCGCCGCCTGGGTGAGGCTTCGAATGGATTCCTTGTTCGCCGCATAGCAGCCGTAGTTGGACATGTCCCAACGCTTTGCAGAGGTGCTGCCGAGATTGATGATGGAGCCGCCGCCCTTGAGATGCGGATAGCAGAGCTTCATCAGTCGGAATGTGGCGAGCGGTCCCGATTCCCAGCCCGCTGCGAATTTTTCGTCGCTGACTCCGTTCAGCGGGCCCAAGGGGACTTCGTGGGCGTTGTTCACGAGAATGTCGATCGTGCCGAGCTTCTCGACCACCTCATCCACCATCGAGACCAGCGACTCCTCGGACTTCACGTTGCAAGTGATCGGGATGGCTTTTCCGCCGCGCTTCTCGATTGTCTTGCAGGTGGTTTCGAGTTTGGAAGCGGTGCGGCCCGTCACGGCGATCGTCGCGCCTTCGGCGGAGAGCGCGAATGCGATTCCCTGTCCCACGCCTTGTCCCGCGCCTGTTATCAATGCGATCTTGCCTTCCAATGTGCCCATGGTGTTCTCCTCGGATTGCGCGATCCGCGCATGCCTCTTGATAATGTGGGATCCAGGATGAAGTCGACGTTACGCAGCCCGATCCCAGGTTGCAAAGGCCTCGTCCGGCGAGGTGCCTATTCGGAATCGACCGGATAGCCCGCCTCGACCCAGGCGTCGAGGCCACCGGCGAGGGGGCGGACACGTTCGATGCCGTGGCGTTTGAGCAGGAGCGCCACACGGGCGCTCGAGGCTTCGTTCGGTCAAGTGCAGTAGAGGATGATCTCGCGATCGCGCGGGATCTCTTCGTGTCGTGTGTCCAACTCGTCGAGCCCGAGGATCTGGGCGCCCGGAATTCGGGTACCATCCGATTCGATCTGATCGGCGTTCCGGAGGTCGAATACGATGGGCCTCTCGCCTTCGTCCAGGAGCGCGCGAAGTGCCTCGGGTTGTATCCGTGCCGTTCGTAAAGTGTTCAGGAGGAGCTGCCGGTTCCAGAATTTCCAGCCGATCCAGGCTGCGAGAGCAAGCGCGAGGAGCACACCGATCTGGGCTCCCCCCGCTCCGAGAGCAGCCATCCCCTGCTTGATCTGTTCCGCGAGCATGCCTGGTCGAGCAGGACGGCGATCGTCACGATCCAGAGACCGTGGGTCGAAAGCAGGGTCTGAAGTTCTTCCACGAAGTGAGTATCGCTCGCTCAGTCTTCGAGAACTTCGATTCGCGCGCGATCCGGGTAGAAGGCGAGGTGCTCGCGAAGCGATTCCATCTGGTCGAATGGATCTTCGTAGCTCCAGGCGACCTGCTCGGTCCCTTCCTCTCCGCACACGAAATCGAAATAGGTGGCGTCGCCCTTGAAGGGACAATGGGTCGAATGCTCGCTGCGTCCGAAATGTTCCATCTTCACGTCTTCGCGTGGCACGTAGACGACCGTGGGGTACCGGCCCTCGCGCAGGCTCAGCCCACGCGCGCTCTCGGCAACGAGGATTTCGCCGACGGAAACGCGCACGCTGAGCCTCTTGTCGTCGAACTCGAGGGTGTGGTCAGGATACTTTTCATAGGCGGGGGAGAGGGACATCTCGGCTCGGAACTCCTTGGGCGATCGCGACTGGGGTCATGTTTCGCCGAGCGTTTCGCAGGCGTCGGCCAGCTTGCGTTCCCCAACTCGAGTCTGAATGCCGAGTTCGAGGAAGCGGGCCATGCGGGCGACACGCTCCGAGCGAGGATCGCTCATCAGACGATCGAACGCGCGTTGTTCTTCGAGTAAATCGCGTTCGATCGATTCGTCACTGATGCCCTGGATCACCCGCTTTGCCTCGAGCAGCGTCAATGCCGGGTAGCTCGCGATGCGCTCTGCGAGTCGCGCGACGAATCGGCCGAGTTCGTCGGGTGGGAGCGCCCGATTGATCCAGCCATAGCGCTCCGCTTCGTCCGCGCTGAAGTCGTCGCCCCCGAGGATGATCTCCGCCGCGCGCGCCCGCCCAACAAGACGGGTGAGGCGAGCCGTGCCCCCTGCGCCGGGTAGGATCCCCAAGGGCACCTCCGGCTGGCCAAAGACCGCCTTTTCCCGTGCCGCAAAGCGCATGTCGCAGGCGAGCGATACCTCACTGCCGCCACCGCGTGCATAGCCTTCGATCTGGGCGATGCTGATCTGCGGTAGACGTCGGAGGCGCTCGAGGATCCGATGGGTGAAAGGGAGTTCCTGGGCCTCTGCGACCGGGTCGGTTGGAACCGTGGCGATCGTCTCGACATCGCCGTGGGCGATGAAGAAGTCGGGATCGGCGCTGCGCAGGACGAGCACCCGCGTGTCCTCGTCCCCTTCCATTCGCTCGACGAGCCCTAAGAGCGCACCCAAGAGATCCGCTCCGAGCAGGTTCATCGGGGGGTGATCGATCGTTGCCCAGGCGACCCGCCCACGGATTTCCACTCGAATCGCGTCGGACGAATCGCTCATCGCCAATCCTCGTCTGGGCATCGCCCTCGGTGTGGTCTCCGTCCCGACTCGGGTCGACCGGTTCGTCCGTGATGACTCCGGAGTCTAGTGTTCGTCGAATGCGCGACAAGCGTTGCCCTCGAGTCGATTGAAACACGTTCTATTCTCTGCTTGACTTGGCGTCCGCGCGAGGCCCCGGCTCGCAAGCAATGCGGAAGGAGCACAGGCCATGAGCCCGACGGAAAAGGCGCTGACCGCGCCGCATACCCTCGAATACACCTACAAGCGATCGCTCGGCCCGATTCTTTCACAGTTCTTTACGGGACTGCGGGATCGCAAGCTACTGGGCGTGAAACGCAGTGACGGCAGCATCATGGTGCCACCGAAGGAATACGATCCCGATACCAGTCAGAGTCTTTTCGAGATGGTCGAGGTTGCCGAGGAGGGCATCGTCAAGAGCTGGTCCTGGGTCGCGAGTCCGCGCCGCCAACAACCCCTCGATCGCCCCTTTGCCTACGCACTGGTTCAGTTGGACGGTTCATCGACGCCCTTCCTCCACATCGTCGATGCCGGTGACGAGGCGAACATGGAGAGCGGGATGCGGGTGAAGGCGCGCTGGGCCGAGGAGACGACCGGCGTCATTACGGATTTTCTGTTCGTTCCCGTCTGATCGAACGAGCCGAAGTCGTGGCGCCTTCGATCTCTCCGAACGAGGCGGGTCGATCCCGTTGCCGAAAACTGGAAGGAGAAACTCCTTGAGTAGAGCGAATCAGAACAACGAAGACGATTCGAACGAGCCGGTGACCCTGCTACGAACGCCGATCTCGCTCGACTACGATTTCAGTGCGGGGCGGTCGGCCTCGCGGTTCCTGCGAGCGATCGCCGAGGGCAGGCTGCTCGGACAGCGTTGCCCCGTCGACGGCAAGGTGTATTTCCCGAGCCGCGGCGCTTGTCCACAACACGGCGTCACCTTCGGTCCCGAAGTGGTCGAGTTGCCGGACACGGGGACGGTCGTGACGTTTTCGATCGTGCGCGTGCCCGCCGAGAGTATCCCCCTCGAGCTGCCCTATATCACGGTGAACATCCTGATCGACGGGGCCGACACGATCCTGATGCATGTGCTCGACGCGAAACTCGAGGAGGTGCACATGGGGATGCGCGTCAAGGCGGTCTGGAAGCCGAAGGACGAGTGGTCGACATCGACCGGCAACATCATCTACTTCCAGCCGCTGGACGAACCGGATGCCGACTACGACAGCTACAAGGAGCACATCTGATGCGTGAGGTCGCTGTCGTTGGATTTACGCAGAGCCCGTCCATGCGTCGGGAACCGGACCGGAACGAGGTCGAGATCCTGATTCCGGTGATCCAGGCGCTGCGCGAACAGACCGGTCTGTCGGGTGCAGACTTCGATTTCGTCTGTTCGGGATCGAGTGACTATCTCGCCGGCGCCTCCTTCGCCTTCGTCGCCGGGCTGGACGCCGTGGGTGCGTGGCCGCCGGTCTGCGAGAGCCATGTCGAGATGGACGGCGCCTGGGCGCTCTACGAGGCCTGGGTCAAGATCCAGATGGGCTACGCGGAAACGGCGTTGGTCTATGGCTTTGGCAAGCCATCGATGGGCGATCTACCGCTCACGATGGCGCTCCAGCTCGATCCCTATTCGGTGATGCCGCTGTGGCCGGATGCGATTTCGATCGCCGGGTTGCAGGCGCGTCACTGTCTCGAGAGTGGCGTTCTCTCCTACGAGGACATGGCGGCGGTGGCCGTGCGTGACCGAGGCAACGCAAAGGACAACCCGAACGCGCAGGTGGCTGGAGATTTCACCGTCGAGAGGCTCCTCGAAGAGCCGTATCTGGTGAATCCGCTGCGCAAGGCCGACTGCGCACCGATCTCGGACGGGGCTTCGGCGATCGTGCTGGCGGCCGGGGATCGCGCTCGCGAGATCTGCGATCGGCCGGCGTGGATTCGAGGTCTCGAACATATCTGCGAGCCGATGGATCTCGGTGTACGTGATCTCGGACGCTCGCGGTCGACGGAAATCGCCGCCGAAAAGGCCGGGGTGGGTACGGGCAAGCTGGACATTGCCGAACTCTCGGCGCCCTTCACGCATCAGGAGATCCTGGTCGAAACGGCGTTGGGGCTGACGGACGACACGAACATCAATCCGTCGGGGGGCGCGCTCGCGGGCAATCCGATGATGGCGGTGGGACTCAGCCGAATCGGCGAATGCGCGACGCGCATCTGGGACGGTCGAGCCGATCGCGCCGTCGCGCACGCGACCTCTGGCCCGTGTCTGCAACAGAACCTCGTCTGCGTGCTGGAGGGAAACTAGTCATGGCGGAATTGACAGCGGTCGTCGGGATCGGCCAGACGAATTACGAGTCGAAGCGTTTGGATCTTTCGATGCCGGGCCTGCTTCGCGAGGCGGCGGAGAAGGCGCTGGCGGACGCGGATTGTTCCTGGGACGACATCGATGCGGTCATCATCGGCAAGGCTCCCGACCTCTTCGAGGGCGTGATGATGCCGGAGCTCTTCTTGAATGACGCGATCGGTGGCGCCTACAAGCCCATGTTGCGCGTCCATACCGCGGGCTCGGTGGGTGGCTCGACAGGCATCGTTGCCGCGAGCATGGTTCAGGGTGGAATCCACGATCGCGTTCTCTGTGTCGCCTACGAGAAGCAGAGCGAGTCGAACGCGACCTGGGCGCTCTCGATCTCGATGCCCTTTTCCCTCGCGACGGTCGCCGGGGCGGGCGGATATTTTGCACCGCTCGTGCGCGGCTATATCCGTCGTTCCGGCGCGCCGGAGGACACGGGCATTCGGGTCGCGGTCAAGGATCGACAGAACGCGCTGAAGAACCCCCTGGCGCATCTCCAGCTCGAGGACATCTCTTTCGACATGGTCGCGAACTCGCCGATGTTGTGGGACCCGATTCGCTACCTCGAGACGTGTCCGAGCTCGGACGGCGCCTGCGCGCTGGTGATGGAGAAGGAGTCGCTGGCGAGTGCACGTTCCGGGAAGGTCGCCTGGATCCACGCCACCGAGATGCGCAGCGAACCGACGATGTTCTCCGGCCGCGATCAGGTGATGCCGCAAGCGACACTCGATAACGCCGCGGCGCTCTACAAGAAGGCGGGCATTATCAAGCCGCGAGAAGAAATCGATTGCGCCGAAATCTACGTTCCCTTCTCGTGGTTCGAGCCAATGTGGATGGAGGGCATGCTCATCACCGATCCGGGGGAGGGTTGGAAGATGACCTACGAGGGGGCGACCGCTTTGGACGGCGATTTCCCGGTCAATATGTCCGGGGGGGTGCTCTCCACGAATCCGATCGGCGCCTCCGGTCTGATTCGCTTTGCGGAGGCCGCCCTCCAGGTGAGGGGGCTCGCGGAGGCCCATCAGGTCGACGGTGCGAAGAAGGCCTTAGGCCACGCCTACGGCGGCGGCTCACAGTATTTCTCGACCTGGATCGTGAGTTGCGAGAAGCCCTGATCCGGACCGACTGACCGTCTGAATCGACTTTGGAAATGGCCAGAAAGAACCGGAATTCCACGGTTTTTGTTTCCCACACCAGTGCGTCCTCATTTTGCCGCAAGGCGTGCGCATGGGCTCAAGCTATCCACCTGATTTTCCGATGAAAGTGGAGATCAGCAGGCTCGCTGCTTGGGAGACCACCGTGATTTCATGGAATGATAGATGCGTCTGGATGTTGGGGATTCTCTTGTCGTGTGCGATCGCCTCGGGATGCGGGGGGGATGCCTCCGGCGTGATCCTCTACGTCGACGCCGAGTTCGACCCGGCGACCGCCTCCGACCACAACGCCGGAATCAACGAGACGAATCCGGGTGTCGCGCAGACTTTCACCGTGCTGGCCAACGGAAAATTCGAGCAGTTCTCGATCGTCGTCACCGACGGTGAGTCGCCCGACGACGGCGTCATCCGAATCACGGTTCGCCCTCTGATCGGGGGCGTGCCCGATCCCAGCCCCGCCTCTTCGATCATCGTTGCGATCGACGTGGACACCACGACGCTACCGGCAACACTCGTCGAGCAGTTCACCACGTTCGATGTGGGCGACGATCCGGGTCGCCAGGTCCTGATCGGTGAGGAGTACGCAATCGTCATCGAGTTCGTGAGTCGGACGGGTGTCGATACCACGCCGATTGCCCGCGTCCTCGGTCAGGGCAGCAATCCGTATGCCGGCGGAACCGGTGCGGTCGATGCGGGCTCGGGCTATGCCGTCAGCACCGACGACTACATCTTCCGGACTTTCAATCTTCACTGATTCGCCCGGCTCGCGCCCACCCGATTGAATCGACCGGCTACATCCCGACGTCGATCCGGTCCGGTTCGCCTGCATCCCGATCGCGCCGCGGGAGCGCGCCTGATTCGGCCCGACGCCAGGGCGCCGTTCTGGCGCACCGTGAAATCGCTCTCCATTCGGTTAAGGTCGGTCTGGGTCCGTGCCGTGGACGGGGCGAGGAGTGGAATGAAGCTCGACATTTTCTCGGAAGTTCAGAGTGCGAAGCACCCCAGCGAGATCGATGCAGCCGAGATCGCTCGACAGTCGATTGCGCAGGCTCGCGCAGCGGATGTCGGAGGTTTCGATTGTTGGTGGTCGGTCGAGCACCACAGTGCGGCGTCTTTCAGTATCAGCTCGGCACCGGAGATGATGTTGGCCGTCCTGGCTCAACATACCGAGCGCATCCGCCTGGGCACCTCGGGGATCCTGGCTCCCTTTGCGATCCATCATCCGGTGCGACTCGCGGAGCGAGCTGCCTGGGTCGACGTCTTCAGTGGGGGACGCCTCGAGCTCGGACTGGCGCGTTCGGGGGGAGCCGAATGGGAAATCTTCGGGGTCGATCGGGATCGATCTCGCGACGAGATGAGCGAAGCCCTTCGGATGATTCCAGAGATGTGGAAGCAGGGGATCTTCTCGTGGGACAGTGAGCTGATTCGCGTCCCCGAACGCGAGATCATGCCCAAGCCGATCCAGAAGCCGCATCCGCCCTTGTGGTTGACGGTCACGGGTCCCGATTCATGCGAGCAGGCTGGACGGCTCGGAGTCGGCATGTTGGGTTCGGCCAATTTTTCACCGCTGGACCACGTCACGATGGCGATCGAGAGTTTCAAGCGGGGTCTGGCCCGCTGTACCGACCCCGCCGGTTCGTTCGTCAACGACCAGACCGCGATGTTCACGATGGTTCATTGTGCTGAGAGCCGCAGTGAGGTGATCGAGAGTGGCGCCGCAGAGGCGGCGCTGTGGTTCATGAACGAAGCGCCCAACGTGTTCCGCGTGGGACGCGAGGGTTGGCTCAATCTGGTGCGGGGCCTGCGCGGGGAGGGAGCTGCCTCGATGCCGATGCTCGAGGGTCCCGAGCCCGGGCCGACCGCGGCGGAGCTGAACGATCCCGTGCCCCTGATCGCCTTGATGAATCGGCAACGCGTGGGCCAGACGCTCGATCCCGAAGAAGTGTTCGACGCGATCGAGCCCTACGACACCTGCGTGATGGGTGACGTCGACAGTTGTCGCCGGAAGCTACATGCGCTCGAGGCCACCGGGCTCGATCGCCTGATGTGCCTGATGCAATTCGGCACGCTGCGCCCCGAGGACGCGCTTCGCAGCATCGAGATCGTCGGGAAGCAGATCGTGCCCGAATTCAACTGAGGCCGACCCTGCCCGTTTCGGGCCTCTCGAATTGCAGCGCCCCGCGGACCGCGTCCGGATCAGCCGCTGGACGCCTTGATTTGGTAGAGCTTCTGAACGTTGTCGTGGACGATCTTGGGTCGATCGTTCTCGGGGATTCCCGCCATGGACTCGTTTACCCGCTCGAGGCTATTGGGCCAGGTGCTTTCCCCGTGCGGGTAGTCGCTCGACCCCATCAGGTTGTCGATGCCGATCGTGAGTCGCTCACGCACCGCGACCGGATCTTCGATGAAGGTCGAATAGACCTGTCGGCGGAACTATTCGCTCGGGCGCATCGGGAGATTCAGGGTCAGCCAACCCTTGTGGGTGTCTCAGGCGTGATCGGCGTACTCCGCGACAAAGGCGAGCCACCCCGAATATGCCTCTACCGAAATGACCTTGAGGCCGGGATGGCGTTCGAGCACTCCACCGAAGATGAGATCTGCGATGGGCTCCGCCATCTCCAGTTTGGTCATCACCAGATCGGATAGGAATCCGGCGGGCTCCCTCGTTGCGCATGGGTCCCGAGCATCATCGAACCGGTCGATGGGGTCAAGAAGCGACGCCGCGTCTCATCGCGACCGTCCTACTACGGCTGGCGCGCGGGCTCGGGAGAGGAGGCGTCCGGTCGATTCTCGGTGTCGTCGGAAATCGCGCCCGCGGTGTTCCGGAATCGGGACAGACTCTCTCGGGCGGCCCGCGCGGCGCGGTCGTCCCCCTTTTCGAGGGCCAGCGCGAGGGCTCTCTCGGCCGTTCGAATGGCTTCCCCATTCCGATCCGCCGCGGCATAGGCAGTGGCGAGCGTATCGAGATAGTCGAGATCCGGAGGATCGGTCATCTCTACGGCGCGCTCGGCGAGGGCGACCGCGGTCGCGGGATCGCGAAGCGTCGCCTGTGCGGTCGTGGCCAGAATCCAGGCGAGGTTGTTTCCGGCTGAGTGGCGCCGCGGATCGACTCGCAGGGCGTGGACATATCCTCGAATCGCGTACGGGATGTCGGATGCATCCCGCGCGACACCTGCCAGGATTGCGTAGTCCCTGCCCGCGAGTTCCGATTGGACGGTCTCTTCGAAGACTTCGTGGGCTCGATCGGGCCGGTCCGTTCGGTAGTACCCGCGCATCGCGAGCTCCGCGAGTCGTCCCGCCCCGGCCTCGCCTCCGAGCAGACGGCCCTCGTGATAGGCGTCGATTGCGCCCTGCCAGTCTTCCCGCGACTCGCGAATGACGGCGACACTCGACCAGGCTGCGACGGAGGGTTTTAGCTCGAGGCTCCGCAAGGCCTGCTCTTCGGCGCGGGCTGGATCGCCTGCTCTTGAAAGTGCAGAGGCCAGCTGGCTTCGGCGGTGCGAACTATCCCGTCCGAACCACGACAACGCGTCGAGCAGGGAATCCGCGCGATCGTAGTGGCCGGAGCGCAGGGCCGCGGGGAAGGAGTGGAATTCCATCGGCCCCAGTCCGATTCGGATCACGGCGATCACACCGCAGGCCGCCCACAACGCTCGCGCCGGCCAGTGTCGAGAGGTCCGGACTTCATCCATCCCCACCTCGTGATTCGATCGAATCAGGATGTTTGCGATTCGACTGTTGCGAAGTTTCCAGATCGCTCCATCGAGGATGAAATGGTGGAGATTGACGGCCGCCGCCACCAGCGCTCCGAGCCCGGCCGAAAACTCTCGTTCGCCCAGGAAATCGGGCGCGAAGATGATCGCGGGCAGTGTCCAGACAGCGGCCCCCGCAGCCAGGCATTTCCCCAGATACGACCGATAGCCCCGCCAACCCTCCGAGGACCGCGCATAATAGGTCGTGACGAATTGATACTGGAGCGCGTGTCCGATCGCGGACCAGAAGACATATTGTGCGGGGAGTCCGGCATCGAGCGGATCGAGACCCGTCTGGATCCCCCAGAATCCGACGGAGAAGGGCAGCGTGAACCAGAGAGCCTGGGTCAACACGACCCCGGCGACCGGGCCGAGCGCCCGAAGGTTTCCGCCGCGGCCGAGCAGGGCGAAGGCGCCCAGCGTACTCGCGAGGTAGACGATGGACACGATGGCCATTGCGAATTGGCCGAAGACGAGGGGAAATCCAAGAGGCTGGCCGACGATCTTCGTCGCGTAGTCGAAGGGGTTCGGGTTGTAGCGGGTCTCCGACTGGGTATGAATGACCAGGAAGGTGATCAAGAACGAAGCGGTGAACGACGTGTGGAGCAGACGTTTGGCCAGTGGCGAGATGTCGACTCCCGCCCTGCGCAGGAACATCATGCTCACGCCGTAATTCTGGCCCGAGTAGTGCCAGGGGCTCCACGTGACGTAGACCGTAAAGAACCAGGAGGCGACGAGGGGGTCGTACAGGGAGACGACGAAGAGGACGAGCACGAGCAACGTCGCCCAGACAGAGAAGAGCGCGTACGCCCGGCGATCTTCTCGGTGCTCATAGACGCGGAGGATCGTGGCGCCGTAGTGAGGCCCGCTGAGGAGTACGCTGAGGAGCGGCACGACGAACTCGGGCTGAGCCAGCCGAAGTGGAGCCCCGCCGACCGAAAAGGCGAGAAAGATCGCGACGTAGCCCCACCCGCATCCCAGGGCGAGGTCGATCGTCGCACCGAAGAGCCAAGGTGCATTCTGGGAGCGGGCCGCCATGCCACCAGTTTGACACATTCGCCTTTCCGAACGCGAATATTCGTTTCTACGCCTTGCCTGCACATCGGTGCGCGGGCGTTCGAGGCTCCCTAGGCTGTCCGTCGATGCTTCGCCGGCCCATTCATCCGAGTGGGCGTCTCGGCGCTGTGGGCATCGACCGCTACGGCGGGTCGATTGCAGAGAGGAGCCCCTCGTGAATGATCTCGAAATGCGGATCCAGGCTATCGAGGATCGCGCGGCGATCGTCGAACTGACCGGTCACTATTGCCACATGGCGCGAACCGGCGATGTGGCGGGCATCGTCGACCTTTTCTGCGAGGACGGTGTCATGGAGGCGGGGGACACGCGCGAGCAGGGACACGATCGTCTGCTCGAGGTCTATCGTGAGGCATTCTCGGGCCTGCGACCCCTTCCCTGTGTCCACAATCACACCGTCGTGCTCGATGGAGATCGAGCGACCGGCTGCTGCTCCGTCGAGATCCGCATGGTCCAGTCCGGAGAGGCGATCACCGCCGCCGGTCATTACGACGACACGTTTCGACGAGTCGGATCCGATTGGAAGTTCGCACACCGCAACCTCACCCTCTATCACCAGGTGCCCCACGTGAAGGGTTGGGCCTGATCATGCGGGAGGGGTATCGGGTCATCGACACCGATGCGCATCAGATCGAGCCCTCCGAAATCTGGACGGAATACATCGACCCGGCCTTCCTGGATCGCGCCCCGCGAAGCCAGGACGGCCGCCTGATGGTCGAAGGTGAATCGCTTACGTCGGAGGGCAAGTTTCCCCTCTCGAGCCCGGAATTCTCCAGGGCGACGAAGCATCACATGGAGCGCTTCAAGGGAAGCTTCGAGGCCGGATTCGACGCGGCGACTCGACTCGGGGATATGGACGAGCAGGGCGTGGATACCCAGATCCTCTATCCGACTTTCGGAGCCCACCTGCTCGGCCGCGAGTATCGCGATCCCGAGCTGCTCGCCGCCTGTTGCGCGGCCTACAACGATTGGAGCGCCGAGTACTGCGAGGCGGCGCCGGCGCGCCTGCGCTGGGCGGCGATGCTTCCGCTCCAGTCTCCGCAACTCGCGGCCGAGGAGGCGCGACGAACACGGGAACGAGGCTGCGTCGCATTCTTTCTCCGTCCCGGACCCGTCGCGGGTCGCAACCTCTATCACGAAGACTACGAGTCTTTGTGGACGGAGATCGAGCGCCTCGACCGAGCCGTGTGTCTGCATGATTCGGGTTCACCGCGGCTTGCGTCCTATGGCGATCGCATGGACACCCACACGAGTGGGCACATCATCGCCCACCCCTTCGAGGCGATGGTCGCGATGATGAGCCTCATCTGGTACGGCGTGGTCGAGCGGCATCCGAGATTGCGTTTCGTACACGTGGAAGGGGATGCTGGTTGGCTCCCCTACTGGCTCCAGCGCATGCAGCAGCATTGGGACTACTCCGGCAATGCCGAGCACCCGGATCTGCGACGGCCCCCGAGCGAGTATTTCGAGGAGAGTTTCTTCGTCGCAGCCCGCGGTGACGAGACGACGTTGCCCGGGATCGTGGATCTCGTTGGCGATGGGAATCTTCTCTTCAATACGGACTATCCGCATCCGGACGGCACCTGGCCGTGGGGATTACAGAGCCTGGTTGACCAGCCTCTCACTCCTCTCAGTCGGCGCCGGATCTTCGCGGACAACGCCGTGCGCGCCTTCGGGTTGGATGACCCTCGGGAGCCGTTCCAAGGACAGCCATAGAGTTCGCCAGCGAGAGGGAGAACCCGTGCAGGACCATTCCTATTTTTTCGACATCGACGCGACCCGAGAAGAGATCTGGGCCGTCTTCTGGTCCCCCAAGACGAAGGGGCAGATCATCGAGCATGGTGATGTTCGAATCGAGATTCTCCATCCGGGCGACGCGACGGGGGAGGGTTTGGTCCGGCACTGTCATTTCCGGGTCCCGCAATATCTGTTCACCGGGGGCCGAGCCCGGTCCTGGGAGTGGATCACCGAGGTGCGACCTCGAGAGTCCTGGCGCTACGACGGTGTCGGCAAGCCGCTCTATTCCCGCGCAACGGGCTGGACACGACTGGAGGACCTCGGGGAAGGTCAGACCCGGGTCCATTTTCGGGAGACCTATCACGTCTTCAATCCCCTCCTGCGCGTACTGCTAGAGAAGGCCGTTCACCGCTTCATCTCCAAGGACAACGATCGCATGATCAAGAACTCGATCGAAGGCGGTGTCCGCGCCCTGCGAGCGCATCGTCGAGAATCGAGCAAGGTGGCGAGCTGATAGATGCGGTTCGACGAGCGAGTGCCTCGCCGGACGGTATGATCTCCTCGAGAACCACTCCGGAGGCGTGACATGGCAGCTTTCCCTCAGCGCGTTTCCCTCGGCCGCAGCGGCTTGCAGGTCTCGAAACTCGGCCTGGGCTCTTCGTTCAAGGCCCCAACTTCATCGTATCTCGAGGCCTTCGATCGCGGGGTCAACTATTTCTACTGGGGCAGTATCCGGCGTCGCGAGATGGGGAACGCGATCCGCGAGATCGCGAGCGACGGACGACGTGATGATCTGGTCTGCATGCTCCAGAGCTATTCGCGGGTGGGTTCGCTCCTCACGCTCTTCGTGGAACGGGGCTTGCGAAGTCTGGGGCTCGAGCGAACCGATGCGCTCTTGCTCGGCTGGCACAACAAGCCGCCCTCGCGCGGCGTGCTCGACGCCGCGCTGGCCCTCAAGGAGCGGGGCCTGGTGGGATCGCTCGGTTTATCGACCCACCACCGGCGCCTCTTGCCGACGCTGCTCGACGATGGGGTCTTCGATATCTGGCACTTCCGCTACAACGCCGTCCACCGAGGGGCCGAGCGCGAGGTCTTCCCCTGTCTCGCGGGCCGCGACGTGATTGGGCGACCCGGAATCGTGACCTACACGACGACGCGTTGGGGCGATCTCTGCAATCCCGACAAGACACCGCCCGGCGAACGAACGCCGACGGGGACCGACTGCTACCGCTATTCACTGACCCGGCCCGAAGTCGATCTCTGTTTGGCGGGTCCGGACAATCCCGAACACATGAAACAGGCGCTCGAGGCGCTCGAACTCGGTCCGATGGACCCCGGCGAACTCGCGTGGATGCAGAGCGTCGGTGAGCATATCTATCGGAGTTCCCGGACCTCGAGTGTGATGGACGGAAAATAGGCGGCGGCCGGTGGACCTCGAATATCCGTTCGTGAAGGATTCGTCGGATCCTGATCGGTGCGAAGGCGAAGCTTTCGGCGCAGCAGCAAGGAGGCCATGATGTCGCTCTCCCATATCGACCTGACGGATCCCGACAATTTTCTCTCCGGCACACCGCATGGCTGGCTTCGCGAGATCCGCAACGAGGATCCGGTCCATTGGCACGAGGGCAGTAATGGCGCCTTCTGGTGCGTCACTAAATGGGACGATCTGCGCAGCGTATCGCGCGATCCCAAGACCTTTTCTTCTGCGCGGCGCGGGACGAACATGCCGAACCGGGAGATGGAGAAAAGGATGGCGGAGCAGCTTGTGGCCAGCGGCGGTGACGATCCCCAGGCCGCGATGGCGTCGAACTTTCCGATCATGTTGATGATGGACCCGCCGAAGCACGTGAAATTCCGGCGCCTCGTCCAGCGCAGCTTCACCCCCCGTTACGTCGAGGAGCTGGCGCCCCACGTACGCGCTCTCGCCAAACAGGTCGTCGACCGCGTTGCTGCCAAGGGCGAATGCGAGTTCGTGACCGAGGTCGCTTCGGAACTGCCACTCCAGGTGATTTGCGAGATGATGGGCGTGCCCGAGGAGGACTACCAGGAGATCTTCGAGATCACGAACAAGATGATCGGGTTCGATGATCCCGAGCTGGGTCACGACCAAAACGAGCGAATGGCCGCTTCGGCCCAGATGTTCGCCAAGGCGATGAAGGTGGCGTCTCTCTACAGGGACGACCCCAAGGAAAACCTGACGAGCTATCTGCTCCATCGAGAGGTCGACGGCGAGAAGCTCACCGAGACCGAGTACGCCGCATTCTTCTTGTTGCTCTGCGTTGCGGGCAACGAGACGACCCGCACGGTGACGGCGAACGGGATGCGGCTGCTGATCGATCATCCCGAGGAGCTCCAGAAGGTGGTGGACGACCCGAGTCTCGTGCCCTCGGCGGTGGAGGAGATCCTGCGCTTCGAACCGGCCGTTCATCATTTTCGGCGCACGGCGATGGCGGATACCGAGATTCGTGGGCGCAAGATCCGCGAGAACGATGCAGTCGTCATGTGGTACCCGTCGGCGAATCGGGACGAGGAAATTTTCGACGACCCGGAGCGATTCGACGTCACGCGCATGCCGAACGAGCACCTCTCTTTCGGGATCGGCGAGCATTTCTGTCTCGGAGCGAGCCTGGCTCGTTTCGAGCTGAACGCGATCTTCGAACAGATCATCCCGCGCTTGCGAAACCCGGAACTCGCCGGGCCGGTGCGCAGGCTTCGGTCGAATTTCGTAAACGGCGTGAAGGAGATGCGGATCCGGTTCGAACCCGAAGCTCGCTGAGCCAGGTCGAGTCCGGGGATCCGAAATCATGATCAAGATCCTGTCGTTCAAGACGCGACGTTCCGACCTCTCTTTCGCCGCCTTCCGATCCCACTACGAGGAACGCCACGTCCCCCTTGGGCTCTCCCACATCGAGCATTTTCGCTGGCGAAAATACGTCCGCAACTACGTCGTGGGCCCCGCTCTGGACGGTGTGGAGGGCGTGGACTTCGATTGCATGACGGAGTTCTGGGTCGCGGATCGCGAGGACCAGAAACGAACGGCCCTGTTCGTGGAATCCGCGGAGTTCTCCGCGTTGGACCAGGACGATCGTCGGTTCCTGGACGTGACCCGGCGCCTCTCGTTCGAGGTCGACGAAGAACTCCTCTTCGGTTCGAGGCGCGACGTCGATTCGATCGCCACGGATCGCCTGGCGATCTTCATCGAACGACCCGGGCCGGTCTCCGCCGAGGACTTCGCCCGGGGAGTCAGCGAGTTCGCCCGAGCCCTCGTTGCAGAGCGCGAAGGGGAGGCCGCCCGAATCGGCCTCGACCTGCCGCGCCCCGAGTCGACGCAGGCCGGCGGGTCGCAGGCCATCGTGTCGGTTTGGGCCGGAAGCAACCGAGGCCGCCGGGAGAAGGGATGGCCCGCAATCGAATTTCCAGTCCGTGCCGTGCGCTTGGCGAGTGTCGAAACGAAGCCCGAGGCCCTGTTCGGCGGAGGGGAGGGACCCTCGAACGGGGAGAGGATTTTTCCCGACGCCTCCGGCAAACTCCACCCGAACAAGGAGGAAAGAGCACGATGACCGCAAGCCAAGGCCCCACGGATCTCGCCCATCGGATTCAGCGCATCGAAGACCTCGAGGCCATCAAGCAGACCAAGTACAAGTATTTTCGATGTTTCGATACAGCGAATGTCGAGGAGCTCGCCGGGATCCTGACGGAGGACATCACTCTGACTGTCGTGGGGGGCGTATACGGATTCACCCTGGAGGGGCGGGAGGCGTATCTCGAAATGGTCCGAGACGGCGCGCACGCCGAGATGGTGACGCAACACAACGGTCATCACCCGGAGATCGAGTTCGTGCATGACACGGAGGCGAAGGCCATCTGGTACCTGCACGACTTCGTGCTCGACTTCCGTCGCAAACAGCACATCACGGGCACGGCCTTCTACCGGGATACCTATCGCAAAGAGGACGGCGTCTGGAAGATCCACTACTCGGAGTTCGAAAGGATCTACGAGATCTCGGAACCGATCGAGAAGCGTCCCAACCTCACGTTCCACTATCTAGCCGAACACGGTCACAAACTGCCGCCGGGTGAGGTCGAACCGTTCAGTCGAGACGACTGAACTCCCGATTCACCGGGCCAACGCTCGGCCATCGAGACCGTCGACCCATGACAACGTCGAACGCCTGCCGGACCGGCACTCCTCGAATAGGCGGGCTGGCGAAGAGCCGAGGGGCTTGCATGGGTCGTCAGTGCGTGGAGGCTGAAGCCTCGTCCGCGGAACCTCGACGGCCCTCGTCCGGGTGGGGTGCGTCCAGATAGCGTTCCAGATAGTCGGCGAGAGCCTGCTGATCGACGGGTTGGGCAGAAACGCCGTCGCACCCCGCTCGAGGAACGAGCAGATGTCGCGAGCACCGGCGTGGGCCGAGACGATGATCACGGGCAACTGCGCGAATCGGTCGTCGCCGCGGATCATTTCGATCAGCTGCTGACCGTCCATCTCGGGCATCATGACGTCGGTGATCAAGAGGTCGACCGGCTCGTCGACGAACAGCTCGAGCGCCTCACCGCCATGGGCCGCCTCCAGGATCCGGGCATCATCGAAGCCCGCGATCTTCAGACATTATTTCATGATCATCCGGGCAACGCGAGAATCGTCGACCAGGATATGAGAGGGTGGGTGAGAGTGGTCGAGCCGTTCGTCGCGGGCGGATGATTCCTTCACCCGCGTCGACCATTGATCGAGGTCATGCAGAGTGAGCAGCGTGTCGGATCGAGCCTCGTGCGAGGTTCGCCTCATCACGGCAGTGAGCGCCGCGAAGAGTTGGTGAGGAGGCACAGGGGGTTCGAGGTAGAGCGACCAGCCCGCACTCGAGAGCTTCTTTTCGTTGCGTCGCCAACTCGTCGTGCCCAGCCAGGATGGTGGACTCGACCCAGTAGAATGATCCGTCCTTTGCCCGATTTCGGATCTCAGCGTGCCAGATCGGACTATCGGTGATCTTGCGCCAGAGGTCTGCGTAGAACTCCGCTGGATGGTGGCCTGAACGGAGGATTCGGTGGTTGTCCCCGACCAATTCATCGCGGGCAGAGCGGTCTCCCAGATTCGCCCTGCGAGGCCCACACCCAGCCGAATTTTCGATCGCTCGGTCAAGTCGTGCAATCTGTCGTCGGCAGACGGATCTTTCGCGTACCAGATAGGGGCCGGCACTAACACGTCTCGGCCCTCGTGCGCAGGTACATAGACGTGCCCGACGTCCCACCCGATCGACGTGCAGACGAGCTTCAGGCAGCGTTCGAGCGTGTCATCGAAATGGCACTTCTCCGCCATCAGGGCGGAAACCTGGCCGATCAGGCCCGCATCGCGCCGGCGACGATCTAGCTCGCTCGCCAACCGTTCGCTTTGGGACGCGGCGGCAACCAGACCGGTCATCAAGGCACCCATCGGCACCGCGTACGAGAAAGCCGTTAGCCCGTGGGCGATATTGAAGGCGCCGTCGTGCAGTTGCGATGATCCAAAGGCCATGTAGAGCTGGGTTGCGAGCTGGGGAATGACGGAGAGGATCAATGCGCCCGCGAGTGCGGAAGGCCGCCGTTGCGCGTAGCGCGGAAACACGACGAAGAGACACAGGGCGTAGGGCAGGATCGGGAGCACATCAAAGGGGCGCGTGACGATCGATCCAGGGTACATCGTCTGCGGCAGCGAGCCGAAAGTGGCGCTGGCACGAATGATGAAATAGGACGACACGACGAATCCGACACAAATGAGGACGGTGAGGTTGGTTCGCTCTCGTGGGGAGCGCGAGTGCTTGGGTAGCGCAAAGATTTCCACCCCGACCAGGAGGATCATCGCGTTGAAGAGACGGCAGATCGCCCTGGTGAACGGAATCAGGTCGCTGTTGTCGGCGACCGCCTCGATCAGCCGATCTGCGGCGAGCGTGTGAAACGCGTCCATCGAACCCGCGCAGATGAGCGCCACTCCGATGGCGGTCAACGAGGGGTCTCGCGTCAGCCGGTACTGGATGAAGGCGAGGGCTCCAGAGAAGGCCGCGAAACACACGGCGGTCCATTCGAGGAGCGTGTGGGTATAACTGCCGCGCAAGATCTGGTGTGCCGCTTCGATGTCGTCGATCGAGATGCCCGGCGCAGGAGCGGCGGTGGAGTCGGTGGAGAAATCGACTCCCATTCTCCATGTCCCCTCGCTAGGTCCAGCCTTCGTCCAACCCCATCAGGTTGAGCTTGGAAATCAGAGCGTCTCGCTCGATGGGTTTCATCAGGTATTCATCCACGCCCGCGTCCAGGGCCTCCTGGACGTCGTCTCGGTCGGTGCGACCCGTGACCATCATGATTCGCATTCCGTCGCGGGCTCGGTTCGCACGAGCTGCACGGACCACTTCGACTCCGTCGGTGTCCGGCAGTATCCAATCGACGAGAGAGAGATCGATTGCGTCGGTTCCCTTCAGATGGTCCAACGCTTCGCGACCGTCCGCAGCCTCTATGACATCGAACCCAGATGCTCGAGCAGTCCGGCGACCAAACGCCGCGTGACCTGATCATCCTCTACTACGAGTGCGCGCATGACTTCCCCAGTTCGGCTTGAACCCGAATGCATGACTCATAGGGCTGCTCGTGAGTCGAAGTTGAGTGCAGTCCCGAGCCAAGGAATGCGATGCCGATGAGGCTCTGTGTTTTCACCCACTCCGACCTCCGGAGAAACATGTGAAAGGGATCGAGAACGCGAGGCCGAAACAGTTCAGCTGTCAGCGGTCCTTCGCGGGCGAGGGATTGGGGGGTTCCTCTCTGAGCAACGGGACCCGCTCGCTTCGAGGGGAAATCGATCGTCGGGTCCTTGCGGTAAGCCAGGGCGACCTCGGCACATTGTGAGGCATGTCCACGGCCTGAGTCGCCCGTGAGCGCCTCGAGATCCCGGGCAGGGTGCGGATCATTGCGATCGGTGGGACACTTTGAGGGTTTCGGCGAATGAGGCCCTCGCGGTCTCTGAAGCTGCACACTTCGCGGCGCATCCTCCGCGCTCGGAGCGGGGTGACCGATTCGCGACGGTCGGATTGGGGGGTTTCGGATGAGAGCGTGGTTGGATCGTCTGGTGCGACTTCAAAGCACCGTCTTGTTGGTGCTGAAGTTGATTCTTCTGGGATGTGGGCGGGAGTACGGGATTACACGGCGAGCCAAGATTCGACTGTTCGCAAAGATGCTGCGAAGCAACAGGAACATCGTGACGCTGACCACGCTGCAGCAACAGCTGGTGCTCGTCACGGAGATCCTCTCTCTTCCCGAGGGCCTCCGCGGCGATGTCGTCGAATGCGGCTGCTATGACGCCGGAAGCAGCGTCGGCTTGTCGCTCGCCTGCTCCTTGACCGGGAGGCGACTCTTCATCTGTGATTCCTTCGAGGGGCTTCCCGAGCCAGAAGAAGAAGAGGTCTATGAGATCCACTCCGATTCGCCGCAATTCTATGTCTGGGAGGAAAACGAGTTCGTCAGCACGGATGGCCTGGCGGGTGTCCAGCGAACACTCGAGGAGTTCGGAGACATCGAGGCTTGTCGATTCGTGAAGGGGTATTATGCCGACACGCTCAAGGACCTCGACACCGACTCGATCGTGTTGATTTTCGAAGACGCGGATCTGCCGAGTTCGGTGAGAGATTGCATCCAGCATCTGTGGCCCAAGCTACAGACCGGTTGCAAGTTCTACTGCCACGAGCCCTGGTCGATCAAGGTCGTTGGCCTGTTCTATGACACGCAATGGTGGCTGCGGAGGCTTCACACGACGGCCCCCGGCTTCTTCGGCTCGGGGGGTGGGCTCGACTACGGATTCGCTAGTTCGAGTATGGGATTCTCGAAGAAATTCGATGCTGAAGCCACCAGGCAATCGGGGACCAAGGTCCAGCATCAGGGATCTCGCGGATTCGAGGCGACTTAGATCAACCGATCCAGCGAGAACTTCACAGCGCATTTTCAACATGCTATGCGAAGCTTGACACCCCTCTCAGACCACCTTGGAGACTCGGAGAAGGGTTCTTGTATTATGGTGGAGGCGGCG
>JAPYTP010000042.1:0-6664 GCA_029941885.1 Myxococcota bacterium
TCGTTGCACCGATCGACCAACAGGCCTACGACGAGCTCACCGTCATCACCGTCGGCACCGGAAACGAGTACGAGGATCCCGAACGACATGGCCCTTCTACGGCGATCGGGCTCGGCTACACCATCGTCCTCGTCGACGCCGGTCGCGGAATCGCCGAGGGTCTTCGCAGCGCGAGGATTCCGCTCGCTCAACCCAGCGTCGTATACATCACGAACCTCCTGCCCTTGAACACGATGGGCCTCGACGACCTCCTCCTGACCGGATGGCTGACGCCCCGCACGACGCCGCTAAGAGTCGTCGGGCCGAAGGGGACGCGTGCCTTCGTCGAGGGTCTCGAAAAGGCGCATGCCGCTGGCCGCGATGCCCTTGCATCCTCTCTGGGATTGCCCGCCGAGGGAGGACGCGTCATCGTCGAGGAGGTCGGTGACGGGTACGATCACGAGATCGATGGGCTGCGGGTGGAAGGTCGTGCGCTATCGGGAGGCCCGCTTCCAACCCTGGCCTGGCGATTCTCCGCGAATGGCAGCCGCATCGTCGTCTCGGGGAGTGGCTGGGGACACGATGTCCTCGCGAGCTTTGCCGGGGGCGCCGACGCGCTCATTCATGAAGCCGCGTATATCCCCACCGTTGCCGAGATCGAGGGTACCGGCGCCGAGGTCCCCAACCCGGAACGGCTCGAGCTCGAAGCAAAGCTCCACACCTCGATCGAAGATGTCGGTGGTATCGCAACCGACGCGCAGGTCGATCGACTGATTCTCGTACGCCTGCGACCTCCGCCCTTCTTCAACCTCCAGGTCGAACAAATCGTCGCCAACGATTTCTCGGGAGACATCGTCGTACCGAACGATGGAGACGTCGTATTCCCCTGAGAGGATGGTGCCTCGCTCAGGGCAAGGCGTAGGCGACGTAGAGAGATCCCGACTTCACCCCGAGCTTTCCGCCACCCGCCGCCACCACGACGAATTGTCTGCCCTCGACCGAATAGGTCGATGGCGTCGCGAAACCGGATGCCGGAAGCGACGACTCCCAGATCACTTCGCCGGACAATTTGTCGAAGGCTCGAAGGGTCTCATCCGCGCTCGCCGCAATGAAGAGCAATCCGCCCGCGGTCACGACGGCGCCACCATAATTCTCGGTTCCCGCCCCGACGATTCCCTTCTCCGCAAGATGGGGGTAGTCGCCGAGGGAAACCTGCCAACGAAGCTCTCCGGCTGCCAGATCGATCGCCGTCAGCGTGCCGAAGGGCGGCTCGTTGATCGGCACCCCCTGTTCGTCACGAAGATAGAGATAGCCTTCGCTCACGTAGGGGGAATCGCTGCCCGGTCGTGCTTCGAGCGCCGCGAGGGCTTTCTTCTCGTCCTTTGGATCCGAGATGTAGGTCGCCAGTCGCTCCATCACGGGCATGGGCATGTCGACGAAGCTGGGCATTCGACCGCTCCCCAGCGCGATCGTCGTCAGGAGCTCGACGTGGCGGCGTCGCTCGCCGACCCCGATCAGTGATGGCCCGACGCCCGTCCCCGCGAGATCCGGTCCATGGCAGAGCCCACACTTCTCGAGGTAGACACTGCGCGGGTTCACGCCCTTGGGTCGCTCCATCAGACGCAACATGCCCCCCACTTCATTCGAATTCACGTAGAGCAGGCCGGTCGTCTCGTCCCAGGCAGCGCCACCCCATTCCGCCCCACCATCGAAGCCCGGATACATGATCGATCCCTCGAGGCTCGGCGGGATGTAGTTCTCTCCGAGGCGCATGCCTTCGAGCCGCTTCACCTGTGATGCACGGAACCCCTCGCGCCGCGCATCTCCGTCGATTCTCGTCAGGTCGAAGGCCTGGCGAGTGAAGGGCGGCGGTGCAATCGGGAAGGGCTGGGTTGGAGAGACCCATTCTTCGGGATGATGAGAGGGATGGACTGGGCGCTCCTCGATTCCGAAGATCGGCTCTCCCGTTTCGCGATCGAAGACGAAGAGGTGGCCACTCTTGGTCGGCTGGGCGACGGCGTCGACCATGACGCCATCGTGTTCGAAACGAACGAGATTGGGGGGAGCCGGCAGGTCCCGATCCCAGAGATCATGATGCACGATCTGGAAATGCCAGATTCGCTCTCCCGTCGCCGCATCGAGCGCGAGTAGCGAGTTCGCGAAGAGGTTGGCTCCCGCCCTGTCGCCGCCCCAGAAATCGGGCGTGGCAGAGCCCGTCGGCATGAAAACGATCCCGCGTTCCGAGTCGAGGGTCGCGCCCGCCCAGGAGTTCGCCCCCCCGCGTACCCGCCAGGCCTCTTCCGGCCAACTCTCCGAGCCGAACTCCCCGGCATGGGGAATCGTGTGGAAGCTCCAGCGCACTTCACCCGTGTTCAGGTCGAAGGCTCGAATATCACCCGGCGCAGCCCCCTCGGTCTCGCCCACCTTGGTCCCCAAGATCAGCAGGTCCTGATAGATCACGCCCGGCGTCGGCGAGATCATGCCGCTATTGCGGCCGTGCGCGAGCCCCCCTCGCAGATCGACCCGACCCCCCTGGCCAAAGCTCTCTACCGGCTCCCCCGTCGCAGCATCGAGCGCCCACAGGTCCTGCCCGGAAGCGGCCATGATGCGGCCACCGCTTGGCGCGTCCCAGTACACCACCCCTCGGTTGTGTCCCTGCGCAGCGCTGCCGTGCGCGGTCGGATCGAAGCGCCAGAGCTCGTGCCCTGTCGCTGCATCGAGCGCAAAAACGTGCGCACGCGGGGTGGTTGCATAGAACACGCCCTCGACGATGATCGGATTGCACTGAATCTGACTCAGCGATCCTTCGAGTGGCCCGGTGTCATAGCGCCACGCGATTTCGAGCTGATCGACGTTTCCGGGATGGATCTGTGCCAGCGGCGAATAGTGCGAGCGACCCTCATCCCCGAGATAGTGGCGCCATTCCCAGTCCTCGACCGGCGGCGCGACTTCGTCGACCCCCTCCGCTCCCAGGCAGCCCATCGCGATGAGCGGCAATCCCATCGCCCCCACCCAGGGCAATCGCCCCCTCGTCTTCAAGCGTCCTCGCATGCGTCTGTTTTCCCTCGTCTGATTCCGGCGTCCGCTTCGGACCGACGCGCGTGAGAACCGTGAGCATAGACATTTCCGACGCGACGCGGCGGCCGCTCCCCCGACCCCGCGCAGGGGACGGCATGATCCCGCCCTGCGCCACCGACGTGATCACGCTAGAACTTCGGGATGCGCTACGTGTTCAGCCTGCCTTTTGTGAAGCACCCCATGAACCCCGCCTTCTTGACGCAGGAGGCGGTGGCGGAGTTGGCTCGCGCAGCCGAGTCCGCTGGATTCGAAGCGGTCGCCGTGACCGAACATCCGATCCCCTTCGATCCCTGGCTCGAGGGGGGAGGCCACGATGCGCTCGACCCCTTCGTGGCGCTGTCGTTTGCCGCGGCGGCCACCACACGACTCAAATTACTCACCAATCTCACCGTCGTGCCCTATCGAAACCCGTTCATGTTGGCCAAGTCTGCGGCCAGCCTCGACCGGCTCTCGAGTGGGCGACTGATCCTCGGCTGCGGCACGGGATACTTGAAGGAGGAATTCGACGCGATCGGCGTCGACTTCGAAGAACGAAACGCCCTCTTCGACGAATCCCTGGAAGTCCTTCGCAAGACCTGGAGCGGCGAGTCCGTGACCTATCGCGGACGCCACTTCGACGCGGTCGGGAATACAGCGAACCCCACGCCGGCCCAATCTCGCATCCCGATCTGGATCGGCGGAAATTCCAGACTCTCCCGGCGGCGAGCGGCCGAGAAAGCCGACGGCTGGATGCCCATCCCGAATCCTCGTGCGCTCGGGAGGCGTCGCCGCACGGTCCATCTCGACGACCTCGACGACCTGCGCGGACTCCTCTCGTATATGGTCGACCACGCGAAAGCGATCGGCCGCGAGACACCGATCGACGTATTATTCCCCGCGCTCGAAGGCGTGAGCGCTGATGGCCTCGATCGAGGCGCCCATCTCGCCCACCTGGACGAACTCGGCGCGATCGGCGTAAACTGGGTCCTCGCGCCCGTTGGTGGAACCAGCCTCGAATCGATCGTCCGATCTATCGGCCGGTACGGTCGTGAGGTCATCGACCGTTAGGCGACTGGGGGATAGGAGAAACCATGAGTGACGTTTTCGAAGTCCTCGATGTCCATCACCACGTAGGCAATGCATTCCGTGCCCTCGGAGGCGACCTCGAGAGCGCGCCGGAACTCGCAGCCGGCGAATACGCGGCGCAGGAGATCGAGTCACGCCTCACGATCATGCGCGCGGGCGAAGTCCAGCAGGCGATCGTCATCCCGGGACACGGCTACGAGCGCGCCCGCGGAATCGCCGATACCCGGGCCGAGAACGACGCGATCGCGCGCTACCGCGATGCGGACCCCGAGCATTTTCCCGCGGCGGTCGGAATCGTCGAACCCCGGGACGGGGCGGCCAGCCTCGACGAGCTCGAGCGCGCAAAGAAAGAACTCGGCCTCGTCGGAATCAGCTTCCATACACGCTTCCAGGGCGTGTCCCTCGACAGCCAATGGATCCTCGAATACGTGGCACGCATGGCGGAACTCGGGCTGGTCCCGGTCATCCATGCGATGAACGAGACGCCGGAGGAGGCGCTCTGGAAGCTCGCGGTGCTGGCACGCTCGATTCCCGAGACACCGATCCTCGCGCTCGATGCGTTCGGCTCCTTCGAAGCGACCCGGGAATGCTCTTTCATCGCCGAGGTGGCTCCGAATATCCTCTTCGATACGAGCCTCTCCTACAACTTCGACTTCATCGAGGATTTCGCAAATCGCTTCGGTGTCGAGCGTGTGGTCTTCGGAACCGACCTCTATTCGACCCCCGTCGGCCGACGAATCAGTCACCTCTTGCCGCAGATCAAGGAATCGTCTCTCTCCCATGACGAGAAACAGTTGATCCTGGCGGGCAACGCCCGCCGCCTCTTCGGCATCAAGGGGCGCTGAATCCGTCAGGCGCTTGCGAGCGAAACCGTTCGGGTGTCGCGACCCGATCGCAAGATCGTTCCCGGTCGTGCATCGGTCGGCTTCCCGTCGACGACGATCACTTCGCCGTTCACGAAGACACGTCTTACTCCGGTCGACTCCGCGAAGAGCCGCAGCGAGCCCCCGGGCAGATCCGCACGTTCGTGAACCTCACCCGATCCGATCGTCTCCGGGTCGAAAAGAACGAGATCCGCGTGGAATCCGGACTCGATACGCCCTCGCTCTCGCAAGCCGAAGAGCCGGGCCGGGCGATCCGTGAGCGCCTGTACCGCCCGCTCGAGGGGCCACAGCTTTCTGCCACGCAGACAGTCTGCAAGAAAGTCCGTCGTGTAGGGCGCGCCGCACATCCGGTCGAGATGCGCTCCAGCGTCCGAGCCCCCAAGCAGGGTATGGCCGTTCTCCCAGGCCTTCATCCGCAGCTGCCAGCTCTCGGCGTCGTCATCCGGCGGATCGGGCCAGAGCACCGTCTTCAATTCGTCTGCCAGAACGATGTCGAGGAGCGTGTCGAAATCCTCAGCCCCACGCTCCGCCGCGATCTCGCGGACGAGACGTCCAGGCAGGCTCGCGTTCTGCTCCGAATGGGTCTCGCCGATTCGGAAATTCGGGAAGTCTGCGACCCGAGAGAATGCCCCGGCCGCAGGCGAGCGCGAACCGGCGAGCAGATCCTTCCTCACCTCGGGCTTTCGCAAGGCCGCCATGCGTTCCTCGAACGGCAGCGACAATACGTCGAACCAGCCCGGTAGCTGATGAATCGGAGAGTAGGTCAGGAAGCTCATCGTCAGTCCGACGAGCGTGGGCATCGTGAGCGCCACGACCTCCGCACCACGTTCCGCCGCAGCTTCCTGGGCCCGGAGTTGGTTCGCAAATCGATCGGGCTCCTTCGAGTCGATCGTGAACACGTTCCAGTTGAGCGTCCGGCCGGCACGCAGGGACATGCGCGTCATCAGATCGACTTCTTCCGGCTTGAACCCGTTCAAGCAACCGTCCGTAATGAACTCGAGCGTCGTTCCCTCGAGCCCGCCCACCACGTCGCAGAGCGTGAGCAATTCCTGTTCGGAAGCAGCGCGCGACGGAACCGGAGCACCGTCCCCGTCCCGGTGGGTATAGGAGCGAGAACTCGAAAGGCCCAGCCCCCCCGCTTCGATCGACTCGCGAAGCATCACTTCCATCCGCTCGATCTCTTGTTCGTTCGCCTCTTCGGCAACCGAGCGCTCACCCATGATCGCCCGCCGCAGGGCGCAATGGCCGACGAGGAAGCCGGCGTTGACCGCGGTCCGACCATCGAGACCGTCGAGCCAGCTCCCGAACGACCGCCAGTTCCAATCGAGTCCCCGCTCGAGCGCTTCCAGCGGCATCCCCTCGACGACGGACATCATGCGACGGATATAATCGGCGTCTCGATCGCCCAGTGGCGCGATCGAGAAACCGCAATTGCCCCCGATCACCGTCGTCACGCCGTGGAGATTCGAGGGGGAAGCGGTCGGGTCCCAGCCGAGCTGGGCGTCGTAGTGGGTATGCGGATCGACGAAGCCGGGTGTCAGCACGAGGCCTTCGGCCTCCACCACCTCTCGACCGGCCAGATCCGATGCATCCGCGGGACCCTCGTCGCCGGCGACTCGCACGTCGCCTGTGGCCCGAACGTCGCCTGTGGCCCGAAC
>JAPYTP010000042.1:6764-36509 GCA_029941885.1 Myxococcota bacterium
ACGTCGCCTGTGGCCCGAACGTCGCCTGTGGCCCGAACAAAGTCGATCCGGCCGTCTTGAATCCCGACATCGCCACGGAAGGCCGGCTCACCGCTTCCGTCGACCACCGTCGCGCCACGAATCAGCCGTCCCCGTCCCGATTCTTCGTTCTTCTCAGTCATGAATCGAATCTCCACATCGAATCGCCCTCGTCCCCGCAATTCGATTCGGCCTTGGGAACACTGTTGACCGGACGCCAGCCCCACTCGGGCCGCACCTAGAGTCGCTTCAGGATCGCCCCCTGGGAGTTGAAGAAGAAGCCACCGCAGCCGATGAGAGCCGTTTTCGCGTCGTGGACCTGGCGCTCTCCGGCGTCGCCACGAAGTTGGGTCACCGCCTCCCGCAGGTGCCCGGTTCCACGCGAAGCACCCTCGGAGAGCGATCCTCCGTGCGGATTGATGGGAACCCGTCCGTCGATCATTACGCAACCGAGATCCTTGTCCCAATGCTCCCGCATGAAACGTCCGGCCTGCCCCGGCTTTGCATAGCCGAGATTCTCGATCCAACCGAGGGTGATGATGCTAAAGCCGTCGTACGGGAAAAAGACATCGACATCATCGATCCAGACGTCGCTCCTTTCCTTGAGTGCTTCAACGACGATGTGCTGACCGTGGCGGGTCAGGTCCGGAAGCTGATCCTCATCGTTCTTCCCGACCATGCCCGCCGTTGCCGCGTGAACCACGACCGGATTCGGCGTGAGCGTCTTCGCTCTTTCGGTCGTCGTCAGGATGAACGCATCCGCTCCGTCGACGGGGATGTCCATATCGAGCATGCACAGCGGATCCCGAATCATGCGCGCATTCAGGTAGCCGTCCATCGTGAGCGGCGCCTTCATCGCGGCCTTCGGATTCCGCGCTGCGTTCGCGCGCATGTTGAGAGCCACGCGCCCAAAGTCTTCCCGGGGCACACCGAATTCGTGGATATAGCGCTGGGCCCAGGCGGTATAGGCCGCGGAGGGATCGATGGACTCGGGCACCGGCGGCGCCTTCGTCCCAGCGCCCATCATGATGTAGTTGCGAAAGGCGTCCTTTGCCGCAGAACGCGAATTCCACGGAAGACGCGTAAATGCGAAGTAGAGAAGCACCGTGTCGCATTGCCCCGAAAAGATCGCGGTCATCGCGTCGATGAGACCGAACATCGCGACGGGCATCGGCGTCGAATGGTGGGTGATATCCGAGAGCCCGAGGATCGCCGACATCTGATTTGCCCGGGGCGCGCCGGGCTCGAGTGCTCCGACCACGCCATCGATCTCGCTCTTGTCGATTCCCGCATCACGAATCGCGTTGATGCAGGCCTCCGCGCCCAGGGACGCCGCGGAACGGCCTCCGGCATCCCGACTGAACTCGGTCGAGCCCAGACCGACGATCGCGATTTTGTCTCGCATCGGATTGCGGCGGGCCATTATTCGGCACCTCCGCTCTGCGATCCCGAACTCGGCCGGAAGACCGGGAAAGGCGCACCGTAGCGCTCGATCCAGGCCAGCTCGACCGGCAGCCCGATCACGACGTCCTCGACCGGACAATCGATCACGGTGCTGCTGAAGCGAACCCCGCCAAGCCCCTCGAGCTCGACGGCCACGACCGGATGCGGCCCCTTCGAGTAGTCGACGTCCGGTGCCGGCGATCCCTGATGGAGATGCATCGCCAGGAACACGACCCCATTCCCCTCCACTTCGGTCGGCGTCAAATTCGACGACCAACAGTCCGGACACACCGGCTTCGGCGGATGGTGGAAAACGCTGCAATCGTCGCAGCGATTGATGAGCAGTTTCTCGTCGAGCCAGCCCCGGTACAGATGCTTGGAGTCATGCGTAATCTGTACCCAGGGAAAGCGCTCGACCAGGGTCGCATCATCGACTTGCTCGCTCATCAAATCCTCTCGGGCCTGCTAGGCAGCCGGCGTTTCCGTGATGTCTGCGTCGAGATCCAAACCGTAGTAGTTGGCGGGGTTCTCGAGCAGCATCATGTTCCGATACTTCTCGCCGATCCCATCGAAACAGCCATCGAGGAACTTCTTCGTGTCCGGGAAAGTACCGACCGAATGAGGGAAGTCCGATCCGAACATCAGGCGATCAAAGGGAAGGTGATCGCGCATCTCGACCGACTTCGGATCCTTGATGATCCCGAACCAGAAATGGTCCTTGATATATTCGGAGGGAAGTCGCGGGAGCGTCCGATTGAAGGCCGATTTGAAGATCCCGTAGTTGTCGTCGATCACGAAGAGACCCCAGGGCAGCCAGCTCGCGTTCACCTCAGCGAAGTAGAACTGGAGATCCGGGAAGCGGTCGAGGACACCCGTACAGATCAGCTGGCTCATGGTGTACATCGGCGGCTGTCCCGAGACGCGCTGGGTGAGCGTCGCCGCGAAGGGGTCGCCGCTGATACCGACGCCGACGTGGTTCATATCGGGGGCGAACTGGCCAAAGCCGAAATGCGGCGACATGCGCATGCCGATCTCGAGGCTGCGCTTCCAGAACACGTCGTCTTCCGGCGCCGCGATCCCCGAGCCGTTCGGGAACATGTGCAGCGATACCGAGTTGATCCCCACCGAATGAAGGAACTCGATCTCCGCGATCGCGTCGTCGACGCCGGTTGAGGGAACGACGCCGTTCCCGATCAGACGATCTGGGGCGACCGCGCAGTAGTCCTTCGCGAGGAACGTGTTGTAAGCCCGAACCAATGAACGATAGACATCCTTGTCCGCGATATTCTCGATTGCCCGCGAAGCGAAGATCGGCGGAAATAGGACTTCCGCGTCGACCCCATCGAGGTCCTGCTCGCGCAAGCGCTGTGCGCCGTCGCCCGCGCCTTCCGCGGCGCTGCCATCTTCCTTGAAATAGCTACCGCCTTCGATCATCACCGGGCCGCGACCCGTGATGTTCTGACCATTCGGGATCAAGGGCTGACCCTCGATCATCCAGGCCTCTCCACCCTTGGGCAATCTGATCAGGCGGGGCGCACGATCCTGATGCTCTTCGGGCATGTACTTCACCCACGACTCCGGCGGCGTTTCGACGTGACCATCTCCGGAAATGACTTTGTACTTGCGACCCATGGTGAACTCCTTCGTAGCGATTGCGCGGTTTTCGAATGTTCTGGTCCGTTCCGGACCGGCCCCTCGCGCGGCGCGAAAGACCCGCGCCGACCCCGTCGGCGCACTCAAAGCTGGCCCCCTATCCTACACACTGGGAAGTCGTTCTGACGCCCCCTTTTCCCGGGGAATTCGGCACCGTCTCGGGGCCTTGCCTGGGCCCGTTTCCCGCCTACAGGAAGCTCGGACGCGTTCCGATCACCTGCTTGTGGCGGAGATCCTCGATGCCTTCCGAGGAGATGCCCAATCGCTCTCGCAGAACCACCCCGTTGTGTTCTCCGAGCAGCGGCGGCAGGGTGCGTTCGGCGTATTCGCCATCGAAGCGGACCGAGAAATTCGGATAGCCAATCCGGCCCGCGAAGGGGTGGTCGAGAAAGGCCAGGAAACCCCGGGCATCGAGCTGCGCGTGTCCCGGGAGGACATTGCGTTGATTGTGGAGCCATCCCGCCGGCACCCCAACCGCCGCAAGCTCGTCCGCAATCTCTCCGGCCGGCCGGCCCGAGGTATAGCGGGCCACCCCGCGGTCGATCTCGCTCGCGGATGCCCGACGCCCGGCTTCGGTTGCAAACTCGGCTTGGGTCGCCCATTCGGGCTCGCCCATCGCACGCACCAGTGCCCCCCACTGGTCATCGTTTTCGACTGCGATTGCCAGCCAACCGGCACCGTCGGGGTTTCGCGCGTCATGGCAGGGATAGACACCCTGGGGCGCGGCGACGGGCCCCGAATTGCCCCGGCGATCGAGGCGCACTCCGTAGGCACTCCACTCGACGACCTGTTCCCCTGCGAGGGTGAGACCGACTTCGAGAAGCGCGACCTCGACCTCCTGGCCGCCCTCGCCCCGACGGCGCACTTCGAGCGCCGCAAGAAGCGCGAAGACCGCCGTCATCCCGCCGACCGGATCGCAGACCCCACGCGGCACGACCGGCTCGCGTCCCGGAAATCCGGTCGCCCAGGCGAGCCCCGAAGCCTGTTCGATCGTCATCGCGAAACCCACACGATCGCGCCAGGGACCAGTCAGCCCGAAGGCTGGCATGCGCACCAGGATGGCCTCTGGATTGAGTGCGCGAACACCCTCCCGGTCGAATCCGAAGCGCTCCATGACCCGGGGTGAAAAATTCTCGATCACGACATCCGCGCCCCGCACGAGTTCCTTGGCCAGTGCGAGTCCCTCCTCGGAATCGAGATTGAGGGTGATCGCCTGTTTGCCCGAGTTCGCGCCGTGAAAGACCGGAGCCCACTCCCAGACCACACCGTCCTCGGGGATGAACCCCGAGGCGAAACGCATGCCGTCGGGCCGTTGGATCGACTCGACCTTGATCACCTCGGCACCCAGGCTCGCGAGCACGGAAGCCGCGAAGGGCCCGGCCCAGAAGGCGGTGAAATCGACGACCTTGATGCCGGCGAGGGGCTTCACGCCGGTTCCCGCCTCGCGCGGGATCGTCGTCTCTTGCGCACCCGCGCCGAGTGAGGCGAGTACTTCTTCCGTATCGGCGCCCAATGCCGGTGCCGGTGAGAGAGCCCTCGAATCACCCTTCTCGAGCCGAAAAGGAACCCCGGGCACCTTGAAGCCGCCCGGGTGGTCGCGATAGAAGCCTCGCGCGAGCATCTGGTCGGTGCGCAAGACCGTCTCGCCATTCCCGATCGGCGCGACGGGAATTCGCAGTTTGCAGGAGAGCTCGACGATCTCCGCCACGGAATGGGACCGCGTCCATTTCTGGATCAGCGGAAGCAGATCCTCTCGTCGCCTGAACCGCTCGAAACCGAGACACAGCGACTCGTCGGTCACCCATTCGGGCTGCCCGACCATGACGCAGAGATCCTGCCATTGCTTCGAGGTCTGGGTGGAGAATCCGACCATGCCGTCATTCGTGGGCTCGATCGACGGGATCTCGACCATCGCGGGCATCAGTTCACCCGGTTGCATCTGTCCCTGGATGTACTGATAGGGTTGGAAGCAGAGCAACATCGTCTCGAGCATCGAAACGTCTGCGTGTTGCCCTCGACCGCTGTCTCGCCCCACCATCCAGGCTGCGAGTGTCGCCACCGCGGCGAAGCTCCCGGTCGAAAATTCTCCGAGCCGGCCACCCGCGGCCACCGGGCCGAGATCCGGATAGCCACGACCCGAGAACGAGCCCGACTCGGCTTGGAGAGTGAAATCCGTTGCGGGACGCTGGCTCCAGGGCCCGTCCTGTCCAAAGGGCGAGATCGAGACGAGACTGCCCCGTGGATTCGCTCGTTGGATCGCGAGCAGTCCGAGGTCGACCGATTCGAGCCACCCCGGCGCGAAGCTCTCGAGCACGACGTCGACCGCGCCGTAGAGTTTTCGAAGTGTGCCGCGCCCGCCATCCGTTTCGAGATCGAGGACAACGCTCTTCTTGGTCGCATTCAGCCACTGGAACAGAGCGCCGTCTTCTCCCTGCGCGAGCGGCTCGGACCCTCCCATCACTGCGGAGGTCTTCATCCGACGAAGCGGATCCCCCGCCGGCGATTCGACCTTGATGACGGTCGCGCCCATGTCTGCGAGCAGTCGCGTCGCGAAGGCGCCGGCGATCTCCGTCGTGAGGTCGAGAATACGTAGGCCATCGAAGGGAGTCGTCATCGGGGGGCACTCCTGGTTTCGCTCGAGACTCGCTAGTAACCCCGGCGCGATCCGTCACTCGCAAGCATAGGCGTGATCGGTCGATTCAGACCGGATCCCGATCCCGAGACCGGATCCGAGCGATCACGTCCGCGTGTTCCGCTTCGTTCAGCGAGAATCGGGAGAATACATAGATCCCGATCGCGAAGACGACCGCGGGAAGGATCCCGGCCGTGTATCGAATCGCCTCCTTGACTTCGTCCGACTGGACCTCGGCTGCAGGGTCATAACCACCGAGGGTGAGGGCGACCCCTCCAATCCCGGCCGCGGCGGCGGCGCCCGCCTTCCGGATGAAATTCCATACTGCGGCATAGGCGCCTTCTTTTCGCTGCCCACTCTGGAGTTCGTCGTAGTCGATGACATCCGCCTGGATCGACGGGCCGATCACGGAAGAGATGCTCGTCCCCGTTCCGATCAGCAGCACGCAGAGGAAGACGCGAATCCATGCGCCTTCGGTGAGGAAGAACATGCCCGCGAAGCCCAGCGACAGGAATGCCATCCCCAGCAGCCAGAGGCGCTTTTTCCCGATCCGTCTCGAATAGCGAATCCAGAGGGGTACGAAGATGAATTGGGGGACCATCCAGGCCGCCAGAAGGGCCTCGAGCAGATCGACCCGACCCACGAGGTCGTCCATGATGTAGGCGGAGAGCGTCGAGACGATCCCCATTCCGAACGAATCCATTCCGAAGACGACGAAGAGAAGGAGCGCGTGCGGATTGCGTGCGACATCTCGAAACGACGCCAGCAGGCCTTCCCCACCCCGGCCTTGATGGTTCGCCGGTTCCGGCGTCCGGAGAGCGCAGAGAACGATGACGCCGCCCACCATCACCCCGACCACGAGCGACATTTCGAAGCCCATGGTGCGGGCGTCCTCCGCCGTGCGCATCAAGTAGATGAAGGTGAGTGCCCCGGCAAATCCAGAGGTCATGATCATCTGACGCCAGGCGAATAGACGCGTGCGCTCGTGATAGTCGGTCGTCAATTCGAGACCCAGGGCGTTATAGGGGATATAGAACGCAGTCGACGCCGTTTCCCAGAGAATCAGCGCGGTCGCCAGCCAGACGACGGTCAAGACCCCGGTGAGGGAGGCAGGGGGCGACCAGAGCATCACGAAAGTCGCCGCCAGAGGAATCACGGATCCGAGGAGCCAGGAGCGACGCCGGCCGAGAGGGGACCGCGTTCGATCGGAGAGGTATCCGGCCAGCGGGTCCGAGATCGCATCCCAGACTCTCGCCAGCGCGAAGATTCCGCCCATGGCGGCGGGCGCAATCAGGAGATTGTCGGTCGCAAATTTCATGAGCCACATCGCGACCGGCAGCGTCATGATGATGTAGGCCGACATGGGCAGGCCGTAGAAGACGAGCAGCGATTTCGGCAGCGACGAGGACGGAGGCGGCGCGGACACCTCAGAATACTGGCACACCCGCCGCACACGGCCACGGTTCCAGTGCGTGGTCCCGCGCTGGCGGGCGCCGCCGGTCGTCCTATCGTGCCCATCCATGAGCGACACCGATGCCTGAAGACGGACTCCCGACTCGAACCCGAGTCGCCTACGGCATCGGGGCGACGGCCGAGTCATCGATCTCGATGGCCTTCAACTCGTTCAACTTCCTCTTCTACAACAACGTGCTCGAGCTCTCCGGAACCCTCTGCGGTCTAGCGGTCACGATCGCCCTCGTCTTCGACGCGATATCGGATCCACTCGTCGGATCGATCTCGGATCGATGGCGATCCCCTCTGGGCCGACGTCACCCCTTCCTGTATGCCGCGCCGATCCCGATGGCGATCTTCTTCATCTGTATCTACGCCCCACCCTCCGGCCTGAGCGAGGTTCTCCTCTTCCTCTGGTTCACGACTTTCACGGTCCTGCTGCGAACCGCGCAGACCCTCTACCAGGTTCCCCACCTCGCCCTCGGTGCCGAGATGACCTCGGGTTATCGAGAACGATCGGTCTTGATGAGTTACAACACGATCTTTGGTCTGGTGGGGACCTTCGGCGTCTTCTTTCTCGGTTGGAGCTATTTCGGCGAACTCGAGGGCGGGACGAACAACCGCCAGGGCTATCTAACGATCGCCGCGGTGATCGCGGTCTTCTCCGTCGTCGTCGTCTACGCCTCCGCCTTTTTTACTCGTGACCAGATCCCAAAGATCTCCGCTCCACCGAACGACCTGCCGCCCTTCAGCGCGACCCAGTTGATGACGGAGATCGGCGACTGTCTGCGCAATGAAAACTATCGGACCCTCGTCTTGGGAATCTTCTTTCTCTCGGCGACCCTCGGGTTGCATGAGACCCTGAGTTCCCACCTCAACATCTTCTTCTGGGAGCTTCCCCCGCAGCAGATCCGCTGGATGGTGATCGGGGCCCCCATCGGTCTCACCCTCGCAAGCGTCCTCACCCCTCGCGTCCACACTCGGTGGAGCAAACGCAATGCGCTGATCGCGGGCATTCTCGGGATGTCGATCGCCGTGGGAACACCGATCCTGCTGCGCCTCTTCGGCGTTTTTCCCGAGAATGCATCACCGCTCGTATTTCCGATCCTGTGTGCCTTCAAGGCCTTCTCGTATTGCATGAGTGCCATGATGGTGATCAGCATTGCGTCGACCCTGGCGGACGTAACCGACGAGCACGAATTGCTCACCGGTCGGCGTCAGGAGGGGATCTTCTTCGCCGCGCGCGCCTTCTTCGGAAAGCTCACGACGGGTCTCGGGCATCTGCTGGCGGGGATCGGAATGGATCTGATCGCCTTTCCGACGGGTTCGAAGCCCGGCGAGATTCCGCCGGAGGTCGTCTACCAGTTCGGGATCCTGGCGGGGCCACTGACGCTCTTGCCCGGACTGGTCTCGATCACCTTCTACCTTCGCTACCGCATCGACGAAGCGCGCCATGACGAGATCCGGCGCGCGCTCGAAGCGCGCACCCCCTAGAGTGAAGCCTTCGCGATTCGCCGCTTCGCCTCGCTGACCACGTCATCGGAAAGTGGCCCCTTCGCCGCCACCGCGACATTCCCCGCGAGATGCTTCGACTTGGACGTCCCGACGATCGTCGTGTGGACGTCCGGGTTGGAGAGCACGAATCGCAGCATGAACTCCATCGGCGACAACTCCTTCAGGATCTCGTCCAGCTCCGCACGTTCCCACAGCGTTTGCCGTTGCGCCACGAAGCTTCGCCAGAATTCGTGGGCCCCGGCGTCGTCGTAGTCCGAAGCGGTCGCCCCACGTGCCATGCCGCCTCGAATGATCGTCGCCGCACCGGCCGCCGCCGCCCGGCGAATCAACTCCTCGTGCTCGGGCTGAAGAGCCGAGTAGGGGATCTGAAAGGAATCGAAGACGCCCATTTCGATATGGTCCTCGAGGTCCGGGATCGTGCTCGACATTCCGAGGAATCGAACCTTGCCCTCGTCCCGAAGCGTGAGCATCGTTTCGACGGTTCCCTCCGCCTCGATCCGGGTCCTCGAGGGACTCGAGTGGATCTGGACGAGATCGAGGTGGTCGGTCTGCAAACGCCGCAGACTCTGCTCGACACCGGCACGCACATTCGCAGGACTGAAATCGTGTTCGAGCCTTCCATTTTCGAACTTGGGCTCGCGGCCGACGAGGCAACCACATTTGGATGCCAAAAAATACTCTTCGCGACGAGCACTGATCGACTTTCCAATCAGCTCTTCCGAAGCGCCGTAGTCCGGAGACGTGTCGATCAGGTTGATCCCCAGGTCGAGGACCTCGTTCAAAAGTCGTCCTGCGCTCGACTCCTCTGGCATTTTTCCTGCCCTCATGAGCTCCATCGCGCCGAATCCGAGACGCGTCGTCTCGAACCCCGTCTTTCCAAGGACGTTCATCGGAAGAGTCATAGGATTGCCTCCGGGACCGAGTCCGCCGCCGCATCGAATCCGCGTCCTCGTCTGGACGCCTCCCGACTAGCGACGCACCAGGCCGTATCTCCGCTCGATCGCCAGCTGCCTCTGCGCGATCTGGTCGATCCGATCGGCCACATCGAAGTTCGGTTCGTCCTTCGGAAAATAGGACGCAATCGAATCGAAGGGAACCAACAGGACCTTGGGTTCGTGATCCGCCGAGAGTTCGCTCGCCCCCTGCCACCGCAGCAGCATCTGTCCCTGCGGCGCCCCCGATGCATCGAGCCAATTGGCGACCCCGGGATCTCGCGTGCTGATCACGAACCGGTAGAGCCCATCCGAGCTCAACCGAGCCTGGGTCGTATTCAGGCTCGTCACCTGATTCACGAAGTCGAGAGCTTCGAACCATTCGGTCCCGATCTGGAAACCCTGATACCGTGCGTCGGACGGTCGGGTCGTCACGACGAGTACCTCGTCGTCGCGGATCCGGTATCGCCCCGAAGCGCTGTACTGGTTCTCGAGCCCACCGGCGGCTCCCGACATCCGCCGGAGCCGCCGCAGCGTGTTCATCTCGAGGCCGGCGTAGACCTGATCGACGATCTCGAGATAGCCCGTGAGCGCGTCCGCTAGATAGCCCGCCGTCGAATCGATCCGGGCGGCCACCACCTCGTCCTCGACCGGTCGTCCCGCCCGGCCGCGCGATCCGATGCGTTCGATCCGGAGCTCCCCGGCCGCCTCAGTCGTCCAGTCGCCGTAGGTGTAGCGAACCAGAATGCGCCGGGACCCCGGCGCGAGTTCGAGCCAATTGCCCGGACGCTGCGGCCCCCCCACGATCACCTCGAAACGGCCCTCGTCATCCATCTCGAGCTGTGAGAGACCGAGCGCCCCCCGTGCCTGCATCGGTCGGTGAATTCCGGGATAGCCCTGGTAGATCTGGAGGGTGAAGTCGGCAGTGGTCCCGCGCCGGCCACTGATCCGATAGACGGCGCCCTCTTCGATCCTCGTGACCAGATAGAGATTGTCGGGATTGCCCAGGGCGAGCTTCGCATAACGCTCGTCCTGCGCCTGGAAATAGGGATGATCGGTGTCGGCCCAGACCAGTTCCTCGTCGATCGCCCGGCGCAGCAGTCGCAGAACGTGCAGCGCCCCTTCCCCGCGGCCGAAGGGGACCGTCGAAGCCTCTGCGTCCCGCGCGATCCGGACCGAAGCCTTCAACTCCTCTGCAAGACGATCGAGCGACTCGTAGGGGTCACCCGGGCGGGGTGAAGCCGACTCCTTCGGCTCCGAGGGGATCGCACAAGCGGACAAGGAGACGCTGATGCAGAGGACGAGCGCCCTCACGAAAAAGAGACGGAGTGTACTTCCCGCCCCTTCTGCATTCGGGGAATACGACGGGCGTCCGATCACGAGAGTCAGGACTCGTCCGCCGTCCCGGAAGGTCGCCCATGCATCGGCCCGTCGGGCAAGGTCCCGTCGACATCCGTGAAGCCGAACTCGTCGGCGAGGTCTCGAGAGATGAGCGCACGGCCGGTTCGGTCGAGAATCTTCTCGTCGGTCGCGAGGGCAGCGATGGCTCGACCCGTGAAGTAGAGCGATTCCGCGCGACCAAAATCCAGTCCCTTTACGCGGTCGCGGTTGGCTTCATTGCGCTCGGTCAAGACAAGCCCCGGCCAAAGCGAGACGACCGCGACCCCGTGTCGCTTCAGTTCGTGCGCGGTGTCACTCGTCATCCGGTCGAGGGCGGCCTTGCCGACGCCGTACGCGACGTGCCAAGCGTATTCTGCCGCTCCGGACGAGCTGATATTCGCAATCAGACCCGATCCCTGCGAGACCATGACCCGGGCGGCGAGTCGGCTCGCTGCGTAGGCGGAGCGCGTCCCGACATCGATCATGTCGTCCCAATTCGAGAGCGGCACTTCCCAGAATGGCTTTCCGGACACGAGCTCGTCGGGAATGATGAAGGCGTTGTTCACCAGGAAATCGAGTTGACCCTGCTCCTCACGAACGCGCGTGAAAAGCGCCTCGACTGCGCTGTCGTCGCGATGATCACAAGCGACCGCGATTCCACGTCCTCCCACGGAATCGATCTCGCAGGCGACGGCTTCGACGGTCCCCTCTTCCGGCGGGTCCGCTGCGCTGGAGCTGCGTGCCGTGCAGTAGACGGTCGCACCCCGAGCACCCAGTCCGACCGCACAGCCCCGCCCGATCCCGCGACTCGCACCGGTCACGATCGCGACCCTCCCCTTGAGCGCCTGGTCCTTCGGTCCCGCCTGTTTCGGCTCGTTCATCGGCTGCTCTTCTCCTTCGATTCGTTCATTCCGACTCGGCCAGAATCTTGCGAGCTTCCGATTCGACCCGAGTCCCATCGAAGAATTCGGGGTTCACGCTCGTGTAGAATCGGATCGGGTTCACGCACACGAACTCCCGAAAGGCCGCTTCGTCGATGATCTTCTTCTCGACCAACTCATAGGCCTCTTCGAGGATCTCCGTCATATCGGGCACGTCCCAGTGACCCATATCCGAGCTGAACATTGCCCGGAGGCGCGAACCCATTGGGTTGACACGCTCATCGAAGGCAAAGGCAACCGTCGCGTCGTCCGCCTCACATCCAAAATAGAAGCGCGGCACGAAGAGGTCACGAATATCCTGCTTCGTCTCGATCTCACAGGCCTTGAATTCGTCGAGCTCGGGCGGATCGGGCTCGAGCTTTCGGAACGATTCGGCGATCGCCGCACCATCCTTTTTCATGCGCTCGTCGCCGTAGCGGTCGAAGAGATCGAGCATCGCTTCCGCATCGATCTTCGCGGGATCCAGATGGTGAATCGATTCCGCATTGCGTTTCTCCCAGTGCGAGACGAGCCCCGAGTAGAGTTCGCTCGCCCAGGCGACACCCCCCTCGAGCAGTCCGAAGGACAGTTCTGGGAACCGCCGGGTCACCCCGCCCAGGAAGAGCGAACGACAGAACGCTTCCATGCTCACACCGAAGGAGCCGATATGATTCGAAACGTAATTCGACAGCGAGCGACGACTTCCCCACCCCATCCCCGGTGTGTGCGACGCGGGCGCGACCTTCAATTCGACACAGCGGCGCCAGAACGGGTCGTAGTCGTACTCGGAGTCGAGGCCGAGCGCGTCGAGCCGCTCTCCCGAACCGGCTCCCCAGTTCGGCGTTTCGCGCCCACCCGCAGCCGAGTTCTCCCCCGCCGTCGCTCCGATCGGACGATTGACGAGGCCATTGATCATGATCGCCTTGTATCCCAACTCTCCGACGGCGTGTTCGACCTCTGCGATCGCTTCCTCCGGCGTGTGGGTCGGAATGAGTGCGACCGGCGTCATCCGATCGCCGTAGCCGCCATAGAGTTCCTTGTGATAGACGTTCAGTGCACGACACGCGATCTGGCGAAGTTCGGATTCGCGAATCGCCGGGGTCGTCAGCGTCCGACTCGGATACAGGACCGCAAAGTCGATCCCGAAATCGTCGAGCCGTTCGTAGAGCAGACGCGGGAGATGGGCCGTCGCTCGGTCCAGGGTATTGGCCGCCGGCAGCGTCCACCAAGGGGGTCGTGTCGTCCACTGCGAGCGTCGCGCCTGCTCGGACATCTCGCTCCACGGCCGCAGGACGGTGTCGTCGTAGTCGAGTCCACCGGCCGCCTCGAAGCGTGCTGCTAGGTCTCCGCCTCCGAGATCCTTCACATAGTCGAGGAAAAAGCCCTTCATGACCGGGGCGGTTTCGATCCAATGCCCATCCGCGTCGACGACCGGGTGGCCGAAGCTCTCTCGAAGGGAAGCCGCTCGCGTGGCTGCAGACCCGATCGGGCCGGCGCTCAAGACGCGCCTCCGATCGCACCCGAGGATTTCGTGAGGGGCGCGGCGCCCGCAATCGCCCCACTCCGGATCGTCGCGTCGTCGTGCTCGAAGCGCACGCGATAGGCCGCTCCAGCAACCATCGGGAGGACCTGCTCGATGCGAGCCGGCTCGACCTCCGCGGCGAGGTTCCGCGCTCCTGCACGTTCGAGCATTTGCGGCAGGCGCGTTCGAATGCAATCGAGGGCCCACTCGAGGGGATCGCCGTGAGCATTGGGATCGAGGTGGACCATCTCGTTGGTCCCATTTGCATACGAGACGTAGTGGTAGTGCGGATCTTCCTCGAAACAATCGAAACGAAGGAATTCGATCTCGTCCTGTCCCGGAGCCGGCACTCCGAACACGTGAAGAGAGACGCCCCGATCTTCGACGGTCTGGATCTCCCCCTCGAAGGATTCCCTGGACTGATGAGCCGCCGCGATCGCATCATCCAGCAGTCGGTACTCGACCCAGATCGAGATCGGACCGATTTCGAATCGTTGGCTATGCGCCTCGATGGGTGGGATGGGCATGACCTCGTATTTCGTCACACCCCGATCGATTTCCGGCATCGTCTATCCTCGCTGCGCCCCGGCTACACGCTTGGACGCGCAGGGCATACCCAAGGAGTCTATCCCCTCGAACGGAGGCTGCGACGGCTTCCGATTTGCAAATGAACCCCGTGCGGGGACGATCGAGGTATGCTGCCTCATCCACCCGAGGCAGGAGAAGAGCCCCGACATGGACCCCTTCGCCCCCGCCCCACTCGGCCCGATCACGCTTCGCAACCGGATCATCAAGTCGGCGACCTTCGAGGGCGTCATGCCCGATGCCCTCGTCACACCGGAGCTGATCGAATACCACCGCAAGGTCGCAGCAGGCGGTGTGGGGATGAGCACGGTCGCGTATGTCGCGGTCTCGCCGGATGGGCGAACGAATGCGGCCTGCCTCTACATGCGGGACGAGGCGGTTCCGGGGCTGCGAAGGCTGACGGAGGTGATTCACAGTGAGGGTGCCATGGCCTCCGCGCAGATCGGCCATGCGGGGCTGGTGGCGGACGCCCGGTCCAATGGCGTCACCGGCTTTGCTCCGTCGCGACGTTTCAATCCGCTGTCGATGCGAATGACCCCGGCGGCAACGGAAGCGGATCTCGTACGGGTGATCGAGGATTTCGTGCGGACGGCGCGCGGCTGCGAAGAGGCGGGCTTCGATGCGATCGAAGTCCATCTCGGCCACAACTACCTGCTCAGCTCGTTTCTCGCCCCCGGGCTGAACGATCGCAAAGATCGCTTTGGCGGGTCGCTCGAGAACCGAGCGCGCTTGTCCCGCGAGGTCCTGCGCGGGATCCGCGACGGCGTGGGCGGGCGAATCGCCATCCTCGCCAAACTGAACATGCTCGACGCGATTCCGGGCGGCCTAAAGGAGGAGGAGAGCCTCGAAGTCGCGCGCATGCTCGAGAGAGACGACGTGCTCGACGCGCTCGTGCTGACCGGTGGCAGCAGCTATGGAAACCCGATGTTCCTCTTTCGCGGCGACGGCCCGCGCCGAGAGTTCGCAGCCCACCTCCCCCTGCTGCTGCGCCTGGGTTTCAAGCTGGTCGGAAAGAAATTCATGCCCGATCTCCCCTTCGAAGAGGCGTATTTCGAGAGCCTGGCCCGGCGCTTCAAGGACGCCCTCGATCTTCCGGTGATCCTGCTCGGGGGCATCAACAAGCGGGAGACGATCGAGCGGGCCCTCGAAGACGGGTTCGAATTCGTCCAGATGGGTCGAGCACTGCTGCGGGAACCCGACCTGCTCCTGAAGATGCAGGACGGGAGTCAGACCGAAGGCATCTGCATCCACTGCAATCGCTGCGTGCCGTCCATCTACAGCGGCACGCGTTGCGTTCTCATCGATCCCGACCCGATCATCGGCGGCCCCCCGGTCTGCTGAATCCGGCGTCACGGGAATCGACTTCCAAGCGGGCGTGGATCCCCTTTAGCGCGACGCCGTCGCTTCCTCTGGAAGCGCATAGGCGATCAGCGCGTCGTCCGGGGGGGAACCGAGCGGAAAATGTCCGCCTGCGGCGATCACGACGAATTGGCGACCCTCCGGGCGGACCCGATAGGTCATCGGTGTGGCGTGGCCCGAAGTCGGGAGCAGGCGGCTCCACAATTCCTCGCCGGTCTCGGCGTCGAAGGCGCGGAAGGTCCGATCCATCGTCGCCGCGATGAACACGAGCCCGCCCGCGGTCTGGATCGGTCCCCCCTGGTTGGGCGTCCCCCATTCGAAGTACTCCCCGAAGGCCGGGGCGAGTTCACGAAGATTCCCGAGCGGGCGTTGCCACTCGATTTCACCCGTCGCTAGATCGATCGAAGTCAGGAGGCCCCAGGGCGGCGGCGTGCAGGGCAACCCCCAGGAGGAGAGGAGTGGCGCACGAATCACCACGTAGGGGGTGCCTTCCTGGGGCTGGGCCCCGACGAGATCCGTCCCGGACAGATCTCCCGCCTCTTCCCGCGGAACGACCTGAACGATGAAGGGGTTGCGCATCGAGTTGACGACCAGCCGACCCCGGTCTTCGTCGACCGAGAGCGCGCCCCAATTCACTCCTCCACCGAGCCCCGGAAAGACGATCGACCCCTGCGGCGAAGGCGGCGTGAAGATCCCCTCGTTGCGAAGCGAAGCGACGAGCCGGCGACACTCGGCGCGATCGATCGGCGTGAGGCCCCAGACCTCCTCGTCGGGGAGCGAATGAGGATGTAGAGGCGGCGGACTCGTCGGAAAGGGCTGCGTCGGCGCGATCCGTTCGCCCGTCACGTTGCCCGACGGAACCGGCCGCTCCTCGACGGGGAAGAGCGGAAGCCCGGTCAGGCGATCGAGCAGGAAGATATGTCCCATCTTGGTCGCCTGGGCGAGCGCGGGGACGCCCTTTCGATCGGAGCTGTCGGGGAGGGTATAGAGGACGGGCTGGGACGCAACATCGTAGTCCCAGACATCGTGATGCACCGTCTGGAAATTCCAACGCCGCTCACCGGTCCGGGCATCGAGGGCCACGACCGAACTCGCAAAGGCACCCAGCCCACCGCGTTGCCCACCGTAATGGTCCGGCGCCGCATTGCCCATCGGCAGGAAAACCAATCCCCGCTCCTCGTCCGCCGAGAGCAGCGACCATGCGTTGGCCGTGCCGCGTGTGTACTCGGCGCCGCCCGCGACGTCGGCGGCGGATACGGGATCGCGCTCCTCGGGGACGGGATCCCAAGCCCAGACGAGTTCCCCCGTCACTGCGTCCCAGCCACGCACGACCCCACCCGGTGCATCCACACGTTGTCCGTCGGTCACCCAGGCCCCGGTCACGACCCGGCCGGCGACGACGGTGGGGGGGGAGGTCATGTAGTACTCCCCGTCGCGGGTCTCGCCGATCCCCTCGAGCAGGTTCACTTCGCCGTCGACACCGAAGCCCTTGCAGGGCACGCCCGTCTCGGCGTCGAGGGCGATCAGACGCGCGTCGAGGGTGCCCAGGTAGATACGCGAGCGGCATGCCACCCCGGCTTCCCCTTCGATCCGCGCGTGGGCGACACCCCGACACAGGGGATTGTAGATGCCGGTGAGGTCTGGCTTCGCATCGAAGCGCCATTGCTCCTCGCCGCTCTCGGCGTCGAGGGACACCACCTGATTCCGGGGTGTGCACAGGATCAGATCCTCTCCGACGAGGATCGGCGTCACTTGAAGCGAGGTCGTCTCCGTCACATCCCCGCTCTCGAACCGCCACGCCTCCTCGAGGTTCGCCACGTTTCCTCGATGAATCTGGGTCAGCGGCGAGAAGCGCTGCCCCGCCAGGTTGCCCCCCACTTGGGACCAGCCGGCGGTCGGTCCGGAATAGTCGATCGACCCCTCCCCACCCGCGCCATCCCCACAGCCGAGTAGGCTCGCGACACATGAGAGAACCAGGGCGACCCGAGCGCCGTGCAGCCGGCGGGTGGCCCCCGGGCCGACAGACAATGCCCCCATTTCCCATCCTCCAGCGCTCTCCCGCGAAAGATCACGCGGGCAGTCGCGTGGATCGTCGGAAAGCGGAGCGCCAACCCTACCCAACGGCGGTGGGCTCGGCCGCTGCCCCTTGCTCGGATTCAAGCTGCCCGCCGACCGGCCGATTCTCCGCCCCTGAAGTATCGAACCTCCGTCGTCTGTCTCGCTGGCCTGCTGCTCGCCATGGGTCTCGCCGGCTGTGCCAGCGAGAACGCGACCTGGGTCCACGAGAACCTCATACCCCACCGAGAACTTCCACGCCGGAACGAGCATTCTCGAAACCCCTCGTTTCCCGGACACGGGGCCCCACCGCGCCACTCTGCGCGCGACGGCTCGCACTCGGGGGCGAGGGGTCGGCGCCGACATCGCGCTCGCCGTCTGAGCCGAGTTCCCCGACTACTCGTTTCTCGATCAGCACCCCGACCCCCGCCGTGTGATCCGTCGGCGATTCTCCGCCGACGTGACCGGGTCGAAGCCCGACGCGCCCGAAGCACCCTGCGTGCATCGGGCGTTTTTGGCTTTGACCGTCCGCTTCGAGATCGGCACACTCGAATCCCCATCCGCTCCCCGCACCGCCGCGGACGAGAAATCCGATGGGCTTTGGAGAGAGAGGCGTCGATGTCATCCGATTCGGAGATTCAAGAACTACGACACGAGATCCAGCGACTGCGAGGCGAAGTCGATCAACTGAACGCGATCGAGGCCGTGAAGCGTGTGAAGCACAAGTATTGGCGGTGTTTCGACACCGCCGACCTCGAAGGAATGGCCTCTGTCCTTCACGAAGACGTCTTTCTCAGCGTCGAGGCCGGGATTTACTCAATGTGTTATGAGGGACGTGACGCCTATCTCAACATGGTCAAGGAAGGTGCGCACGCGGACATGATCTCGCATCACAATGGCCATCATCCCGAAATCGACATCGTGAGCGAGAACGAGGCGATCGGAACCTGGTACCTCTACGACGACCTCTGGGAATTCCGCCGTGGGATGCGTCTTTTCGGAACCGCCTTCTATCGCGACCGGTATGTCCGAGAGAACGGCGAGTGGAAGATCCGCTATTCCCAATTTCACCGGCTCTACGAGATTGCGGAACCCCTCACCGATCGACCGGATATCCGGTACCACTACCTCGCCGACCACGGCTTCAAACACGAGGGCGATGCAGACCTCGAACCCTTCCCGAAGGATACGGGCTACAAGCATCCCGCTGGCGAGATGCCGCCCTTCCTCGACACCAAATAGGCAGGCGAGAAGAGATCGGGAAAGCCGCGGGGGCGGCGGGCCGTACTCTCAGGAGCGCGGCCGATCGGGCCACTCCGTCTCGTCGCGCCCGAGGCTTAGCAAGCGCTTTCGCACAGGGATCGGCGGATATCCGTGCATTCTTCCCGCACGCAGGTCGGCGACGTGCTCACCGTCCTCCGCCCAGACATGACAGGTGTTCTGGTTGCCCCGGATCCGCGACTCACGCTCTTCCGCGGTGAGGCTCTGTTGTGTCTTGCCGGCCTTGCGCTGATTCCGAACCATTGCGGACCAGGTCGACTGCACGACCGCCGGCGCCATGGCCTGAAGCAGCGCATTCGTATGCGTGCATCCGTTCGGCCCGCCAAAGAGATCGCGGATCTTCCGCGTGAAGCCGCGGGCGATCGAGAGCCCGACGAGCTTCTCGTAGTCCGCGGCAATCATCGGGCATTTCGAGTGGGGGTGGCTTTCGAAGAGGATGGATGCTGATTTGATCTCTAGCCCCGGCATCGACACGCGAAGCTCGAGCTGCATCTGATGGATCTCGAGCTCGTCGGGATCGTCGAGCACGTAGAGACCAGACGGCTTGCGGTCCGAAACCGCACCCCGCACGAGAAGCTCGTCGTCGGAGATCAGATAGACCTTCGTCTCGTAGTCGCGGGTATGAATCAGATCGAGGCCTTCATCGTCAGGAAGCAGTGACATCCCCTCTTGATAGCACGGCCGGCTGCGCGGCTGCGCGCGCTATCGTCCGCCGCCCATGCCGATTCCCGAGGTTCATTCGAGCGAACATCTGAGCGCGCTGCAGCGACGTGTCGTGCTGGTGGGCATGATGTGCGGGCTCTCGCTCGCCGCGATCGACCAGATGGTCCTGTCGACCGCGGTCAGCGCGGTTGCCAGTGAACTCGGAGACCTCAGCCAGGCACCCTGGATCTTTACGACCAACCTCCTGACGAGCGCATCGAGCATGCCGATCTGGGGGAAGCTCGGTGACCTCTACGGTCGGCGACGCGTTTTCCAGTCCGCGATCGTGCTTTTCATCATCGGCTCGCTGCTCGCGGCGACGGCGGATTCGATGATCCAGTTGCTGGCCTGCCGCGCACTCCAGGGGCTCGGGGGTGGGGCCCTTCTCACGATGCCCTACGCGATCGTCGGGGACATCGTGTCCCCGCGCGATCGCCCCGCCTACGTCGCCTTCATCAGCGTCGTCTGGACCGCCGCGGGTTTCCTGGGCCCGCCGCTGGGCGGCTTTCTGGTGGACGGTCCGGGATGGCGCTGGATGTTCTACATCAACGTCCCCGCAGCACTTCTCTCCTTCGCATGCCTTGGCTGGGCCTATCGCATCCCGCGCCAACGAATCGAGCACAGCGTCGACTTCGCCGGTGCGGGTCTGCTCCTCACGTCCGTCGGTTCGCTGATCCTCTACACGTCTTGGGCAGGAGGGCATTTCGGCTGGACGTCTGCATCCGCGCTCGGTTTTCTCGCGCTGAGCGTCATCCTGGCCGTCGCCTTCTTTTTTCAGGAGCGACGCGCCGCCGAGCCGATCGTCGAACTGAGGTTGCTCGCGATGAGGCCCGTCTGGCCCCCGCTCGTGACAACCTTCATCTTCGGCTTCGCCAATTTCGCGATCGCGTTTTTCATTCCGCTCTTCGGGATCGTGGTTCGCGGTGCTGATGCCGTTCAAGCGGGCTTCGCCCTTGCCCCGCTCACGGCGGGACTGCTGATCTCGGGAATCGTGGTCGGTCGCCGCGCCGCCGCTACGCAACGCTTTCGGCGTTATGCGACGGGAGGTCTGGTCGTCTACATGATCGGATTGGGGCTTCTGGTCACCGCCGACGGAGACACTCCGCTACCCGCTTTCCTCTTCTACAACATGCTCCTGGGCGCGGGCAGCGGCGCACTCAGTCCCGTTCTCGTCGCCTCCCTGCAGATGGCGGTCGAAGAGCGCTATCTCGGCGTGGCAAGCTCTCTGCCCGGATTCTCTCGGGCGGTGGCGCAGACGATCGGAACTTCGATCCTCGGTTCGTTCCTCGCCATACGCATCGGCGTGCATCTTCGGGAGGACGTCGCGGCGATCGCTCCCCCTTCGATCGATCTCGACCGGTTCATCGAGAGCCCCGCCGCAATCCGGGCACTCGCCTCTCCGCTCGAAGGGGCCGTCGTCGAGGCCTACCGTGCCGCCTTCTCTGAGTCCTTCCTGTTGATGCTAGCGATCATGTCGCTTTCGCTGGTCGCGTCACGCTTCATGCGCGATCCGTCGCGATGACCTCGTCTCCGTAGCGACGCAGATAGTCGAGCTTTTCCTGCAGCGTGGCCGTCGGGCCGATGGTGTAGGGAAAGGGATAACTGACCGTACCCGTCATCCCGAGTTCAATCAGATGCTTCCGCTCATCGCCCGTCGGCGCTTCCAGAAAGGGAACGATCGCGTCGAAGGGCAGATCGCTACGGCCGGCCTGACGTCGAATCTGCGCGATCGATTCGAGGACTTCCTTCGCACCGGCGTAGTCGTGTCCCGAACCCGACCAGCCATCGGAGAGCTGTCCCGCCCGTCGCAGCGCAGCCTTGTTCTGGCCACCCATCCAGATCGGCACCGGTTCGCTCGGCGCGGGTTGCATCTGCATCGCCGGAAACCCGAAATGTTCGCCCTCGTGTTCGACGATCTTGCCAGACAGGAGTTTGCGTAGGATCTCGATCTGTTCATCCATGCGTGCCCCCCGTTTTTCGAACGCACGCCCGAGTACATCGAACTCGTCCTTCATCCAACCCGCGCCCACGCCGAGCACCACCCGGTTCTTCGAAAAGACCGCGGCACTGCCGATGGACTTCGCGATCTCGACGGGATGGCGGAGCGGCAGGATGTAGACGTTCGTCGCAAAGCGCAGCTGCGTCGTATGCTGCGCCAGGACAGCCATCACCATGAAGGCGTCGGGAAAGGAGGGGGCACTCGGAAAATCGGGATCGCCACTCTCGCTGTAGGGATAGTCCGACTGCCGATCCTCGGGAACGAAGACATGATCCGAGAGCAGGAGTCCTTCGAACCCCGCTTCCTCCGCGACGGGCGCGATTTCGAACATTTCGTCGGGATGGACATACCCCAGAGCTTGCCAATGCTGCACCGTCGATTCTCCTCTTCGAGAGTGTAATTTGCGGAGCGACCCGGAATGGCGTCTCGCTCCATTTGGCCTGGATCTTCGCACGTCGGCCGGTTGCCACGCCACGTTCGACCTCGACGTCTTCGGGCTCAACGCCTCCCGTCGAAGGATGAGACCGGGCTAGCGACCGATCTTTCCCCAGATCATGTCGGTCTTCGCCTCCGGGTCGACGAGGATCTCTGGATTTCGTTGGTCGACGTGGCCGAGCAGCCCACGGTAGGTTCCGTAGCCGACCAGACGACGCAGACGTGGAGAAAAGTTCACGACGCGCTCCTTGGGAATCGCGAGAAGTTGATTTTCCTCCTGCCGAAGGAAACCCGCGCAGTAGTTGTTCACGATCCCGACGCGACGTGTGTCGCTCCGGTTCTCTCCCCCCCCATGCCAGAGGCTCCCGTCGTAGAAGAGGACGCTTCCCGCGTCCATCTCGACCTGGATGGCCTCGGGCTCGTCACCTCGACGCGGGCGTCGCTCGCGAAGGTGGGATCCGGGAACGACATGGGTGCCGCCGTTCTCCTCCGTGAAATCGGTGATCGCCCACATCGCGACCAGGACGTAGGTCGGTGACGGACGAGGGAATCCGTACGAACCGTCATCACTGTGGAGCGGTTGTCGGGCCTGTCCGGGATTCATCTCGATCGCGGTCAGCGAAGACAATAGACATTCACTGTCCAGGACCCTCTCGATCACGGGCAGGGTCCCCGGAAAGACCGGAGGCGTTTCGAAGAGCCGATCGCGAGCGAGAAGATTGAAGATGCGCCGAGTCTGATGTCCGAGGAATGCATTCTCGCCGAAGGGAATCTCGAATTTCTGCATCCCGTGATCGATTCGGTCGAGAAGTGCCTCTCGAAGCTCACTCGGGATCACGTTCTCCGCGACGGCGTAGCCGCGCTCTTCGATTTCCCCGCAGAGACGGGCCGCAAGAGCCTCATCGAGAGGCTCATTCTCCAGCAATTCACTCATCGTTTCTCCGATCTCCACCCCGAGACGGGTAGCGCGCCTCCCGACACACCGGCACCATGTCCCGGACGGCCCGTGCACGAAGCCCGGCATTGAGAGGTCCCATGTCCCCAGATTCGAGACCCTCCTTTGACGTGAAAAAGATGACGGGTGCGATCGGCGCCGAAATCTCCGGACTGGATCTTCGCGAGCCGCTCTCCAAGTCGAACTTCTCCGCCCTCGAAGGGGCACTCCACGAGCACCTGGTCCTCTTCTTTCGCAACCAGGCCTTGAGTCTTTTCGAGCACGTTTCCCTGGCCGAACGCTTCGGCGAGATCGATATCCATGCCTTCGGCCGCCATCTCGAGGAGAACCCCGCGGTCGGCGTCCTCGACCAGTCGGAACCCAAGCGCGACGGGGCGAACCGCTGGCACACGGACTCGACCTTCATGGAGAAGCCTCCGAAGCTCGCGATCTTGCGCGCGGTTACGCTGCCCGATTCCGGCGGCGACACGTCTTGGTCGTCGATGTATGCCGCCTACGACTCGCTGTCGGGGCCCCTGCAGAGGGCGCTGGAAGAAATGACCGCCTCCCATGATGTCTCCGGCCCGCTCGTCCGCGCCATTGCGGGCGGACATAGCGTTGGAAGTCTCGTAGACGTGCAAGCCGCATGGCCGCCTCGGTCGCATCCCGTCGTCTGTCGCCATCCGATCACGGAGCGCAAGCTCCTCTACGTCAATTCGAATTTCACGACGCACATCGAAGGTGTGAGTGAAGCCGAGAGCCAGGCGCTGTTGCGCCTCCTCCTCGAACTGGTCCGATCGCCCGAGATCCAGGTTCGGTATCGCTGGGAACCGGATTCGGTGGCCCTCTGGGACAACCGCTGCACCCAACATTTCGCCTCAGCCGACTACGAAGAGCGCCGGGTCATGCATCGGGTCACCGTCGCGGGCGACTGGGCACCGAGCGCGTGAGCGCGAGCGCGAGCGCACTGGGGAAGGACGCACCCCCCCCGGACTCGGAACAGTCTGAACCCACACCGCCCGTCCCCGGCGCCCGGCCCTCGCGGACCTGGGATCCGAGCCGCCCATGGTACCGATATGCCCTCCAGCTCCTCCCGGCGAGCCCCGGCCGCTGGATCGACCTCGGGTGCGGGCGAGGCGAGCTCGCTGCATTGGCCCGGGACGCCGGCTTGTCGACTCCCATTCTCCTCGACGGGTCGCGCGAGAACGTGGCCCTCGCCCAAGCAACGGGAGCCGCTGCGCTGGTGGCGGACCTGGACCATCGGCTGCCGCTGGCGAGTGGAGCGCTCGACGGGGGTGCGACGATCGAAGTCATCGAACATCTCGTCGGGGCCGAAAGCCTCGTAGACGAACTGGCTCGCGTGATTCGCCCGGGTGGATGGTTGATCGTCTCGACACCGAACGTCGCGCACCTGACCTATCGGGTGCGCGCACTGACCGGGCATCCCCCTAAACAAGAGGGCTACCACCTCCGGTTCTTCACCGAGAAAACCTTGCGCGCTTGTCTCGAATCGAGAGGCTTCCGCCTCGAGGCCCGAGCATCCTTTGGAAAGCAGGCGCTCCTCACCCGGCTCTTTCGCCTTGCCGGGCGAGGGCCCGCCTACAAGTTTCGCTATCGGGTCCCGGCCGTTCTCGAAAGCCTTCTCGCCCAACACTTTGTGTGGCGACTGCGAAGAGTCGAGATCAGACCTACTCACTGACGAACGTCAACGAATTCGACTCCCCTCCGCCCGTGTGATGGCTCGTCAAGAACGCACCTGTCGAAGATCGGCGCCGGTCGGGTCTCGTGCGTCATCCCCACGACTAGCAACGCTAAGTGTTGCAAATGAATGCTGTACTCGGATTCCGGTTCATGATAGGAATCGACTCGTTCGAGAGTCGTAGCCTCCCGGTCTCCCGACCGGACTCTCTTTGGCGTCCACCCGCGTGGACGAGGAAGAAATGAAAGGCTGACTCGTGCCTCCCACCGAATTCGAATCTCGACTCCTCTCACCCCTCCCCACGCTCGGAGCATTTCCGGAATATCGTGGGGCACTCGCCGGCACTCTGTTCGGCGATCTCCATCGCCGAGAAAGTGGCCGCCACGGCCACGCCCGTTCTGATCTCTGGCGAGGCAGGCACCGGGAAGGAACTGCTCGCGCGCGGAATCCACCAGGCGAGTGATCGTGCTCGTGAGCCCTTCGTGAAGGTCGCGGCGGAGTCGGGCTCCGAATCACTCTTCGGAGGCGGAACCGCCCTCCGTCCCGGGGCCTCCAAGCCCGACCGATTCAGGCCGCCGAGCAGGCTCCCCGGCCTGACCTAACGAATCCGAGAAATCGATCCCGGTTCGAAGCTCGATGCCCTGGTCGATGACTACAAGCGCGCCCTGGTCGATCAGGCGCTGGCGCAATCCGGTGGGAATCACTGCCGCGCCACCGCTCTGCTCGGGATTCATCGCTCGAGCTTCACCCGGATGCTCCACCGTCTGATCGATTCGGTGCCGCAGAGCGCGTGGCGAAGCCAGTCGTGAGGATTTCGTTCCGTAGTGGCTCGCTCCGCAAATAACGCCCGAGGTTGTCCAGGAAGAGCGCCCCCAGCCGCTCGTCCCCGAGCGGCGAGTAGCCCGCATCATGGGGCGTGAGGACACAATTTTCGAGGGACCAGAGGGGGGAATCCGAGGGAAGGGGCTCCTCGGAGACGACATCGAGCGTGGCACCGCGAATCGTTCGGTTCCGCAGCGCGTCGATCAGTGCCGGCTCGTCCACCACCCCGCCCCGGGCCACGTTGATCAGAACCGCGTCTTCGCCCATCGTCGCGAGTTCGCGCTCTGCGATCATGCCGCGGGTGTCGTCGCAGAGCGGCATGCAGAGCACGACGTAGTGAGACTCCGCGAGCAGATCGTGAAGCGAATCGAGGGGGACGAAGCGATCGAGCGCCGGATCTTCGATCGCGGTTCGACGCGTACCCAATACCCGCATCCCGAAAGCCTTGCCGACCCGACCCGTGGCCTGGCCGATCCCGCCATAGCCTACGATGCCCAGCGTCTTGCTCCCAAGATCACCGCTGCGGATGACCTCCCAATGTCGGGCATCCTGTTGGGCGAGATGCCGGGCGACATCGCGTTCCCAGTGGAGCACGTACGTAAAGATATACTGAGCGATCGGCTCGCTGTGGATCCCGGAGGCGTTCGTGAGCCGCGCGCCACGATCGAGAATCGGTTGCCAGATCGGGTGGTCGACCCCGGCACCGGGTCCCTGCATCCAGCCAAGCTTCGGTTCCTCGAGGAGCGCCAGGAGCGGTTTCATCGCCGCTGCGTATTTCGTGACACTCATGGAGAAGTAGAGGATTTCGGTCCCGCTCGGGTCTCGATCGAACGTCCCCTCTGAATCGAGAATGACGATCTCCCCGCCCACACCGGCCGAGTCAAGGATCTCGTCGACTCGTAGCCGCATCTCCTCGGCGTGATCACCCGTGAGACAGATCTTCAAGAAAACTCGCTCCTCCGGTCGTCAGATCCGGGGTCTAGCCTGGATTGGCGAGGACCAGGCTCGTTCCTGGAGTGTCTTCGCCAGATCCGACCGCGGCTCGACCCCGGCTCGAATCGCATCCCACGTCGACCATCGACAGGTCGGATTCTCGAGGACCCGAACATAGTAGAAGGCGCGCTGGCTCGAATCGAATTCCGGATCCGTCCAGAGAGCCGAGAGCTCCGCCGCCCCGGAATCCGCCGAGATCGCACAATTCGAGAGATCGACTCGCGCGCCATTATCGGGGCAGCGGTGCGTCGCGGGATCCACCGCGAGTCCGTCCGAACAGGCGACGTCGTAGACCGCCTCGAAGGTCTCGCCCCCAACCTCCCAACCCTTGATGATCTGGAGTCGCTCGAGGGGTGCGCTGGCGGGATCCCGCGCGGTCCAGACGAGGAAGCTCGGTGCCGATTCCGGCGTCAGCTCGAGATCGCTCCCCATCGGTACGCCGCCGGCGTAGGCACGCTCGATCCTATCCGGCGCCTCGAGGATCGCCCCGTCGAAACCATACCCCGCGAAGAAGCGAACGGGGATCCGCGGCCCCGAGGTCGCGAAGGTCTCCTTGCGTCGGAATGCGTCGTAGATCGACCCTCGCGTATTCTCCTCTGCCCAGACCCCCGCCAATCCCGACGCACCGTAGGTGGCCGTCGCGCTCTGAGAGTAGGTCTCGCCATCGACTTCGGTCACGAGATCGCGGGCGACGAAACGCGACAGCGTCGCCTGGACGAACGAGAGCGGGACCGACCCGCGAAGCCCCGCGGTACTGTCGAGCATGCCGAGCTTCGAAAAGAAATTCGACTCGTCATCTGAAATCGCCCCGGTATGGGTATCGCTCGCACCGACGATGCCGAACTCAAAGGGATTGACGGTAGTGGCGGCCTCGAGAGCCAGACCCCGACGCAACGCATCCCGGACATAACTTCCGGGCGGCGCACTCGGCAGCATGGTCGCCACCCGGTAGGGCATGATCTCGAAGCCCGCCCATTCGTCGGTGTCCGACAGACTCGGATGCGTTTCGGAAGTCCCCTTCACCTGAGTGATCTCGACGAGGGGCTCGTTGCGGATACGCTGTTCGCCGTAGGCGGCATCCAGTGGATCACCCGCCCAATCGACGAGCTTCCACATCTGCCCATTCGATCCGTTCGAGTTGTGCGGAATCGCGAGGCTCTCGATTCCCTTGTCCCGCAGGACGTCCATCCAATCCCATAGGCCCTCGGGATTCTGCGAGTGGAAACGGGAGAACGGAATCTCCGGAAGCTCACGGGTGTCTCGAAAAATGACGTTGCGGTGGAGGTTGCCCCGATCGTCGGTGCTCGATGTGTACTCGTAGGCGGCGAAGGTCGTGAAGCGCCCGGGGTCGTTCCAGAGATCCGCTGCTTCGATCGTGTCACGCCAGGCCGAGCGCGTGATCGCGAGAACCATTTCGCGATCGACGCGACCCTCGTGTACCGCGATCGCCAGCCGAGGCAGGAGCCCCGAAAAGGCCTTGATGCGTTGGGGCAGACTCATGAAGTTCATGTTGTCAGGGTCGTTGATTCCGTGAAGCACCTCCGCGAAATCGTATTCCGAGATCCGGGTCGAGGTATCCGCCGCGGCCTGGGCGACCCCGAGAAACATCGCGTGATCGGTCACTGCGTAGAAATCGAGTGGCTGTCGAAGCTGTACGTCGAAGCCAGCGGGATGCCGAATCCGCTCGCCTCGTGCATAGCGATAGGCATCGGCGGGCGTCGCGACGGTCCCGAAGGCGTAGGCGTCGAAGGAATAGGTCGTGTGGACATGAAGATCGCCGAAATAGGCGTTTCGATCCGGGTTCGCCTCGGGCCGCATCGAAATCGTCGAGTGATCCGTTTCGAAGACCTCGCGGACATCGAACCGAAGAGCCTGAGGCTCCCCGGAATCACTCGGCTCGTCGGACCAGATCTCCTCGCCCTCCGAGCATGCGAGCAAGCCGACGAGGGACCAGAGAAGAAGTGAAAACGCGAGTCGTCGATTCACGGGCGAAACCTCGGGTGACACGGAAAGGCATCGGAAGCCTTCTCCGAGAATTCGATCGGCGACGCGACGATAGGAAAGCGCACCGGCCTTGGCTTTCGAGTGGCCGAGCCACAGCGAGCGCGGACCTTCAAGGGCGAGTGGAGACGGGCTCGAAGCGGATCGGCAGTCCTTCGAGTCGACGAAGGTTGGCAAAGGGGACCCAGCGAGGCTCGTCCACGAGCAGTTCGACGTTGCGCACACACTCGAAGAAGGTGGGGATCGCCTCCTGGATTTCGACCTGAGCGAATGCGGCACCGAGACACCGATGTGCGCCCCAACCGAAGCTGAAGGAATGGGGTTCCTCCCGAGTAATGTCGAAACGGTCGGGAGCTTCGATCACTTCGGGATCCCGATTCGCAGCGAGGACCGAGAGCAAAAAAGGCCGGCCCGCCTCGATCTCGATTCCCCCGACCGCGAAGTTTTCGAGACTCTCTCGTGCGAGTACCGGCACGATGGGTTCGTAGCGAAGCACCTCTTCTCCCGCGCTCGCCGCGAGACTCGGATCGCGACCGAGTTGATCCAATTCCGACGGATTCATCACCAGCAGTGCGATCGCGATCGCCAGCATGCTGCGTGAGCTGTCGTGGCCTCCGAAGATGAGGTTGATGACGAGAACGACGAGGTCCTCGTCGTCGAATGGCTCGGCGAGCTCCGATGCGGCTCGGATCAGATCGGACAGCAGGTCCTCCGCCGGAGCGCGGCGCCGAGCGCGAATGAGGTCCCGCACCGCGTCACTCAAGTCGCTTGCCGCCCGCTCCCCCCGCGCCTGCAGTTCGGGCGTCAGCGCCGAGGAGAGCGCGCTTCCCAGATCCGTCGACCAGACTGAAAACGCGTCCTGGTGTTCTTCGGGAACACCCAGGGTCTCGCAGATCAATCGAATCGGAAGTTCGTGGGAAAAATCATCGATCACATCGAGGCGTCCGGCTTCCATATGACGCTCGACGATCTCCCGCGTCAGCGAGCGAACGCGCCCGCGTTTCTTTTCGGCGGACCTTGGTGTGAAGGCGCGGTTCACGAGGCTGCGCAAGCGACGATGATTCGGTCCGTTCAGGTTCGTGAGCATCAGCCGCCACCAGTCGACCAGAGGTCCGGATTCGACCTGCCGCTCGACGAACGCAAGGGCGTTGCTGATCATCCTGTGGTCACTCGCCAGGCGCTCGACATCCGCGTATCGAAGGATGATCGGCTCGCCGGTCGACGCGAAAGCGACCGGATGGCGTTCTCGAGCCGCGCGCAGAACACTGTGAGGATCCTGCCAGTAGCTCGCTTCGTCGATCGGAATGATCGCCGGATCGGTCGAGTGCCGCGTCTCTGTGCGCCGGGTCGTGTCCGCGGTCAAAGGTCCATCAGCTCCGCGATCGAGTTCCCGAAGAACCGGTCCTGCGCCAC
>JAPYTP010000043.1 GCA_029941885.1 Myxococcota bacterium
CCTGGATGCAGAGGTCATGCAACAGCTTGTGGCGATGAAGCGACCGCCGGTTCGGTCCTCGGCGAGATCGCTCTTGTGCCCATTCGGGGCCGCGTGGCTTCGGAGCAGTCCTCCTCCCCGGCGTGCGTACCCGGGGCGACCGATCGGGTTCCGCGCGAGGGTCCGAGAACGCTCCGCCGGGAATTCTCGCGCACACCAGGGGGTACGCAGTCTCGTGACCCAAATCGGTGCCAATAAACGTGAAAGTCGGCCGGGGAGTCTGCGAAGGCAGCGCCGTAGGATGGACGTCCTGGAACACCGCGAAATGGATGCCGTCGCAGGGGGCTTCGAACTACGCCGGGGGTGGGACTGAGATGCCCGCTCTCGAGGCCGACGGGCTCACGATCTCGCTGATTCTTCTCGCGGCACTGCTCCACGCGAGCTGGAACGGGCTGACCAAGGCGAGCGAGGATCCCCTCGTCAATGTCGCGGTCGTCACGACGACGGGCGGTGTCCTCGCGCTCCCGTGGATGTTCATCCTGCCGCTGCCGAGCGGCGAGACCTGGGTCTGGCTCGGGTTCTCGGCCATGATTCATTTCGTCTATCAGCTCTCCCTCGCGCGCATGTACCAGTTGGGCGATCTAAGCCAGGTCTATCCGATCGCACGCGGGTTGGCGCCACTCGGCGTTGCGGGTCTGGGTGTGCTCTTCGCGCACGAAGGCCTGCAAGCGCATCAGACGCTAGGTCTACTCGTCGCGTCCTCCGCGATCATCGTCCTCGGACGATCGGGCTCGCCGCGAGAATCGAGTCGCGCCGCGATCGGGATGGCGCTCGTGACAGCCGTTCTGATTGGGGCCTATACGTTTTCCGATGCGCAGGGGGTGCGCTCGGCCGATCGGGCCGAGCATTTCATCGTCTGGTCATTTTTTCTGGGCAGCGTTCCCTTCGCGTTGACGACTGTCGCGATCAGGGGACGCGCGGGGCTCGTCGCCCTGCGCCGCGATGGGATGCGCGCCGTGGGGGGGGGCGTCATGGCGACGATCGGATACGGAATCGCGCTCTGGGCGATGTCCCGTGCACCGATGGCTTCCGTCGCTTCACTGCGAGAAACGAGTGTACTCTTCGCGGCGCTGATCGGAACGCGGCTGCTCGGGGAATCCTTCGGGCGCACGCGAGTTCTGGCGGCAATCTTGTTGGTTTTCGGACTCGTCCTGGTTCAGCTGCAATCGGGCTGAGGAGTACCCTGGCAGAATGACGAACCCCGATGAAATCCTTCGACGAGTCGATGCAGGATTCGAGGTGCGTGTCGGCGAGTTGATCGAACTGGCCCGGATTCTGGGTGTTTCGGCGGTGGGATTTCCTGCGACGGAGGTTCGGCGATCCGCGCAGGCCGTCGCGTCGCTGCTCTCGGATTCCGGTTTCGAAGAGGTGGAGGTCCTCGACCAGGGCGATGCGCACCCGTATGTCGTGGGGTTCTGGCTGGCTGCGGGAGCCGATGCGCCGACGCTCCTGCTCTACGCCCATCACGACGTACAACCGCCGGGGCGACAATCGCATTGGCGGAGTCCGGCCTTCGAACCCACCCGGATCGAGAGTGAGGGTGAGGCGAGTCATCTCTCGGGTTTCCTGCGCGCGCACCACGAACGCTTGCGGGCCGATGTGCTCGTCCTTTCGGATACTGCAAATCTCGCGACGGGGATCCCCTCCTTGACGACGAGTCTACGTGGAATCCTGAACGTCAACGTTCGGGTCCGTGCGCTCGACCATCCTGTCCATAGTGGGATGTGGGGTGGCCCCGTTCCCGATGCCACGAGCGCGTTGGTCCGAATCCTGGGGTGTCGAGGTGGATATCGACGTCGAAGCCGCGGTCGGTGGATGGCGAACCGAGCCAGAGGGTCCTGTGTTCGCAGCGGCGGAACGAGCGCTTCGCAGGGGATACGAACGAGCCCCGGTCTATATCGGCTGTGGCGGGGGAATTCCCTTCGTGGCGCCCTTCGTCGAGGTGTTGGGAGGCATTCCTGCGCTTCTGCTCGGGTTGGAGGATCCGATCTGCAATGCCCATGGCGAGAACGAGAGTCTCGACCTGGCGGATTTTCGCAGGGCGCTTCGTGCAGCGGCGATGCTCTTCCACGAGATCGGCGCGGGATGACTGAGTGGCCACGGGTCGTTCATCCCTCTCGGCGTAGACTGCCGAAATCGCCCAACACCGGGCCTGTATCATTGATTCCACATTAGAGCCCCCCGCCGGTGGGTGGATCGCTGCGCTAAGGTGGTCGCGCCTCAGAACCGATCGGGAATCCCAGGGAGATCCGAATCATGTCAGCCACTTCGAGCCAGAAAACCACGAATAAGAGTGTCCTCGCCACGACACCCGAGCTCGTCCAGAACACCTACGACATGCTCAACAGGAACCTCGAGATAATTCGTGATCGCCTCGGCCGACCGCTCACCTACGCCGAGAAGATCCTGCTCGGTCATCTCGATGATCCTCGTGGACAGGAGCTCTACGCCGGCGACTCCTATCTGTTGCTTCGCCCCGATCGCGTCGCGATGCAGGACGCGACGGCGCAGATGGCGCTGCTCCAATTCATGCAAGCGGGTCGCGATGAAACTGCGGTCCCTTCGACGGTCCACTGCGACCATCTGATCCAGGCCTATCAGGGAGCCGATGCGGACATGCAGGCCGCGCGCACGACCAATGCCGAGGTCTACGACTTTCTGCGCTCCTGCTGCGCCCGCTATGGACTCGGTTTCTGGGGCCCAGGCGCCGGGATCATCCATCAGGTCGTTCTCGAGAAATACGCATTTCCTGGTGGCATGATGATCGGGACGGATTCGCATACGCCTAACGCCGGTGGCCTCGGGATGTTCGCATGTGGTGTCGGCGGCGCGGACGCGGTTGATGTCATGGCAGGCTTTCCCTGGGAGGTGCTCTACCCGAAGCTCGTGGGTGTGCATCTCACAGGACAGCTCTCGGGCTGGGCCTCGCCGAAGGACGTGATCCTCAAGGTCTGTGACATCTTGACCGTGAAAGGCGGAACCAATCGTGTCGTCGAGTATTTCGGTGACGGGGTCGGCTCCCTGTCGTGCACGGGTAAAGGCACGATCACGAACATGGGCGCTGAACTCGGTGCGACGACGTCGATCTTTCCCTTCGACGAGCGGATGGCGACTTATCTCAAGGCGACCGAGCGAAGCGAACTCGCGGATCTCGCGAATGCGAATCTCGACCTGCTGACGCCGGACCCCGACGTGATCGCCAATCCCGACGGCTATTTCGACGAGATCATCGAGATCGATCTCTCCACCCTCGAGCCACATATCGTCGGCCCGCACACACCGGACCTGGCACGACCCGTCTCGAAGATGGGCGAGGACGCGAAGGCCAACGATTATCCCGTCGAACTTTCTTCGGTGCTCATCGGGAGCTGCACGAATTCCTCCTACGAGGACTTCTCGCGAGCCGCCGATATCGCGCGCCAGGCCGCGCAGCACGGGGCGAAGGTAAAGGCGAAGCTGTGGTGCTCGCCGGGCTCCGAGCAGGTCGACGAGACCGTGAGTCGAGACGGCCAGAAGGAAGCCCTCGAGTCCGTTGGCGCGGTCGTTCTCGCCAACGCCTGTGGACCCTGCATCGGCCAATGGAAGCGCGACGATATCGAAGACGGTCAGCCGAACTCAATACTGAGCTCTTTCAACCGGAATTTCCCGAAGCGCAATGACGGCAACCCCTCGACCCTCTCCTTCATCGGAAGTCCCGAAATCTGCGTCGCATACGCGCTCGCGGGCACCCTCGACTTCGACCCTGCCACCGGAGAGATCGAGGCCGCAAACGGAACGCGCTTCAAGCTCGATCCGCCTGGGCCGGCGCCAGAGATTCCCGACCGGGGCTTCGTGATCAGTTTCGGAGGCTATGAGGATCCGCCGCCGGCAGACGAACGCAGCTCGGTGGTCGTCGAAGTCGCTCCCGAGAGCGAACGGCTGCAGCTGCTCGAACCCTTCTCTGCCTGGGAGGGGGGCGACTACGAGAAACTTCCGCTCCTGCTCAAGGCCAAGGGAAAGTGTACGACGGACCATATCTCGATGGCCGGCCCCTGGCTCAAGTTCCGCGGCCATCTCGACAACATCTCGGATAACTGCTTCATCGGCGCGATCAACGCGTTCACCGACGATGCGGGCGAGGGAAAGAACATCGAGACCGGAGAGACAGGCGTTGGCTTCCCGGCGGTCGCTCGTGACTACAAGGCGCGCGGGCTCAGGTGGGTCGTCGTTGGCGACGAGAATTACGGAGAGGGCTCGAGTCGCGAACATGCGGCCATGGAGCCGCGCCATCTCGGTGCGGCGGCGGTGATCGTTCGGAGCTTCGCCCGGATTCACCAGTCGAATCTGAAGAAGCAGGGCGTTTTGCCGCTCACCTTCGTCGACCCCGCCGACTATGACAAGATCCTCGAGACGGATCGAATCAGCATCCTCGGCCTTGCGGAGCTCGCTCCCGACAGGAATGTCGATGTCGTCGTTCATCACGAGGATGGCAGCGAGGATCGATTCGAGGTCGCTCAGACACTCAACGACGAGCAGATCGAATGGTTCAAGGCGGGCTCGGCGCTGAACCTGCTGCGTGCGCAGTCCAGCGAGTAGTCCCGCGTCGCGAAAGACCCAGGCGGCTCAGTCTGTCTCCGGATCCGCCGTGGACTTCGGGACGAAGATGTCGCGGAGCCACGCACGTCCGCCGGGGAACGCGAGGGGAACTCCGAGTGCGAGGGCGAATACGACGAGTGGGGCCGCGAGGCTCGACCAGCTCGCGTCCGCCAACCCGTTTCCGAAATAGGCGAAGATCGCCGCCCGAATCAGTCCACCGGCAAAGGCGGACACGACGAAGCTCAGGACGGGCATGGCTGTCCAGCCCGCGGCGGCGTGAAGCGGAGAGAGAGGGGAGACGGGGTAGCCGCAGGCGAGCGCGAAGGCGACGGCGCCCGTGCGACGGCTCGTGAATTGAAGGAGTCCGCGGACACGGGGGCCGAGCTGTTTTTCGATGACGTCGCGCCCGGCATAGCGAGCCACTCCGAAAAGGAACAGGCCCGAGATCATCAGTCCCGTTCCGCCAACGATCGCACCTACGACCGTCCCGAAACAGAGACCCGCGGCGATCAACACGACCTGGGAGGGCAGCCAGAGAAGAGATCGTCCGGCGACCACGAAGATGAAGAGTAGGGGGGCCATCGGCCCGAGGCCGTTTGCGAAGTGCCGAACCGAATCGACGTCGAGCTCGATTCCGAGGCGCTCTCGAGCCCACCCGCCGACGGCGAAGGTAAAGGACAGGATCGCAAAGGCGATGAGTAGGCGCCGAAGCGTCGAGGGCATGCACCGGAGCATATCCACTTCGTGTCCCGAGTACCGGTCGTGGTTCCGCGGCCCCGGTTCCGGTGGTCCGTGGCCAAGCGAGTTCGGTACCGTGGCGGTGTGCCGAGCAAGACTCTCGTTATCCTGAATCCTGCGAGTGCAGCGGGCTCGACCGGTCGCCGCCGGCGGGAGGTTCTTCACAAGGTCGAATCCGTCTTCGGATGGGTCGATCTGGAGGTGACTCTGGCGCCGGGGGACGCGCTCCGCATCGCGCGGCAGGCGGTGGAGCGCGGGGTCGATCGGATTCTCGTTGCGGGCGGAGACGGCACGACGAGTGAGATCGTGTCCGGGATTCTCTCCGTCTCGTCGCCGGTCGCTTCGAGGCCGGCACTCGGGCTTCTGCCCTTCGGGTCGGGATGGGATCTCGCCCGTTCGCTCGGCTTGCCTCGGCAATTCGATGAGGCACTCGACGTCATTGCTCGAAACCGACGGCGGCGAATCGATGCCGGGCGGGTGGAATATCGCGACTCGACCGGCCGCCCCCGCACTCACTTCTTCGTGAATGAGGCGAGCGCGGGGCTGTCGGGGGCCACGGTGCAACGGGTCGGGGTCTTTGCAAAGCGTTTCGGGCCGCGGCTCGGCTTCGTCGCAGGCGCGATCGCCACGATTGCGACCCATCAGCCGGTCGACGTGGCGGTGGAGATCGATGGCGACCGACTCTACGAGGGTCCGGTGTCGATGATCGTGGCCGCGAACGGATGCTATTTTGGAGCCGGGATGCGCGTTGCGCCGAACGCGCGAGTGGATGATGGGCTGTTGGAGATTGTGGTCATCCGCGGGCTGCCGGTGCCCCGCTTGCTCGCGAATCTGCCGCGCCTGTATCTGGGCCGCCATGGTCGCCACTCTGCCGTTTCCTTTCACGCGGCTCGGAGCCTGCAAGTGCTTCCGAAAGAGGGGTCGGCGCCAATCGACCTGGATGGGGAGGCAGTTGGCGGGCTGCCGCTGCGAGCGGACGTGATTCCCGGGGCGATCGAGATCTTCGCGCCCGTAGCGCCGACCTCCTCGGGCGCACCCGAGTGAACGGAACCCCCGGCACGATCGGGCTCTTCGAAGAGATCCGGATGGGCGCCGCAGAAGTGACACGCCGTGCTCGCTTCGTATGGATCGACGAGGCGGGGCTGGATTCCTTCGCACGGAAGCTCGCCGAAGCGGAATGGCCGGTGGTAGACCAGAATCCCGCCGATCATTTCGAGGGCGATGCGAGAACGACACTCGCGTTCACACTGCTCCTCGACGCCATCAACTTCGGATCGGGATGGTTTCCGGTACTCGAGAAGCGAAGCGGAATGTCCGGATATCAGACGGTCGCGACGGCCTGCCGCGAGCGATTCCGAGTGAACGGCAGTCCGTCGGGTGCCGAACTTCGCGAGGTGACCCCCGGCTGGATGGCCGAGATGTTGGGTCAGGACTCGTCCAATCCTGAAGTTGCGGAACTGATGACGCTCTTTGCGGAGGCTTGGCGTGATTTCGGGGACTGGTTGGGCGCCCTGCACGGAGACCTGTTCGAGTCCGTCGTTCTGAAGGCGCGATATTCGGCGGAAAGGTTGGTGAACTCGCTCGCAGAGATGCCTCTCTATCGGGATGTCTCCCGCTACGAAGAACTCGAGATCCCGCTCTACAAGCGGGCTCAGATCACGGCGGCGGATCTGCATCGGGCCTTCGGAGACGAGTCTCTGGGACGTTTCGACGATCTCGATCGGCTGACGCTTTTCGCGGACAATCTCGTTCCCCACGTGCTCCGCTGTCGGGGCGTGCTCCGATACGACGGCGAACTCGCCCTGCGGATCGCGCGCGGGGAGCGACTGCGGGTGGGATCGATCGAAGAGGTTGAGATTCGTGCCGTCGCCCTCGATGCGGTCGAGCATCTGGTCGCTGCGCTCGCCTCACGCGGGCGCCCGACCAGCGCCTACGCCCTCGATCAATTGCTCTGGGATGCAGGGCAGGCACCGGAAATCAAGGCGACGCCCCGTCATCGAGCCCGCTGTTCGTTCTACTGAGAGTACCGCGACGGCCAGCTCGGTGGACGTCCCTGCGCGGGTGAGCCGCGATTGCGAGTCGAGCTAGGCTCTCGGCGATGAAGGTTTTCGACGGAAATTTCTGGATCGTGTTCGGTCTCCTGATCATCTTGTGCGGTCTCGCGATAGGACGGGGCGGCACTCCACTGCTCAGTGAGGCCCTCGGGAGTGGGGCACGCCTGTTTCTGCGTTTTGGCGCGGTGATCTTCCTGTCCTTTCTGGTTGCGGGTCTGGCGGAATCGTTGATGCCGCGGGAATGGGTCGCGTCCGCACTCGGCGAGGATTCCGGCTGGAAGGGGCTCCTCCTGGCCTCTGCCGCGGGCGCCATCACTCCGGCGGGTCCTTTCGTTTCGATGCCCCTCGCTGTTGGAATGCTGCGTTCGGGGGCAGCGCCCGCCGCGGTCATCACCTTCCTGTCCGCGTGGAGCTTGCTCGCGATTCATCGGCTGATCGCGTGGGAGATCCCGATTCTCGGGGCCTCCTTCGCGCTCACACGGTGGGCCCTCTGCCTCGTCCTGCCGGTGTTGGTCGGGGCGTTGGCCCGGGTCCTCTTCAGGACCTAGCGCCGGTTCTTTCGGGACCGCGATCTGTTCGAGGATCCCCGATTAGTCCGGGATCGCGATGCCAACGAGCGCATCGTGCAGCGAATGAACATGCGCCTCGGGCAGTCCATGTCGTGTGAGTGCGTCGACGACCTCCGCGAAGGGCAATTCCGTCAGGTGACCGTGCGCAGCAGCCACCACGAGCATGGCGATCCTGTCGCCCAGGAAGATCAGTGCGGGTCGCAACCGATCGTCGAGATCGGCGCGCTCCTTCGCCCGGGACGAACCGATCGCGAGGGACGGACCCGGGTCCCGCGAATCGAGCCAGTCCTGCTGGATCCATTTAGCCGCCTCGATCTGCGCGCGAAAGAGGCGTCGGATCGCCGCGTCATCGGGAGCCGAAATCCCGGTCCGCCGTGCCGATCGGCGCACGGCAGCCAATGCCGCGTCGACAACCCGAGCTTCGCGCGATCGATCCTCGACCTCGATCCCGAGGGCATTCTTGGCTCGGGCGACGCCGATCATCAGCGAAAGCCGTTCGTCGAGACTCGCGAGCAGCGCCCAGAGTGGACTCGCGGAGGGCGTCCTCGGAAGACCATGTGACCTGCGCAGGTCGGCCAGTAGACCCACCGCCTCGGCGTCGAGGAGCCAATGGTCGAAACGTCTGGCTTCGTCTTCGCCGGTGCGCGGGAACCAGGCGGCCTTTCGATCGCGGGTGAGGGGGCCGATGGCTCGCAATCCGGGGCGTTGCTTCTGCCAGATCGGCGCCTCGAGGCTATCGGTCATGACCGCCTCGACGCCATCGCGTCCGAGCCGATCGAGAACCCATTGGTTCCGCTCGGTCGCTCGGATCTGCGCGTGGGTGAGAAGGGAGCGCGCGACGCGCTCGAGGTGTCCCCCCGCATTGACCGCGATCGAAAGACCCGGGCGTTGGAGGTCGCTTGGCGATCGCAGACTGGACCTGGCTTCGACGAGGACGACCGCGCCGCTCGTCGTGAGAGGAAGACTGAATCGACCGGCGATCGAACGGTCGCTCCGAACCGTGACGCCGGAGAGGGCTAGATCGAAGCGCCGGTCCTCGAGGTTTCGCTCGAGCGCAGACCACCGAAATCGCACCCACTCGACGGGTCGGCCCTGGCTCGCGGCATAGGATCGAGCCACATCGACGGAAAAACCCGCGGGCTGTTCCTCTCCGTCGAGCCAGCGGCTGAAAGGGGGGTAGTCGCCGCTGACCCCGATGCGCAGGGGCTGAATCACGCGGGGGGCCGGTACACCGGTCGAATCCGGAACGATTTTGCGGCAACCGAGGGGCGAGAGAGCGAAAATGAAGATTGCGAACACGATCGCATATTTAAAATATGACGATCGGAGAGAATCAGAATTCGAGAAAATCTGTGTCAAAACAATCACTTATGCAGTTCGGAGACCTGCGGGAAGGGGCTCGAAAGTCGTTGACCGACCGCAGCGCGTCTCCTACTCTCGGCGCCCGCTGCTCCGAGCGCATTCCCCTCGGAGTACACCCAACCGTTTCACGCATCTGGAGAATCTCCGGAGCACGTCCGGTTCTGTCTCCAGATCAATCCTGCCCTTAAAGCGCTGGCCAAGTTTTCGTCCCGGCGCGGCCGAGACGGTAGTAGGTCGTATTCGCCCAGAACGGCTGGGATCGCAACAGCGTTGGGATCGACGACAGAATCGATCGGGCGGGCCTCGAGGGCTCGATCGGCGAACGAACAGAGGCGATCGGGGCCGAAGAACCAGTGCGATCGAATAACGGACCCGAACGGGTCGAATGGGAATGCCAAGAATATTCGGGTGGGATGGGACGACTAGACCGGACCACCAACCCAGTCGAATGCGCGAGCGCGGTCGACGGCACGCAGGCGAAAAGCCGCAAGCGATAGGAGACGCGTCATGCTGACTCTCGACGAGATCGAATCTGGACTCTTTGTGACGCACAAGAATACCGGGCTTCGCTACAGCGTGGTCGAAGCGGAGGAAGGCGAAGTCCTTCTCTCACCCGAACAGGAAGGGCTTCAGGATCTGACGGTCCCCCTCGACCTGTTCCGCTCCGAGTTCGTCGCGACGGACCGATTCCGCGCGCCCGGTGGTGGTCGCCGCGGTGGTCGGGGTCGCAAGCGGACGCCGCAAGCGGGCAACGGCCCGTCGCCGGTCCCGAACGGTCCCAAGAGCAAGGGCAAGATCAAGAAGATGGTTCGGGATCGCGGCTTCGGGTTCATCCGTGGCGACGACGGGAAAGAAGTCTTCTTCCACCGCTCCGGCCTCAACGCGGGCGACTACGACGGCCTGAACGAGGGCGATTTCGTCGAATATGTCGTCCAGGAAGGCCCGCGTGGCGCTCGTGCCGAGCACGTGCGTCATACGACTCCGGAAGCGCCTGCCGTCGCTTGATCGCCCCCCCGCCTCCTCCCCGCCTCTCTCCCCGCCCCGTCCCCGCCCCCTCGCGCCAGAGGCGAACCCGGCGCACCCTTCGGTCATGACGCGGCCGAATCCTGAAATCATCAGCGACCCCAGGGATTTGACCCCGGCCTGGATGACCGCCGCGCTACGGAGCGCAGGCCACGTCGTCGTCGTCCAATCGCTTCGCTGCGAGCCGGTCGGTACCGGACAGATGGCGCACAACGAACGCATCTTCCTGGAATACGAAGGGGACCCCGCCGGCGCACCCGCGACGATCGTCGGGAAGTTTCCATCGCCGAACGAGGAGAGCCGGGCCTCCGGAGCGCGCGGTGGCTATCGAGCCGAAACGCTCTTCTATCGCGAATTGGCCTGCGACCTCAGCTGTGTGACGCCTGCCTGTCATTACGCGGCGATCGCAGACGACCAATCGACCTTTACGCTGCTTCTCGAGGACCTCGCGCCGAAGCGGCAGGGCGATCAAATCGTCGGCGCGAACGATGACGAGATCGAGGCCGCCGTTCGCAATCTGGCCGGCTTGCACGCTCCGCGTTGGGGCGACCGGACCCTCGAGCAGATCGAGTGGATGCCGACCGGGATCGGCGACGAATACGCGCTCTATATCGAAATAGGAACGCCGGCCTTCGTCGACCGCTACAAGGATCGGCTGAGCGAAGCGGACGTAGAGGTCTTTCGCGGATTCGCGCGGGGCGTGAAGAAATGGATATCGCGTCGACCGCAGACGACTACGCTCGTGCACGGTGACTACCGGCTCGACAACCTGATGTTCGAGGGGTGCGGGGAGGCGACTAAAGTAGCGGCAATCGATTGGCAGACGCTGTCCGTCGCGTGCGGCGGGCAGGATCTCGCGTACCTGCTCGGCAACAGCAGTCCGCCCGATCAGCGTCGTGCCCACGAGGAACGCATGCTCGATGCCTATCGTGAGGCGATGGCGCAGCGGGGCGTCGAACTCTCGGCCGAGCGGATTCGAGCGGATTACTCGTACGGAGTCTTTCAGGGACCGTCGATTACGATGTTGGGCTCGCTTGCGGTCGGCCAGACCGATCGCGGAGATGAGATGTTCATGGTGATGGCGGAACGCTGCTGCGCACAGATCCGAGATCTGGAGGCGCTCGCGCTGCTAGAGTGAAGTCGGATTCCAGGGTCGACTCGAGCTGTCAGCCTAGCCCGAATAGCGATGGACGATCGGTAGACGTCGCCCCCCTCCGAAGGCCTTTTCCGACGTTCGCAAGACCAGAGGCGTCTGCCGGCGCTTGTACTCGTTCCGATCGAGTCGTTCGACGATCCCCATGGCAACCTCGTGGCTAACCCCTTCGGGTGGCACGATCGACGCGAAGCTTCGTCGCCCCTCGATCGCCTGCCTCAAAATGTCGTCCAGCACTTCGTAGGGCGGAAGATCATCTTGATCGAGTTGGTCCGCGGCGAGTTCGGCCGAGGGTGGTTTCTCGATCGTTCCGATCGGGATGCGATCGCCGTTCCGATTCGCGTAGAGCGCGAGCGCATAGACATCGCCCTTGTAGACATCGCCTAACACTGCCAGGCCACCCACCGTGTCGCCATAGAGCGTGCAATAGCCGACGGACAATTCGCTCTTGTTGCCCGTTGCGAGAACGAGTCGATCTTCTTGATTGGAGCAGGCCATCAAGACCGCGCCTCGAATGCGCGATTGGATGTTCTGCTGGGTGAGTCCGTAATCTTCGCGCTCGCCGAAGAGCTTTCCGAAGACGCCTCGGTAGGCGTCGTACATCGGCCCGATATCCGCCCGGCGTACTTCGACCCCGAGTAGCTCACCCAACTCGAATGCGTCGTCGACGCTGTGCTCCGAGGAGAAGGGCCCCGGCATCGCGATTCCCAGAACCCGGTCCGCGCCGAGGGCTTCGACCGCGAGGTAGGCTGTGGCCGCCGAGTCGATGCCGCCAGAAAGTCCGATCACCGCGCTCGGGGGCAGTCGCTGTTTCTGGAAATAGTCGCGGATCCCCATGACGAGTCCGCGCTCGAGTTGGGCAATCGGCTCGAGGTCCTCGACCTCGGTGTGCGGAGTACCCGGTCCGAGAGGCAGATCGCAGATCGCGATGCCCGTTTCGAAGAGCGGCATGGCTGCGTGGACGTCGCCCTTCGGATCGATTACGCAGGAACCTCCGTCGAAGATCAGCTCATCGTTGCCCCCCGTCTGATTCACGAACACGACCGGGCGACCGCTGCGCTTGGCGACATCTGCGAGCATCGCCCGTCGTTCCGCAGCCTTGCCTACGTGCCACGGGGAGGCCGAGGGGTTGATGATGACTCCGGCGCCGCGGGCCGCGAGTTCCGCGACCGGATCGACGGGATAGGGCTGGGTCTGGAACCAGGTGTCCTCGCAGACGGCCAGTCCGAGCGGCGTGTCGAGGCCCGGGACTTCGACGGGGGACCGGTCCATCGCCTTCGCGAAGTAGCGGGTCTCGTCGAAGACGTCGTAGGTCGGAAGAAGCGTCTTGCTCCGATGGGCGAGCCGCTTGCCCTCGGCCAACACGACGGCAGCATTCTCGATCGACTTGGGCCGGGCGGCGTCGGCCCGCACGACGGCTCCGACGACGATCGCGATCTGTCTGGAGGTCTTGGCCAATTCCTCGAGTTCCACGAGCTGGTCGTCGACGAACCGATCCCGCTCGAGTAGATCCATCGGCGGGTAGCCCGTCAGCGCGAGCTCTGGAAGCACGACGCAATCCGCGCCGGCGGCGGCGGCCTGTTCCGCGGTCTCCTGAGCGAGCCGGCGGTTCCCTGCGAGGTCGCCAACGGTCGGGTTGATCTGAGCGAGGGCAATCTTCATAGGCCGAGCATACCCCGGGCGAGCCCTATACTCGACGCCCCGCTCCACCCTCGGCCCAGCCCGGGTGAACGGAACAGGCACAGGAGCAGCCCGGATGTCGTCCATGCAGATCGTCGGCCCGTCCTCGAGTTTCTACATCTCCCAACGCCTCAAGCTGCATTTCGTCGACTGGGGGAACGAGGAGAAGCCCCCGGTCCTGCTCCTCCACGGGGGCCGTGACCACGCTCGGAGCTGGGATTGGGTCGCACGGGAACTGCGCGAGGACTATCACGTGATCGCTCCCGACCTCCGGGGCCACGGCGACTCCGCCTGGTCGATCGGTGGTCATTACACCCTCCCGGAATTCGTCTTGGACGTGGCGCAATTGATCGACACGCTCGACCTCGCGCCCCTCCGGATCGTCGCGCACTCGATGGGCGCCGCCGTCGCGCTTTTCTACTCGGGCGTGTTCCCAAAGAGGGTGAATAAGCTGGTCGCGATCGAGGGAATGAAGATTCCCGACGAGGTCTGGGCTCGGATGAATGGCGATATCTGGGAAGTGACCGAGAATTGGATCAGCTCCGTCCGTCTGGACTCGCACCGCCAACCCCGGCGCTACGGGTCGATCGATGATGCCGCCGCGCGGATGCAGCAGGAAAATCCGCATCTCTCACCCGAGCAGGCACGACATCTGACGATCCACGGCGTCGCGCGAAACGAGGACGGTTCCTTCAGCTGGAAATTCGATCACGGCAATCGTCCCATCTTTCCACTGCGTCTGTCGCTCGAGGACAGGCAGCGGCTCTGGGAACGAATCGAATGCCCGACGCTCCTCGTGCATGGAACCGAGAGCTGGCATGGCGATCCCTCGGTCGACGGCCGCGCCGACCATATCCGAAAGTCGCGTGTCGTCGCCGTCGAGAACGCCGGCCACTGGGTTCATCACGACCAACTCGATTTCTTCCTCGATGAGATCTGCGGTTTCTTGCGCGATTAGAGCGCCCTTCGAGGCGAGCTGTCAGGGGAAGTACACGAAGACGAGCTGACCCGTGCAGACCGGTCGTTCGGTGCCCTCGACCTCGAAGCGGACATCGAGGGCGAGCCGCATCGTTCCGCCCTTCATAGGGCGGACGTGCTTGATCACCGCGCCTAGGCGCAAACGGCTCCCCGACTTCACCGGCTCTCGCAGCCGAAGCTTTTCGATTCCGATGTTGATGATCTGCGACAACTTTGCGACCTGAACGATTTCAGGGAGGAGGACCGGGGCGAGTGCGATCGTGAGATATCCGTGCGCAACCGTCGTGCCAAAAGGTGACTCGCGTTCGGCCCGTTCGGGATCGACGTGGATCCATTGATCGTCCCCGGTGGCTGCAGCGAAGGTATCGATCCTGTCCTGATCGATCGGATGCCAATTGGTGACACCGAGATCCACGCCCTCGAACTCGGGAAGGGACGCCACGTCGGGAATGATCAGCGGGTTCGCCATGCGATGTCTCACTCTCTCGGCTGGTCCTTTCGGCGGGCCAGCATCGCGACTTATACTTGCCCAGCCAGGAGGATTCTCGCAACGAGGGCCCTGCCCCCGCGATCGAAATTGTCCTGACGACGACTCTGCTCGAGTCGGGTTCGAAGAGCAATCTTGGGCCCAACGGACGTGCGAGGGAGAGCCTGAGATGGCGGATGAGAACGGCAAGAAGGCGGGCGGCCGCGGACGACTGATCGTAGTTGCGGTGGGGACCGCGCTCGTTGTCGGATGGGCCGTCAGTGGAGAGCTCCTCTATCACTCGCTGATCGGTCTCGATTCGAGCTTCTTCCCAGCCGGCGAGTGGATTCAGGACAATCTGGCGCCGGAGGTCACCAAGGCCGTTGGGGGAATCGTCGTCGCGCTGCTCACGCTGATGGGTATCGGGCTCGTGGCGCTTTTCGTGGGTCGTTGTGCGACGCCGCCCGCGGACGACGGTCGGCGGAGTTTTCTGGCGGGGTCGGCGGTAGGAGCGAGTGCGTTCATCGCGGGTCTCGCGGGCACCCTCGGCCACACATTTTTCGGGATCGGAAAAAATGGCAGCGGCTGGCTCGGTGTCCAGGAAAGTATCAACTCGAACGACGGGATCGTCAAAACCCATCCGACCTGGGACGACGCCTGGAAGGGCGCACGTGTCCAATCCTATGGCCGGCTCGGCCGGACGGAGTGGGCGATCTCGGATACCGTGCTCGGCGCGGGCCGACTCCGCGCGGACGACTGGAAGCTCGTGCGTGCGGCGCTGGACCGCGGCATCAACTACATCGACACGGCTCCCGATTATTCCGTCGCAGGCAGTGAACTCGCCGTCGGCCGGGCTCTCGAAGACCATCCTCGCGACCAGGTCTTCCTGGCGACGAAGTTCTGTACCCCGATCGGCCACCTTCCGGCGGGGACGTCCGTCGATCGCTACAAGGAGATCATCCACGACAGTCTGCGCCGTCTCGGTACGGACTACGTCGATCTCGTCCATATCCACTCCTGCGACGAAGTGGAGAGATTGATGGACCCCAACGTGCACGAGGCCTTCGATCAGCTGAAGTCCGAGGGGAAAGCTCGCTTCCTCGGCGTGTCCACACATACGCCGAGACTCGTTGATGTCGCGAACCAGGCGATCGACTCGGGTCGCTTCGACGTCATGATGCTCGCCTATCACCATGGGATCTGGCCCCAGCTCGGTGAGATCATCGAACGGGCCCATACCGAACAGGATATGGGTATCGTCGCGATGAAAACGTTGAAGGGGGCAAGGCATCGCAATCTCGAAGAATTTCACGATGCCAATACCTATGCGCAGGCGGCACTCAAATGGGTGCACTCGAATCCCGCCGTGTCCTGTGCGGTGATTTCGTTCTTCGAACAGCAGCACCTGGACGAATATCTATTCGCATCGGGCCGGCGGCTCACGAATGAAGATGTCGCGGTCCTCGAACGCTACGACCAATCGATTCTTGGCTCGTATTGCGCGCCCCATTGTGGCGCCTGTCTCGATAGCTGTCCGGAAGACGTCCCGATCCACGATGTCTTGCGCCATCGAATGTATTTCGAGGACTACCATGACGAGCGCAACGCGATGGAGCTGTATTCGAATCTCGTTGTGAACGCAGAGGCATGCCGGGGTTGCTCCGCGCCATGTCTCGGTAGCTGTCCACTCGGTATTTCGATCCCCGAACGCACCAAGGGCGCCCACGAATTGCTCTCGTTCGAGGAGCGATCCCGCGCCTAACGCGCCGATTCGTTCATGCTCGCCGCCAGCGCGAAGTCGAGTTCGGTGATGCCGCCTGCGTCATGGGTCGTGAGCCCGACATCCACGCGACTGTAGACGTTCGCCCACTCGGGGTGGTGATCCATCTTTTCGGCGTGGAGCGCGACCCGCGTCATGAATGCGAACGCTTCCTTGAAGTCATGGAATTCGAAGATGCGCCGCAGTTTGCCGTCTTCGAGGATCCAGCCGTCGAGGCCGGCGAGCCGCGATTCCACTTCCTCGTCGGGGAGTGCCTTTGGCCGCGCCACTATTTCGCGCCCTCGTGAATCGCACGCACGAACGCATCGTAGAGCGCGCTTCGGATCTGAGCACGGTCCGCGCGGCCGTAGACTTCGCGAAACGCCTTCAACGGGATGATTCCCTTGGCCATCGTTCGATGGCCACCGCCCACCCCGAGGCCCTCGACCACATCGCGAACGACCTCCCCTGCCGCCCGGACATAACCGACGTTCCGAACGGAGAAGACGAGGTTGCGGTCGACGGTCCCTACGGCGATCGCCCACTCGGCGCCTTCCGCCTGCAGCGCCATATCGGCCACCTGCGGAATGACATCTTCGCGGACTCGGCCCAATACGAGAATGTTGATTCCATCGCGCACCTCGGCCTTGGCGAGGGCACGACCGAGCGCTTGCAAGCCGGCGATCGGAAGAGCCGGGCGTTCGATTCGGCGCAAGAGTGCGGGGCTATGTGACGCATGCAGATAGGCGAAGGACATCATGTCCTTGTGACTCGTCTGCCGACCCAGATATTGAGTGTCGCTCTTGATGCCGTAGAGGAGCGCGGTTGCGAGTTTGGGATTCACCTCGGTATTGGTCGCGCGCAGGTACTCGGTGAGAATCGAGGCGGTGGCGCCATAGCCGGTTCGAATGTCCCGAATCGTCGCACTGTAGCCAGGGCGTTCGGGATGGTGGTCGATCACGACATCGGGTTGCTTCAGCCGCTCCGGCGGGTCATCACCGAAGACGTTGGGTTGGACGTCGACCAATACGAGCCCGCCGAATTCCTGTATCTCTTCGGGGGCGATCACGCGTACTTCGATTCCGATCGCCTCGCACAGGGCCTGGTTCTCGGGGCGCCGGACCTCGCCAAAGGAAATCAGCGGGGCCGTGGTTCGCTTGCGGCCTAACAGGTATCGGAGCGCGTAGGCGCTCGCGATTCCATCGGGATCGGGGTCCGGCTGGAGCAGGATTCCGACCTTCTCGCGATCACCGAGCAATTCGCGGATCGTGACGACCCGCTGGAGGTTCTCCAAGTGATCGAATTCTTCATTGATGTCGTCGCGGATCAGCGTCTTCCAACCCGTTCGGCGTAGCGAGGGATGATCCGGGAGATCGTCTTCGGTCAGGCCATCGGAGAGCACCAGAATCGGAGCACCCTCGTTGATCTTGCGAATTTCGCGGACGGCGAGTCGCATCCACGGGCCGTCGTCGCTCACGAGGGCGTATTCGTCCTCGGCGGAGGGATCGAGCTTCGAAATCGCCTCCTCGTCGAGGCCTCCCTGAAGGATCTTGAATCCGGCGGGACGCGCACGGGACTCGCCCTCGCGCGGAACCCAGGTGAGTTCCTCGAGCTCGTCCGCGCCGGTGCGGCTCCAGAGGCGCGCACTCTCGGCTCCATCGCAGATGATGATTCTACGTCCCACCCGACCCCCCGCGGCGGTCTTCGGCCCGCATTCTCTCTCGCCTTCCGCCGATCGGAGTCGATCGAAAAGGTGAGAGCGATGAGCCCATTCGGCGCAACCCCTCGGCGCGCGAGCCCATCGATGTGTCGGTGGGTCGGGTCGAGGGGCGGACACCGGTCGTTCCGAAGGCCGCAAGTTACACCAAGGCTGCGCACGAGCGACCGTCGGTCTGCCGGTTCCTGGGTGGACTGGAAGCCCGAGGGGGACGAGAATCGTCCCTCCCCGCGCCGCAGCCGGTCAACGGAGTCTGTAGGATGGGCGCCCACGAGAGACGGGGGGGGCGGCGTCCGTGCTCGAAGAGAGGGGAGAGAGACGTGCGATTGGTGAATCACGACGGGAGACTCGGCCTCGACCTGGCGGGCCGCTTCGTCGACCTCGAACTCCACAGCGAGAAGCGATTTTCGTCGGATCCGATGTCCGCGTTTTCGGATTGGGACGCAATCCGGACGTGGGCGGGGGGGCAGAGTCTCGGCGACGCCGGACCGCTGGTCGATCCGGCCAAGCTCGGGTCGCCTGTGCCGAGACCGACCCAGGTCTTCGCGATTGGACTCAACTACCGGGATCACGCGGAGGAGGCGAACCTGCCGATCCCGGAGACGCCGATGGTCTTCACGAAATTTCCGACCTGTCTTGTCGGACCGAACGCCGAGGTCCCGCTCACCTCGGACCGAGTCGACTGGGAAGTCGAGCAAGTGGTCGTAATCGGACGCGAAGCGGCGAGGGTGTCGGCCGCGCGGGCATGGGACCATGTCGCAGGGTTCACCGTCGGGCAGGACATCTCGGACCGGCGCGTTCAGTTTGCGGGCAAGCCGCCCCAGTTCAGCCTTGGAAAATCGGCGACCGCATTCGGGCCGACGGGACCCGCACTGGTGAGCCTCGACGAGTTTCCCCACCCCGATCGTCTCGTGCTGCGCTGTTGGGTGGGGGGTGAACTCATGCAGGAATCGACGACCGAGAACCTGATCTTCTCCGTCCCCGAGCTGATCGAATACATCTCGAGCTATTGCGTCCTGCTGCCCGGGGACCTGATCTTCACCGGTACCCCCGGAGGCGTTGGCAGTGTCCGCAATCCGCGACGCTATCTGGTTGCAGGCGAGACGATCGACAGCGAGATCGAGGGAATCGGGCGGCTCTCGAATCTTTGTGTGACGCGGGACTGAGATCCGACGGAGGGTGGCCGACGGGTCGCTCGAGTTCGAGCCGATCGGGCGAGAGGGGCCAGGGCAAGGGATGCAGCGGATCTTCATCGGCGACGTGCAGGGATGTGCGGACGAACTCGAAGCGCTCTATGCGAGGGCGACGGAGGCATTTTCGACGGATTTTTCGCTGTGGATCGCTGGGGACCTCGTCAATCGGGGACCCGATAATCGTCGAGCCCTCGAACGGGTTCGCGAATTGGTCGAGGCGGAACGAGCGGAGTACGTGCTCGGCAACCATGAGATTCATCTGATTTCGACGGGGCTCGGGCTGCGTGATCTCGCGGCGAACGATTCGATCGAAGACGTGCTCGGGGCCTCGGACGCGATGGAGTGGGTCGACTGGCTCCGCAAGAGGCCGTTGGTCGTCGAAGGGGCGATTGCCGGGCAGCCCTTCGCGATGGTCCATGCGTCGGTGGGTCCGGGTTGGTCGCTTTCGGAGTTGGTGTCGCGGGGACGCGCGGTGAGCGAACGACTCTCGGGAGATCGGGAAGCGGCCCGTTCGTTTCTCGCCCTCGATCTCGACGAAGACCCGGTTCGGGAGGATCTCGCGCGTCTGACCCGCGGACGTTCGGCGACGGATTCGGGATGGTCGAGCAGTGAGCCCGGCCGAAAAGAGGGGGCCTGGCACCGGGCCTGGGCAGCCCACGAGCCGGACTACGGGATCGTCTACGGGCACTGGGCCCGACAGGGGCTTCATGTCGAAAACGGGCTGCGGGGGCTCGATACCGGCTGCGTCCACCACGGTCGAGGCAGAGACGGATATCTCACCGCCTGGTTGCCCGAGTCGCTTCCGCGAGCCGCCGGCGGGCGTGCCTTCGATGCGCCGGACGACCGGTTCTGGCAGATCCAGGCGAGCCGACGGTACTATTTCCCGGCCCAGGATCGAATTCAGGATGGCGCGTGATCTCGGTCCGCCCAAGCGCGGCGAGTGCCGCTAGAATCGCACCCGCTCCGAGCCGGATATGTGTCTCGATCGGTCGGGCCGTCCATCGCGAACTCGCCCGATCCTACTCGGCGGCACGGGATCCGAGGAGAAAGAGAAAGAATGGCAACCGTCATCATCCCGATCGTCTTCCATGGCCCTACCCGAGGGGAGTCCAGCGTTGAGATTGCGGGGGAGACTATCGCGGATTGCTTCGATCTCATCGAGGAGAGATTCCCCGGTCTGCGAGAGTTGCTGATCGATGAAGGGACCCAATCGATCCACAAGTTCGTGAAAGTGACGCTGAACGGCGAGCTGCTCGACCGCGACCCGGCAACCCTCGGTCAGTCGGTTTCCGCTTCGGATGAGATCGAGGTAATCGCGGCGATCGCTGGCGGATAGGCAGTCGGCTGCCGCTCGGCTCGAATCGACGAAGCGAGACCGGCGGTGCGTTGCAGCATCGTCGTGATTGCATCAAATTCCCGGCTCGCCCGGCTTTTCGGGCACGAGCCGCGCAACAAGTGAGGAGTTCCAACCATGGCCGGACCCGAGGGTGATCGCCTTCTCATCGTGAACATGACGGACCAGACGACGACCTACGAGCCCTTCCCAGAAGAGTGGAAGCTGCTCGGCGGCCGAGGTCTCTCCGCGAAGATCCTGACCCGGGACTGCGATCCGACCTGCGACGCGCTCGGACCGGACAACGTCCTCGTGATGGCGCCCGGCGTTCTCGCCGGAACGACCGCGCCGACTTCTGGCCGCATCTCGATCGGGGGAAAGAGCCCGCTGACCGGTGGCATCAAGGAGGCCAATGCGGGCGGAAATCCCGGACAGCATCTCATGAAGCTCGGCATTCGCGCGGTCATCGTGAAAGGACAGCCGGCCGACGCTGACGCGCGATACGGCTTGCGCATCGACGAAGGCGCGGTGTCCATCGTGGACGCGAGTGAATACAAGGGCATGTGGAACTACGCGTGTTGCGAAAAACTCCTCGAGAACGAGGCGAAGTCTGCGAGCGCGATCACGATCGGCCCCGCCGGCGAACTCCGCTTGACCGGTGCTTCGGTGGCCTGCACGGACCAGGACAAGGAACGTCGCCCGGCTCGCCATGCTGCACGGGGCGGCCTCGGCGCGGTCATGGGATCCAAGGGTCTCAAGTGGGTGCTCGTCGATCCCGGCAAGGCCAAGACCCGCCAGGCGCCCGACTCGAAAGCGTTCAACGGTCTCAACAAGCAGTACACGAAGGAATATCTCGACGGCCCCCAGATGTTCAAGACCGGCACGTCCTCGGTCGTGCCCCTTGCGAACATGCTGAATACCTTCGTGTACAAGAACCGAACGGAGGGCCAGTCCCCCGACGTCGAGACCCTGGACGGTGCGCGCATCGTCGAGAGCTTCGAGACTCGCGGTGGCGGGATGCACAACTGCCTGACCGGCTGCGTCGTCAAGTGCTCGAATATCGTTCACGATGCCGACGGCAACTACAAGACCTCCGCTCTCGAGTTCGAGACCTTGACGCTGCTAGGCGCCAGTTGTGCGATCAAGACCTTCGACGAGGTCGCCGAATTGGATCGCCTGTGTGATGAGCTCGGACTCGATACGATCGAGACCGGTGGGGCGATTGCGATTCTGATGGATTCCGGCGGCATGGAATGGGGCGACTCCGAAGCGGCGATCGAATTGCTCCGGGAGATCGCAGACGGAACCGACCGTGGTCGCATGATCGGCAATGGAGCCGTCGCGACGGGCAAGAAAACGGGTCACAAACGCGTGCCCCATGGCCGCGGCCAGGCGATACCGGCCTGGGATCCGCGTCCGCTCAAGGCAACCGGAGTGACCTACGCGGCGGGACCGATGGGCGCAGACCATACGGCCGGGCTGGTGGTGAACCCGGGTCTCGCCGAGGACCAGCTCGCGCAAGCCTCCCAGGAATGCCAGCTCGTGAACATGGTCTGCGATTCGTCGGGATTCTGTCAGTTCATCTCGCCGACTCTGGACCGCATTCGCGAGTACTACGGCCTGCTCTATGGGATCGAGGTCTCGCGCGAAGAGATCGCCGATCAGGGGTGGGACTGCATGCAGGACGAGTGGAATTTCAATGCTGCCGCGGGCTGGAAGGATGAAGACAATGGTCTCGCGGACTGCCTCGTGAACGAGGGCATAGGGCCCGACCAGGCGATGAAATTCGATGTTCCGCTCGACATCATCAACCAATCGAAGGTCCGCTTCCCGGTTCGAGAAGAGCTCTTCGTGGCGAAGGCATCAGGCTGAGGGCGAGTCGCAGGTTTCGGCGACTGCGCAGCCAGCGTTCGTCGAGACGGAGCCAGTGACGCACCCGGGATGATTCGAGGAACGGGCAGGGAGATGACTCCCTGCCCGTCTCGACGTTTCGGAGTGCGGCACGAGCCGGGTGGTGTGTGTCGAGAGGTTCGAGGAGAGCGGCTTGAAGCACGACGTACGTATGCGGGGATTCGCGAGTCGGGTCGACGTCGAGGTCGTCGAGGCCTTCCTCGTCGATCATGCGCGCGTACTTCCGGGTGAGCCGGTCTCTCTGCTCGAATCCGTAGGGCGCGTGTTGGTGACGGATGTGAGTTCCGAATTCGACGTGCCTGGGTTCCCGCGTTCGGCGATGGACGGGTACGCGATCCGCGGTGAAGAGAGCTTTGGTGCATCGGGCTATGACGCGATCCGGCTCGAACTCGTGGGGACGTCGCTACCGGGATCGCCCTACCCCGGCGTGGTCGCGAACGGCCAGGCGGTTCGGATCATGACCGGCGCGCCGATTCCGGAGGGCGCGGACGCGGTCGTGAAGGCCGAGGTCTGTGAGGAGGCTGACGGGTACGTCGCGATCAGCGAAGCCGTCGCGCCCCGGAAGAACGTGGGTGTCGTCGGAGAGGATATTTCGAGCGGTGATGCGGTGCTTCCGGCGGGTCGACGAATCCGACCCCAGGATGCGGGTCTGCTCTCGTCTATCGGTCGTGCGTCCATCGAGTGCATAAGACGCCCACGCGTCCGATTGGTCGTGACCGGAGACGAACTCCTGCCGGCGGGCTCGGCTCCGAGCGGATGTCGAATCGTCGATAGTAATTCGGTCGTACTGCGCGGTCTGGTCGCGCGGGACGGCGGGGTGTCGCTGCCCTTCGAGATTCTACCGGATACTCCGGACAGGATTCGCGAAGCGATGGCCGATGAGGATGCGGACATCGTATTGGTTTCCGGTGGGACGTCGGTCGGGCTCGAGGATCACGCTCCACGGCTTCTGTCCGAGCTCGGCGAGCTCGCCTATCACGGAATCTCGATGCGACCTTCCAGCCCAACGGGAATCGGCCGAATCGGTGACCGATTCGTGTTTCTGCTGCCGGGCAATCCCGTGAGTTGCCTGGCTGCGTATGAATTCTTTGCGGGGCCAACGATTCGCGCGCTCGGCGGCCGTGCTCGTCGCTGGCCTCATCGCCGATCGGTCGTGCCGCTGGCACGCAAGATCGTCTCGGAGATCGGTCGGACAGATTATGTTCGTGTTTCGATCGAAGACGGCAGAGTGACGCCTCTGGCGACCGCGGGTGCTTCGATTCTTTCTTCGACGGTTCGCGCGGCGGGAGCCGTAGTCGTGCCGCGCGAACTCGAGGGGATGCCCGAGGGCGAAATGGTCGAGGTCTTTCTCTACGACGACGAAGCGGCAGAGGATACGGTGATGGGGTCCGCGTGAGCAGCAAACAGACGCAATTTCTCGAGGTGCTCGATCGCGACGAAGCGGAGAGACGTTGGCGAGCGGTCGTGGGTGGCGCCGCGTTGGACACGGAGTCGGTCCTACTCGAAGTCGCACTCGGCCGAGTGTTGGCCGAGGATATCCGGGCCACTGTCGATGTCCCCGGCTTCGATCGGTCGAACATGGATGGTTTCGCGGTGCGCGCAGCGGACACGTTCGGAGTCTCCGAGGAAGAGCCGGTCCGACTACGCCTGAACGACGAGATCCTCGCGACCGGGATCACGCCGCAGATCGAGGTGGCTCCTGGGACAGCGACGACGATCGCGACCGGCGGGATGCTGCCCCGGGGCGCGGATGCGGTCGCCCCGATCGAGGTGACGGACGCGGACCCGGAGGATCCTGCCCTTGTGCTCGTACGCGCTCCCCGGGTTCCGGGCGTGGCGGTCAGTTTCGCGGGAACCGACATGGGGCGCGGCGAGACGGTGCTCTTCTCGGGTACGCGACTGACATCGAGAGAGACGGGAGTTCTGGCGGCGATCGGTTGTGAACGGGTCGAGTGCATCCGGCGGCCGCGAGTGGCGATTCTCTCGACCGGGGACGAGATCGTTCAGCCCGGAGAGTCGATGCGCCCGGGACTCGTTTTCGATAGCAACGGGCGGATCCTGGCGGACGCGGTTCGCGAATTGGGTGGCGAGCCGATTTTCTGGGGTGCCTTTCGCGATGATGTGGATGCGCTTCGCGAAGCCCTCAACGTGGCGCTCACCGACTCAGACATGGTTCTCCTCTCGGGCGGGACTTCGAAGGGAGAAGGGGATCTGAATGCCATCGTCGTCGGGGAACTCGATCCGGGCATCCTTGTCCACGGCGTCGCCTTGAAACCCGGCAAACCGATCTGCCTCGCGGCGGCGGGTCGCAAGCCGGTCGTGATCCTGCCCGGTTTTCCGACCTCCGCAATCTTCACGTTTCACGAGTTCGTTGCCCCATTGATCCGGGACCTGGGGGGGCAACCGACCGAAGACCGTGAGACGCGTCCCGCCCGGCTCGCGATCAAGACCCAGAGCGAGCGCGGTCGCCTCGAGTATCTGCTGGTCGGCCTCGTCGAGGATGAGGACGGCCGCCTTTCCGCCTATCCGATGGGGAAGGGTAGCGGCAGCGTCACGAGCTTCAGTCGCGCCGACGGTTTCGTGCGGATCGGTCGGAATACCGAACTCGTCGAAGCGGATACACCCGTCGAGGTGACCCTGATCGGTCGGGAAGTTCCCGTGGCCGATCTCGTTGCCATCGGGAGCCATTGCGCCGGTCTCGATCTGATTGCGAGTGAGCTTGCGCGGAACGGCTACACGGTGAAGTTGCTTGCGGTCGGAAGCCACGGCGGACTCGCGGCAGCGGGGAGAGGTGAGTGCGACCTCGCGCCGATTCATCTTCTCGATCCGGAGACCGACGAGTACAACGTGAGCTTCTTGCGACCCGGTCTCCGCCTGCTGCGTGGATATCGGCGGATGCAGGGGATCGCGACGCGACTGCAAGAAACACGTGGGATCGACGCTCTCCTCGAAGATCCGACTGTTCGCATGGTGAATCGGAATCGTGGTGCGGGCACTCGGACCCTGATCGACCGACTCCTCGATGGACGCAAGCCCCCGGGGTATCCCTACGAGCCCCGGTCTCATTACGCGGTCGCCGCGTCGATCGCTCAGAACCGAGCCGACTGGGGCGTGACCATCGAGTCGGTCGCTCTGGAGGCGGGCCTGCGATTCGTGCCGCTACAAGCCGAACAATACGATTTCGTGGTCCCGGAGTCGCGCTGGGATCGGCCGGCGATGAGGCGCCTGCGTGCGCTCCTCGAGGATCCGAATTCCACGTTGCGTGAAGGGCTCGCTGCTCGGGGGTTCTCTCAAGACGCCTAACGTTAAGCGAAAGACCGTACGAGAGGCGATCTGCGTAATCGCGTGTCGGGCTTTGTCCCGAGCGCCGCGACCCGAAAAGTCCCGATCCGAAGACACCTCGGGTTTGTCGATGAGTGCAGAGGAGAGAGACCAACCGAAGAGGCGTTGTCGATCCTGAAATGAAGAAGATCGAAGTCGAAGATGTCCTTATGGATGCGCTCGATCGGGCGCGAGCGTCGGTGGAGCGCCAGATGCCCGAGAGCCGGACTTCCGGTTCCGCCAGGCCGCTCGATTCCGGTCCGGCCCGGGCATCATTGTGGACCTGTCTTGCGACGGGGCCTTCGTCGTCCGCATCGAGGCAGATGGGACCTGGGAACGCGAGTGGATTGGCGGTGAAGTTCCAACCCGCCCGGGCGTCGCTCTGGACGACCTTGATTTCGATTCCTGGGATTCCTACATCTTCGAAGAAGACCGGCAGGCGTCCATCGATCATTTCAACCGCGCGATTGCGAGAGGAAAGGATCGCTTCGAGTATCGACTCGAACTTCCGGACGCGGGGGTTCGCTGGGTCGAGAGCGCATTGCGTTTCGTCGACGAAGCAGATGGCTCTGGCACCGTTCGTGTCTACGGAGCGATGAGGGAACTCACGGATCGACGCGCGACCGAAGAAGCGCTGCGCAAGAGTGAGAGCCAGTAGCGCGCCCTCGTCGAACAAGCCTCGGACGGCATTCTCGTTTTTGATGAGTTCGGTCGGGTGCTTGCCAGCAATCGTGCAGCCCACGATCTCTTTGGGCTCTCACGAGCCGTGCTCAATACCAAGCGGATCGGCGAACTCGTCCATCCCGACGATCTGGATCGGGATCCACTCGCGCTTCGGAATCTCGCGGCCGGGATGACATTGCGCAGCGTCCGCCGGCTGAGGCGCCAGGGGCACAACGGCTGGATCTGGGCCGAGCTATCCGCCCGACGTCTCCAGGATGGCCACGTTCAGGCGACCGCCCGCGACATTACGGCGCGGATGGAAGCCGAGCAGCAGATCCGAAATCTCGCGTATTTCGATTCCCTGATATCGCTTCCGAATCGCGAGTTGTTTCGCGATCAGATCGAGATTGCTCTCGATCGAACGAAACGGAGCGACGAACAGCTCGCGCTGCTCTTCCTCGACATCGATCTTTTCAAACAGGTGAATGACTCTCTAGGACATTCGGTAGGTGACGAGTTGCTCGTCAATGTCGCGGATCGGTTGAGATCCGCCGTTCGCGGGAGTGATACCGTCGGGCACCGAGCGCGCGACACCGACGAAGCCGAGGACTTGGCGAGCCCGATTTCGAGGCTTGGCGGCGACGAATTTACGATCCTGATTCAGGATCTCGATCACGCACAAGATGCGGCAAGAGTGGCGAGGAGAGTTCTGCACACGCTGTCTCGGCCGATCCAGATCGGCGACCGCAAGATTTTTGTCGGTGCGAGTATCGGAATTGCGGTCTAGCCGAGGACGGAGGGTGCAGCGAGGTGCTTCTTCGCTCTGCGGATGTCGCGACGTACCACGCGAAGAATCGAGGCGGGAACACGTACGAGTTCTTCAACTCGACGATGAACTCTGCCTCGACCCGGCGGCTGACGATCGAGACACGCATGCGTCGCGCGCTCGAGCGTGAGGAATTCAGTCTCGTGTATCAGCCGATTCGGAATACGAGGGCCGGACAGGTGTCCGCGGTGGAGACACTTATTCGCTGGACCGATTCCGAGGGCGAGATGATCGGCCCGGATGAATTCATCCCGATCGCAGAGGAAACGGGTCTGATCGTCGAGATCGGAGCCTGGATGCTGCGGACGGCTTGCCAGCAGGCCGTCGATTGGCAGCAGAAGGGCTTCAATTCGATTCGCCTCTCCGTCAACATTTCGGTCGAGCAGCTTCGTGACCTCGGGATCGCCAACACTGTCGATCAGGTCCTCTACGACACGGGGCTCAGTGCTGCCGATCTCGAACTCACCGAAAGTTCGATTCTCGACGAGAGCCCCAATATCATTGCCGCCATCAGCCAATTGACCAACATGGGGATCGAGTTCGCCCTCGCCAAACGCCTCGAACAGTCGGTCGTTGCCGAAGGGGTCGAGACCGAAGAACAGGCGCGTTTCCTCACGTCGCTCGGCTGTGATGAGTTGCAGGGCGATCTTTTCAGCCGGCCCTTGCCGCCCGACGACTTCGAGGCGTACCTGCGCAGGGAAGAAAAGGACGAAGTTGCCCACCCTCGGGGCCCGCGGTAGTTTTCCTGAACCGCATGGACTCCCCCCCTCCATCTCTCGACAGCTTGCGAGCGCATTCGTGTCCCCGGACCGTATGCGCCGGGGCGAATGCGCTCCCGCCAGCGGGGCTTTGGGTTGGGGCGGCTTGCGTGTTTCCTCGTGATAGGAAGGAGTGACGGTGTCGATACTCGGCGCGGTCTTGATCATTGTCGCCTGCCTCGCGGCTTCGGCGTTCTTCTCGAGCAGCGAGACCGCGCTGTTCCGTCTCCGCTCTCATGATCGCGATGCAGAGAACAAGGAGTCGGTCGGACCGGCCGATGTGGCGGTTCGCGATCTCACATCTTCTTCTTCGCGCTTGCTCGTCACCATCTTGCTCGGAAACAACGTCGTCAACATCCTGGGCGTGTCGGTCGCCTCGGGGCTTGCGATTCACCTATTCGGGGCAGAACTCGGGATTCCGATCGCGACCTTCGTGATGACCGCTCTCGTGCTCGTCCTTTGCGAGATTCTTCCCAAGGCGGTGGCCGCACGACATCCCCGTCGTGTCTCTCGCTTCGTCGGTCTTCCTCTCTACCTGTTTCATCAAATGCTGCGACCGATTCATGGACTCTTCGACCGTGGGATCGAACCGCTGGTTCGGCGGGTGACCGGCGGGATGGGCAACGTGGAATCCCTCAGCTCGGAGGAGGTGCTACGGCTCGCGCGTGAAGCGCTCGACGACGTCGATGACGCGGGATCTCCACTCGCGATCATTGGTGCGACTTCGAATGCCGCCGAGATGGACGTTTCGGAGATCATGGTTCCGCGCACCGAGATCGAGGCCTACCCGACCGATACGCCCGTCTCGGAGTTGATCGAGAAGATGCTCGAGGGTCGCTATACGCGGGTTCCGATATTCGAAGAATCGATCGACCATGTGTTAGGCGTGATCCATCTGAAAGATCTCATAAAACTCGCGAGAGCCGATGGCAAGGAACTCTTCGGAATTCTGAAGCCGGTACTGCGGGTCCCCGAACGGAAGCCGATCCTTCGACTCTTGACCGATATGCAGCGCGCGTTCTGCCACGTCGCACTGGTCAAGGATGAGTTCGGTGTCACGCAGGGACTCGTCACGCAGGAGGACATCCTGGAGGAGATCGTCGGAGAGATCCGCGACGAGTTCGACTCCGAGGAGCTACTGACGATCCGCAAATTGCGTGATGGAAGCTACGAAGTGTTGGGCCGGATCAAGGTGCTCGACTTCAATCGCGAGACGGGATGGCAGGTTCCTGCGGAAAAGGGAGACACGATCGGGGGGCTCTGCTTCAACACTCTCGAACGCGCGCCGCGCAAGGACGAAAGCTTGAATGTTCCCGGCTATCGACTCGAATGTGTCGACGTATCCGGAAGTCGGATCACGCGGGTCCGTGTCGTGGAACAGCCTCATCCCGAGGCCACGGACGAATAGCACGACGCGAATGGACGAGACGAGTTCGCAAGCGACGACCTCAGCCTTCGAGGAGCGGGTCGAGATCACGGGCTTCGCATCTTCCGGCGATGGCGTGGGTCGGGTGCGTGACGGTCGGGTGGTCTTCGTAGAAGGCGGCATCCCAGGCGAGCGCGTCGAGCTGCTCGATGTGCGCACCCAGAAGAAGGTCTTGCGTGCTCGGGCCGGGCGGATCGTCGAAGCCGGGGCCGATCGGATCGAACCGCGATGTGTGCATTTCGGGACCTGTGGCGGGTGCCGATGGCAGCATGTGCGATATCCGGCCCAACTCGATGCGAAGCGTCAGATCGTTCTCGACGCTCTGAAACGAATCGGGGGAATCTCGCTCGCCGACGCGATCGAGATCGTGCCCTCGCCGGACCCCTACGCTTATCGAGCGCGTGCACGCTGGATCGAATCCGGCGAGGGGTTGGGGTATCGCGTTCGTGGATCGAAAACGGTGAGCCCCGTCGAAGAGTGTCCGGTTCTCGTGCAGAGTGCGGAGGCCGCGTTGACCGATCGGGTCGCTGCGCGTGAATTCCGACTCGACGAGGGGCACACCGAGGAATCGCCGCCCGGGGGTCGGCGCCGGCCGTCGAAAGAGTGGGTCGTGACGGCGGGCACGAGCGGTCCAGCACTCGTCTGTCGTTCCTTCGCGAACAAGGCCGCGCGCAGAGGACGGCAGGCGCCCGCTTCGGTCTCGATCGAAGTCGGCGGCGAGTCGCTCCGCGTCAGCGGGGAGAGCTTCGTCCAGGGCAATGCTCTGCTGTGGGAGCCGCTGGCGAGCACGGTCCGCGCGGAATGCATGATCGGTCTGGATTCGGTCGCGAGCGCTCGCTTCGTCGAACTCTACGCGGGCATCGGCTTCTTCACGTTGGGCCTCGCGCGAGAATTCGCGGGCGGCCTCGCGCTCGAGAGCGACCGCTCGGCCCTCGCAGATCTGGCTTTCAATCTCCGTCGCGCCGATCTCACGGATCGAGTCGAGGTCTTGTCGGGGCGCGTCGAAACGCGTGGCGATCTCGCGACGCGGATCGGATACGGGGAGGTCTTGCTGGTCGACCCGCCACGAATCGGGCTCGATCCGGTCGTTCGGGGAGCGATTGCGGAAAAGGGCCCCTCGCGCTTGGTCTACGTGTCGTGCGACCCAGCGACGCTCGCTCGCGATCTGCGCGAACTGGGTACTGCCGGATATGCGATCGGCTCCATCCGCGCGTTCGACCTCTTTCCCCAGACTCCGCACGTAGAATCCGTCGTTCGGCTCGAGCGAGTCTGATTCCCGAAATTCACCCGGATCCGCCTGTTGTGTCGGCGTGGCGAGTTTCGAGGCCTCTTCTATTCGGCAGGACCTAGGGTTCGATCAAGCCGTGCCGAAGCGCATAACGAACCAGTTCAGTCGCCTTGCGGACACCGAGCTTGCGCATGAGGCTCGTGCGGTGTGCCTCGACGGTCTTCGTGCTGATGGAGAGTTCGGTGGCGACTTCCTTTGCGGAGAGGCCGTCCGCAATCAGATGAAGAACCTCTCGTTCTCGAGCTGAGAGAAGAGTGAAGGGATCGGTGGATTTGGCTTTCGGCGATCGAATCTGTTCGACGATCTCCCGGGCGACCGCGGGGCTGAAATAACTTCCGCCCATCATGACATCGCGGATCGCAGTCACGATTTCTTCCGCGCGTCCGTTCTTGAGGACATAGCCGTCGGCGCGAAGTCCGATCGCGCTCTGGATGAAGGGCGGATCGTTGTGGACCGACAGTAGGATCACCTTGGTGTTCTTGTAGTCGGTTCGAAGTCGTTCGAGAGTCTCGAGTCCGCCCATCCGCGGCATCGTGATGTCGAGCACGACCATGTCGGGCTGAGAGGTCTTGACCGCTTCGAGGACCTCTCGGCCATCTTCGGCTTCGCCACACACCTTGAAATCCGGCTCCGACTCGAGAAGGCGCTTCAAGCCCTCTCGAACGATCCCGTGATCATCGGCGATGACGATTGAAATCATCTTGTCAGAATAACGGCGTGGGGGAGGTGATTCAATCGAAGATTCCGACCGGATGTTCAGTCTCAGACGCGATTCGCGCCTTTTCGGACTGGCGAACACGGGGATCATATGACAGCCGCGAGTAGGCAGAGTAAGTTCGCGGGAAGGCTGACGCCGGTTAATCCCTTGAGCGATTCTCATTTGGGGGTTCCCGCGGCTCCTGGGCCTTTGTCGCCGATCGGGGCGCTCGGTCGGCGTGCCGGAGGCGCGAGGATGGCCCGTGGGGTCCTCTGGTGGGTACTCCAGAAGGGAATGAGGCCATCCTGTGCTTCGTAACGATCCGTATCGTCGTCAGCACCGCGCCGGCGCTCGTCCTTCGTCGCGTTCGGGTCGATCGCGGAGCCCAGCCGGAGGCGCGTCTTCCGGTCGAAGTCGCCGACCCGGCGACCCATTCGTCCTCTACGTCGAGGGAGCCCGGGATCGCGAGATCCTCGAATGTTGGGCCCGCCGGATGGAGCCAGGGATCGCTCGCTGCATCGAGCGCAATACGGTGATTCTCGGGGGGCGGCGTCCCGCGAGAGCGCTCGCGGATTTCCGCAAGCGGGGCGGAGCCGGTTCGGGGTTGCGGGGCCTGATCGTGCTCGACCGGGATCACCACGATCACCACGATCACCACGATCACCACAAGGAGGGGGGCGACGAGAATCCGCAAACGGCCTCGGGCGAGACCGGACTCGAGGTTTTCGTCTGGAGCCTCCGGCATATCGAGAGCTATCTGCTGGTTCCCGCGGCGCTCAGGCGCGTGTTGCGGGTGCCGCCCGATGATCTGCGGGTCGATCGCGTGCTCTCGAGCCAGATGGAGTGCGATGCCAGGGAGAATGGGTCGGATTCCGGGTCGATCCACGCGAAGCGGATCCTGGGGGCAAGTGGGTCGCTTTCCGAGGCGCTGGGGACGGAGCTTCGAGTGGGCGAGATCGCTCGCGCGATGCGGGCGGACGAATTGCACGACGATGTGATCGCCCTCTTCGATCGGATCGCGGCGCTCTCCGGACTCGCTGCGGAAGGGCCCGAGGTGGTGATCCGCCCCCCGCGCCCCCCCGATTCGCGACCCTGAGAAGTCCGGTCGTGCCCCGAGCTTCTTTCTAGGCACCGCCAATCCGAAGGCGTGAGCCCTCAGGGGTCGAGAGCGTCGCGAAAGATCGGAGCTCGCACCGAATCCACCTGTGAGCGCGTTCGCCGCAGATCGGCGAAAAGCGCTATCGCTCGGTTCAGGAAGAGCACTCCGATGAGCACATGCATCATCAGGAACACGAGATTCGTCCAGAGGGCGAAGGCATAAAGAGTGGCTTCGTCCCCGTAGCCGTGGAAGACGCTGGCCCACACGATTTCCCGTGTTCCGAAGTTCCCGAAGGATGGCAGCATCATCATGAAATAGAGAACCGGGATTCCCGAGATCAGGGCGATCCAGTCGATCGGGTTGCCGAAAGCGCGGGTCGCCATGCCTTGGATAAAGACATCCGCCATCGCGAAGGCTGCGAAGACCCACAGATAGGGCAGCAGGTCGCGAAAATTGACGCGGCCTTCGAGCCAGTCCAGGCGTAGGAGCGCGTAGAGCCTGTCGACGGCTCCGAGCCAGCGAGCGACGGCGAAGCTTGCGACCAGGAGCCAGCCGACGGCAACGACGCCTGCGACTGCGGAGAACTGAACCTGGTCCCTTGGGACGAAGAAGAGCGCGACGGAGCCTTGGAGCAGCAGGATGAAAAAATGCGCGACGAAGGGCAACGTGGTGACCGCTACGACGGATTGCAGAGGCGCGCGACAGAGCTGCCAGATTCCGAGAAAAAAGGCTGCGTCAGAAACGGAATTGTTCAACGCCCGTGCAAGCTCGGCGCCGCCCTTGACGGCAATGATCTGCCTACGCGGCACTGGCGCGAGAAAACGTCGAACCATCGAGGCCTGTACGAGACACCAGACGAGGAAGAACACGATCTTGTCGAGGACGGTGATCGCTACGAAGAGCGGCATATTGGCTCGCTCCGTCGCCTCGGGAATCGCCTGCCAATCGATCGCGTAACCGAACACGTAGACGAGTGCCCCCCCGGAGATGACCAGGGGCAGAATGTGACGGGAGAGAACGTTCTTGACGCGTGACACGGCCGCGCAGCATAGCCGGAAAGCGAGCGGGATTCGCGCCGGCGACGGGAGATCGTTCGTGATGTGGAGTGGTCTTGGCCAAGGAGTGGAGTCCGTTCTATCTTTAATCCCATGGACCTTGGATTTCGGATGCACGCCGAGCGGACACCCAATCCGAACAGCATCAAGTGGGTTCTCGGCCAGGTGGTTGCGGACATCGTGTCTTCGGCGTCGTTTCCCCTGCACCCGGATCCTCTTCGTGGGGACGCGTCGGCTGATGGGCGGGTGACGCTCGACGTGTCGCCGCTCGCGGCTCCGATCCTTGAGATCGAGGGGGTCGAAGGTGTCTTTCTCGGCCCGAACTTCGTCACTGTTACGAAGGCCGAGAGTTCGGAATGGACGGAGCTCGCGGCGCCGATCGTGGAGGCAATCAAGGCCTGGGCCAAGAGCGGCGAATCGGCCTTCGGTCCGAGCTTCGAACCCCCGGAAACGGCAGAGGACGATGAGATCGTCGCGCGGATCCGGACCATTCTCGAGCGGGATGTCCGACCCTACGTCGAGCAGGACGGAGGAGAGATCAGCTTTGCGGGCTATCGCGACGGCGTGGTCGAGGTTCTCTTGCAAGGTGCCTGCGCCGGCTGCCCCAGCTCGTCGATCACGCTCAAGATGGGGATCGAAGCACGGCTCAAAGAAGAAATCCCCGAGGTCAGATCCGTCGTTGCGCTCTAGAGTTCCGCTCATCTTTGGCCGCGCAAGCCGATTCGGCCCGCGCCGTCCGTTCATGGGCAGGGGCTTCCGACGGCTCCTTGGACGGCGCAATCGGTGGCGCGGCGGCGCTTGGCTGACCGGGCGGGGTCGCGTGATCCTGCTTGGATCGGTCTTTCTCTTCCTGGGCGTGGGCTGGATTGGCAAGGCGGCCTGGTATGCGTGGAAGGAAAGAGCTCCCGTCTCCCTGCTGGCGGTCTCGGCGGCGGCGGCGCCCGAGGAAATCGACTTCGATCTCCGGCTCGACCCGCCGCTGACCCGTGAGCGCTTCGGAATCGCGCGAACCCGGGCCGCGGAGTTCGACCCTTCGGCCGTTCCGCGTCTGGTCGAGTGGGTAGACGCAGCGGGTCGAACTCCGAGCGTGCCCCCGCTTTCCGACCTGTCCGAGATTCGCAAATTGACGGGTGCCTTTCGGATCGAATACAGCCTCGACGAAGAGTTGACCGAGGACGTTTTCGAGATTCTGAGAAAGGGCCGGGTCGGAAGGGGCCATGTCATCGTTCTCGATCCCAGAAGCGGTCGCCTACTTGCCTATGTGTCGACCGACCGTGAGGCATTTCCTCCGGAGAGGGCCTATCCGGCGGCATCGATCGTGAAGATCCTGACTGCGGCCGCGTTGCTCGAGGAGTCACGGGGCCGCGGCGAAACCACGTGTATCTATCGGGGAAACAAGTACCGCCTGAACCGTCGCCGGCTTGCGCGTCCGAACAGTGGACGCGAGTCGACCCTCGCAGACGCGCTGGCGACCTCCAATAATCAATGTTTCTCTCAGTGGGCGCTGGATGTCCTCGGAGAGGAAAAGCTTGCGAAAACCTTCGAGCGCTTTGGCTGGCTCTCGCCCCCGGCGCCGGGGCACGACGCGGGTCGTGTCGAGCGCGTCGAGACGAAACTCGATCTCGGTCGCCTCGGAAGTGGCCTGGATGGCGTCAGGGTGACGCCGCTTCACGTGGCGTCCCTCACTTCGATCTTGACGACCGGTGAGTGGGTCGAGCCGTGGTGGGTCGACCGAATCGTCGATGAGCGGGGTCGGTCGCTCGAAATGCCAGAACGAAGAGCGACCCGGCGCGTGCTGAGCGATGGACAGGCGGCGGAGTTGCGATCGATGCTGGTCGGGACGACGACGCGGGGAACGGCGAAGAGTGCATTTCGAGATCGTCATGGGAATCCGCTCCTCGGAGACATCCAGGTCGCCGGAAAGACCGGGAATCTGACCGGGCGAGATCCCCTTGGCCGATATGAGTGGTTTGTGGGCCTCGCGCCGGCCGAGAATCCCGCGATTGCCGTCGTCGTGCTCCAACTCCAGAGCAACCTCTGGTGGTCGAAATCCAGTGAACTCGCCGCTCGGGTTCTCGAGAACGTCTTCTGCGACCGATCGGGCTGCAGGCCCGACCGTGCGCATCGTTTCACGGGAGATCTAGGCGATCTAACCACGCCCCTCCTGATTTCGAACATCGAACGGCCCCTGCCCGTGTCACGAGTCGAATAGACAGCGAATTCCAGAGGGCGTCCCTCGTGCCGACGCCGAGCCGAACGACTCGCTATACTCTTTACTCCTCGCCCGTGTTTGATCCGATCTCTAGCGCCGAAACCCGCAGCTACAGTCCATGCGGCTACGGACGAATGGGCTCGATTCGATCGGACGTCGTTGGGTGAGGTCGATGGGTGAGATCGAGATCTTGATGCGGTTGCGCGCTCGCTGGATCCCCAGTCGGGAACTGATCGGGTGAGAACGAAGCCGAAGAGCTTCGAGGGGGCGGGCGATTGAGTGATTCTGGTCAAACCGGTGGGGCGGGGAGAGGGCGTGGCGCGAGTGCGTCATCGGCGTCCGCGACTTCGTCTGCAGCCTCCCAGAAGCTCGAGCCCACGGATCGTCCGGGCGCTTCCGGGCATCGTTTCGGCCCCGACCTCACTTGCTCCGA
>JAPYTP010000044.1 GCA_029941885.1 Myxococcota bacterium
CGGGACCGCCGATCTCGTAGAGCGCCTGGGATGTCACGGTTCCGATCGAGATCAGGCCTCCGGTTCCATCGTCGTGCTTCCCGATCACGACGGAGCCATCCTCTGCGACCTCGGCCCAGGGGAAGCCGATATGCTCGATGCCCGGCACCTCCCGGAAGAAGGAGTAGTTGCCGCCGGTGACCTGGCTGCTGCATTCGATGAGATGGCCGGCAACGACGGCCCCAGCGAGTTCGTCCCAATCGGTTCGGCTCCAGCCGTGGTGCCAGGCCGCGGGACCGCAGACGATCGCGGCATCCGTCGCGCGGCCCGTGATCACGATATCGGCGTCGCGGTTCAACGCGTCGACGATGCCCCAACAGCCGAGATAGGCGTTCGCCGTCATGAAGCGATGGGGATCCTTGATCGGTTCTCCCGTCTCGAAGTGATGGAGCTGATCACGGGAAACGAACTCTTCGATATTGGGCATCAGGTCGTCGCCGCGGACGAATGCGATCTTGGGGTTCAGACCGAGGTTCTGGGCGATCTCGCGGACCGCTTCGGCACAGCCCTCGGGATCGAGTCCCCCCGCGTTCGAGACGACCTTGATACCCTTTTCGAGGCACGTCCCCATGACGTCTTCCATTTGACTCACGAAGGTGCGCGCGAAACCGCCGTCGGGGCGTTTGGCTCGGGTCTTGGCGAGGATGAGCATCGTGAGTTCGGCGAGCCAGTCCCCGGTCAGCACGTCGATCGGCCCACCTTCGACCATTTCGCGTGCACCGGTCGTGCGATCTCCGAAGAACCCGGAGCAATTGGCAATGCGGATCGGATCGGCCACGGCGATTCCTCTTTTCCCAGGCTTCCCGCACATCCGAGAGGGCGGTGCACGATGCATTCGGATGCGGACTGAGCGTCCACCGGACTCGTCCGGGGCTGCTTGACACCTTCCTAACAGCTCAGGTAACAAGAAGCAACTGAAATTACCGACCAGCTCTGGACCGGTTCACCGACGGGTGGCGGGCTGAGACGTTCGAGGCGCGGCTCCGACGAGTGCCGATGAGAATGACGGGGGGTTCGGATGGGGTGCGTGAAGGTCGAAGTGACCCGAGGCGTTCTGACCGCGACGCTCGCGGACGACGCCAATCGCAATGCACTCGGAGCCGAGCTGCTCTCCGAACTGTTGGCGGCGCTCGATCGCGCCAACAGGGATCCGGCGATCCGCGTCGTCGTACTCACTAATGAGGGGTCGACTTTCTGCGCGGGCGCAAATCTGAAGGAACAGTCGGCTCGGAACGAGAGCGGTGAGTCCACGGTGATCTCGGACTTTTCGACGATCCTCACGACGATCCAGCGCTCTCCGATCCCGGTCGTTGGCCGGATCGATGGGCACGTGGTAGGAGGTGGCAACGGCCTCGCGGCGGTCTGTGATATCGCGATCGCGCGGGAGGACGTCAAGTTCGGATTTTCGGAGGTGCGACTCGGCGTGACGCCCGCAATCATCTCCGTCGTCTGCCTGCCGAAGATGCGTCGAGGCGAAGCGATGGAAGCCTTCCTGCGCGGGAATCGCTTCTCGGCGCAGAAGGCGGCCGAATATGGGCTGATCAGCCGAGCGGTCCCCGGCGGCGAACTCGATGCCGCGATCGAAGAGGTCGTCGTTGACTTGTGTAAGGGGGGACCGAACGCCCTCGGGATCGCCAAGCGGCTCGTCTACGAAATGGGGCAGCACGACCCGGATGAGGCCCTCGAGTGGGCGACGCGGCTCTCCGCCGAATGTTTTGCGAGTGAGGAGGCGCGCGAGGGGATGCGGGCCTTCCTCGAGAAGCGCGACGCGAGTTGGACCGGGTCGGAAGAACAATGACGGATGGATTGTCCGGGATCGCTCGCTATCGCGAGAGACCCGATCGATCGGCTGCATGACGTAAAAGGACTCCCAGATGAAGATTGATTCCGGATTGATGGGGACATCGGACCTCGCACAGATCCCCGACCAGGCACGCGCCCTCGAGGCGCAGGGCTACGACGGGATGGTGACGGCCGAGATGGCCAGCGACCCGTTCCTGCCTCTCGTGCTGGCTGCCGAGCACACCGAACGGATCGAGTTGATGACGTCGATCGCCGTCGCGTTTGCGCGCAACCCGATGATCGTTGCGAATATCGGCAACGACCTGCAGGCCTACTCGAAGGGTCGTTTCATCCTGGGTCTCGGTTCACAGATCAAGCCGCATATCACCAAGCGCTTCAGCCAGCCCTGGTCCCATCCGGCGGCCCGGATGCGCGAGTTCGTGCTCGCGATGCGCGCGATCTGGGATTGCTGGTACGAGGGCGAAAAGCTCGATTTCCGGGGCGACTTCTATTCGCATACGCTGATGACGCCGATGTTCACGCCGACGAATAATCCGCACGGGGCTCCCAAGGTGATCGTGGCGGCGGTCGGGCCGAAGATGACCGAGGTCGCGGGCGAAGTGGCGGACGGGATGCTCATCCATGCCTTCACGACCGCGAAATACATCCGCGAAGTGACCCTCCCCGCGATCGAGGCAGGGCTGGCGAAGTCCGAACGCGCGCGCTCCGATCTGCAACTGTGTTATCCCGCCTTCATCGTGACGGGGAACGACGAACGAGAGTGGGAAGCGATGCGTTCGGCAACTGCCAAGCAGCTGGCCTTCTATGGATCGACGCCGGCCTACCGGGGCGTTCTCGAGATTCACGGCTGGGGGGACCTGCAGGCCGAGCTCAACACGCTCTCGAAGCGCGGGGAGTGGGACACGATGGGCGAGCGGATTACGGACGAGATCCTCGAAGAATTCGCAGTGGTGGCCGAACCGGCAAAGGTCGTGGGTGCGCTCAAGGGCCGCTTCGGCGGACTGGTGGACCGGATGTTGTGCACCTTTGCGTTCGCCGGCGAAGAAGATCGGGCCGCCTACATGGAGGAACTGCGCTCCGGTTGATCGGATTCCCGGTCGATCGGAGTGGACCACACGCCACCAGATTCGCGGGATCGACCCGAGAAGGGCACCACATGACTTTGCAGGTGAGCATCGATTTCCGAGACGAGGTGGCGGAACTCCACTCGTTTCTCGAGACGCTGACACCCGAGGACTGGGAGACCCAGACCCTCTTCATGGACTGGGCACCCTGGGACATCGTTGCCCATCTCCACTATTTCGACGAGGTCTCGCTCCACGCGGCCGCCGGAGAAGAGGCGTTCGCTGCTCGCAAGAAAGAGCTGATCGAATCAGCGGGCGAGGGCATGACGAGAAAAGAACTCCAACGTCGTGAACTCGGTCGATTCGCCGCTCCGGTCCTCCTCGATCGCTGGAAGTCCACCTCTCTTGAACTCGCGATGCGGCTCGGTGAGCTCGATTCGAAAGCCCGCCTCCCCTGGTTCGGCCCGGATATGGGCGTGCAGATGTTCACGACGGCACGTTACATGGAGACCTGGTCCCACGCCCAGGCGATCTACGATCTCAAGCAGGTCCGGCGCAAACACACCGACCGGATTCGCAACATCGCCGCCATCGGTGTGCGGACCTTCGGCTGGACCTTCGTGAATCGCCGACAGGAGATCCCGGGGCCGCCTCCCTTCGTCCGCGTGACGTCGCCTTCGGGAGAGGTCTGGGAATACAACGACCCGAGTGAGACCGAGCGGATCGAAGGAGATGCGGTCGATTTCTGCCTGACGGTGACGCAGGTTCGAAATGTCCGTGACACAGAGCTATCCGTCACGGGTGACATTGCGAATCAGTGGATGATGATCGCCCAGTGCTTCGCCGGGGTCCCGGCAGATCCTCCGAAGCCCGGGGAACGTGTTTTCGCATAACACAGAGAGCGTGAGGCACGAAGTCGACTCCGGCCGTGCTGTGGTTCCAGCGTGGACAGGGTTCATCACCTGGAATCGGAGGAGGGGCGAAGATGGATCTCGAATACGCTGCGCACTACGAGGACTTCCGTCAGGAGGTCCGGGCGTTTCTGCGTGAACACAAGGATCAGCGCCCCTCCGGATCCTATTTCGAAGTACCGCGGCCGGAACTCTCGCAATGGCTCTCTCTGCAGATCGAGCACGGCTATTGGGCGCGCACGATCCCGAAGGAGTACGGGGGTTACGGCGCGGAACCCGACCTGCTCGAGACGGTCATCATGGACGAGGAATTCAATCGAGTGCATGTTTCTCGGGGATTGAACGCGCAAGGCCCCTCGATGCTCGTGCCGACGCTGCTGGCCCACGGGACCGAGGAACAGAAGAGACGTTGGATCGGTTCCACGCTGCGGGGAGAGACCATCTGGTGCCAGGGCTATTCCGAGCCCGGGGCCGGGAGTGACCTCGCAAGCCTAACGACCTCGGCGCGAGAGGATGGAGACGATTTTCTGATCAACGGGCAGAAGATCTGGACGAGCACGGCGGACACTTCGGAGATGATGTTCGTGCTCGTGCGAACCGAGCCCGACGCACCCAAACATGCCGGCATCAGTTATATCCTGCTGCCGATGGACAGCCCGGGTCTCGACGTGCGGCCGCTCGTGACGATGTCCGGTGATCTGGGAGAGAATTCCTTCAACCAGGTCTTTTTCCAGGATGTCCGTGTGCCACAGGCGAATGTCGTGGGGGGACGTGGTGAGGGTTGGAAGATCGCCAACACGACGCTCCAGCACGAACGGAGTTCGCTCAGTTCGAATGCGGAAGGGACCTTTCTCCGACTCGTTCGTCTGATGAAGGGCGAGACCGTAGGCGGTGTGTCTGTGATGGCGAGCCCCGTCTATCGCGATCGATTGATGAGGCTCCAGTCGCGGATGTTGGCGATGAAATACCACGCGATGCGAATGTTGACCTGCAACTTGAAGGGCGAAGCACCCGGGGTTGCGGGACTGATCGTGAAACTCCAGAACTGTCAGCTCAGCTACGACATGGCCTCGCTCGGGATCGACGTGATGGGTGAGCTCGGGGTGCTCTACGACCATACGAAATACGAGCGAGAGCGGGGCTATTGGCAGACACAGGCTTTCTTCTCACTGGGTCTGATCATCGGCGGGGGGACCGCACAGATCCAGAAGAACATCATCTCCGAGCGCGGACTCGGTCTGCCCCGCGAACCCAAGCCGGCGAAGGCCTGAGCAGGAGCGAATCGATGGATTTTGGACTCTCGGAAGATCAGCGGCTCCTCGATGAGACGATTCGCTCGTTCCTGGCCGCTCGGGTTCCGATCACCCGGGTGCGCGCCTTGCGGAATGAGGACTGCCCCAACGATCGATCGATCTGGCGGGCACTGGCCGAACTCGGGGCGACGGGCATCCTCGTTCCGGAGCCACAGGGCGGGAGTGGACTCGGCCTGCTCGACGCCGTGGTCGTCGCACAGGCGTTGGGTCATTCGGCGACACCGTCCGCCTTTCTTTCCACTGCAGTGATGGCGCCGACGGCGCTTTCCCGGATCGGGGGCGCGCAGGCCGAGGCGTGGATGAGCGGGATCGCGACTGGGGAAATCGTCATGGGTGCGGCGTTCACCGAACTCTTCTCCGTCCGCGAGAACGCGGGAGTGCTGCTCCGTGACGGCGTTCTAGAGGGCAGGGCGATGATGGCGATCGACGCGTGTGCGTCGGACCTGATTCTGGTCGCGGTCGATCAGGAGAGGTTGGCCGTCGTCGATCGACGGGCGACGGGGATCGAGACGACGCGGCTGGTCACCACGGATCTCACTCGCTGTACGGCCGAAGTCGCCTTCGACGGCGCCCGGCCGATCGAGATCTTCGAAAACGCCAGTGTGGCGATCGGCCGTGCGCTCGACGCGGGCCGGATCGCGCTGGCGGCGGATGCTTTCGGTGCCTGTGAGTCGATGATCGAACGCGCTGTGCGCTACGCGGGGCAACGGAAACAATTCGATCGATTGATCGGCTCCTTCCAGGCGGTCAAGCATATGTGCGCCGAGATGATCGCGGATCTCGAACCCGCTCGATCGCTTCTCTGGTACGCCGCACACTGCTTCGAGGCGGAGCCGACGCAAGCGCCGCTGCTTGCGTGCCACCTCCTCGCCCACGTCTCGGAAATCGGCCGCGAGATCGCGAGTGTGTCGACCCAGGTGCACGGGGGGATCGGCTGGACCGACGAACAGAACCTCCATTTCTGGTACAAGCGGATCGCCGGCGCGAGACATCTCCTGGGGGGCCCGGAATTTCTGCGCGAAAGGGCGGCGAGTCTGCAATCCTTCGATCTCGCGTCGTAGGTTGTCGGTGACGATTGGGATCCGACGCCTCCATCGTTTGGACGGATCCGGACCGGGCAGGGTCGATCGTTCGAACCCAAACAGAGGGCTGAATCGTGGCATTGAAATTCTCTCTTCAACTCCCGACGGATCGAGTCGAGAACCTGGCTGAGTTCGGGACCGCGGAGGCGATTGCGGAGATCGCCAGGGCGACGGAAGCGGCGGGATTCGAGGCGAGCTTCGTGACCGAGCATCCCTTTCCCACGGACGAGTGGTTGGGTAGCGGAGGCCATCACGCACTCGATCCCTTCGTGTCGTTGGCCGTCGCGGCCGGGGCGACCCAGAATCTGCTCCTGCACGCGAACATCCTCGTCCTCGCCTATCGCAACCCCTTTCTGACGGCGAAGGCGGTTGCGAGCCTCGATGCGATTTCGGGCGGCCGCGTGATCGTCGGCGCGGGCGCGGGCTATCTCAAGGGCGAGTTCGCCGCGCTCGGAGCCGATTTTGCGAATCGCAATGACCGGTCGGACGAAGCGCTGCTCGCGATGAAGGCCGCCTGGAGCGGGAAGTCGGTCGTGCTTTCGAAGCCTGGCTTCGAGGCGGCGGGCAATACGATGTTGCCCGCACCGGTTCAGAAGCCGCATCCGCCGATCTGGATCGGTGGAAATAGCCCGCGGGCGATCCGTCGCTCGGTTGATTTCGGCCAGGGATGGAGCCCCTTCCCGCTGCCCGCTGCTGGGGCGGGTCGGACTCGCACGTCGGCCATCGAGAGTGTCGATGATCTCGCGGCGGGGATCGCGCGGATGAAGGAATACGCGGAACGACAGGGAAGGACCGAAGCGCTCGACGTCAATTTCGTACCCTTTGGACTCCACATGAATACGCGAAAGCTGCCTCCGCAGGATTCGCTGCATGAGCAGTTCGCCGCGCTCGAGTCGGTGGGGGTGACCTGGGTGACGATGGGCCTACCGACGAAGAGTCGGGGGGAGTATCTCGATACGCTCGGGCGCTTCGCGGAGACATTTCTCTCGCAGCGCTAGGCGATCGATTCGGTCGTGGAATGGGTTCGAACGGTTCAGGCTCCATGATGGGAAAGACCCGCGTCCGGAGTCACGGGGCGGAGGAAAGCGGGGGAAATGCTCGTGGGTGACTCGGGTCATCGCCCGGCTCTCTCTCTTGCCAGATGAATTCCGGTCACCCTACCGAGTATCCTTTCGAATCAAACACTTGGATCATTCAACGCGGTCTAGAAGAGACCGAATGAGAGTTTCGTAAGGAAGTCACCGTGATAAGGTTGCTGGGCTCTCGAATTGGACTCTGCCACAGGGCGACCCTTCGATCGGTGCCGGGAGGAAAAAGACAGCGATGACCCGTGCGCTGACCCTGTTCGTCGCCCTTTTCGCTGTGTGGCTCCTCCTCTCTGGTCACTTCGACGCGACCCTCATGACCTATGGCGCGCTCTGCTGCGCAACGGTCGTCGCGCTCGTGACTCACCTCGGGATTCTCGATATCGAAGCACTCCCGGTTCGACTGGGATTCCGCGCCCTCTTCTATGCACCCTGGCTCTTCAAGGAGATCGTCCTCTCGAATCTGTCGGTCGCGAGGGTGATCCTCGACCCGAGGCTACCGATTCATCCGCGCATTCTGCGGGTGGACGCCAGTCAGAAGACCAACGTAGGTCAAGTGATCTACGCGAACTCGATCACCCTCACTCCGGGAACGGTAACCCTCGATATTCGCGAGGGGAAGTTTCTGGTTCACGCCTTGACGACGGATTCCGCACAGGGACTCCTCAGCGGGGAGATGGATCGACGGGTCTCCCGCTTCGAGGCGGGGGCGGAAGCGGAGGGGCTGTGAACGTCTTCGTGGTCGCCATGATCGGGGTGCTCGTGACGATGTCTCTGGCGCTCGCTCGCGCATTCCTCGGGCCGACTGTCTTCGATCGCGTGCTCGCCGCGAACATGATCGGGACCAAGACCGTGATCTTGATTGCGGTCGCGGGCTTTCTGACGGGTCGGCCGGAATGGCTCGACCTGGCCATTCTCTATGCACTGATGAATTTCACCGGCATGATCGCACTGCTGCGCTTCAGCAAGTTTGCGAATCTGGCGAGCGACGAGAGACTCAAGTAGTGGAGAATCTACGCGAAATCGTCGTCTGGGCCTGTCTCGGGGCGGGCAGTGTCTTCAGCGTCATCGGCGGGATCGGGGTGATTCGCATGCCCGATTTTTACACGCGGACTCACGCGGCGAGTATCACTGACACCCTGGGTGCCACGCTGATTCTGTTGGGTCTGGGAGTCCACTCCGGACTGAACCTGATCACCATAAAGCTCGTGATCATCTTCCTCTTCCTCTATTTGACGAGTCCAACCGCAGCACACGCCCTGGTCAAGGCCGCGTACTCGAAGGGTCTCGAGGCGCCCGATGTCCAGGAATCGACCGGGGCGTCGTTGGCCCTCAGGAATTCGGCGGGCACGTCGGTCGCTCGGGAGGAGTCCTGATGGGTGAGCAAGCGATGGGCTCGGCGATCGAGGTCTGCCTCTTCTTGTTCATGATCTTGTTGGCGATCTATATCGCACGACTGCGCAGTCTTTTCGCTGCCGCAATGCTCTTCGGAATCTTCAGTCTGCTCGCTGCAGGCTTGCAGACCATGATGGATGCCGTCGACGTCGCCTTCACGGAAGCAGCCGTTGGCGCGGGCATCTCGACCGTGCTTTTTCTGGGCGCACTCGGATTGACGACTTCGGAAGAGTCGCGCCCCGCGCATCATCGTGTTGCCGCACTCGTGGTGGTGACCGCGACCGGACTCATGTTGGCCTACGGCACCCTCGACATGCCGGCCTACGGGGATCCCGCTGCTCCGATCCACCATCACGTCGCCCCACATTATCTCGAAGATTCGACCGCGGAGATCGGTGTCCCGAACGTCGTCACTTCCGTGCTGGCGAGCTATCGCGGCTACGACACCTTCGGCGAGACGACGGTCGTTCTGACAGCGGCCGTCGGCGCGATCCTCCTGCTCGGGGGCAACGCTGCGCGCACGCGAGCGCGAGAGGACGACTCCGGAGAATCCGCGGAAGATGCCGGCGGAGGGGGCGAGACATGAGCGAGACGCCTCCGAAGTCCATGACCACGCCGATCAAGATGCGCGTACGCGAGACGATCATCCTGCGGGTAGTCGGAAAGGCACTGGTTCCCTTCATCCTGCTCTTTGCGCTCTATGTGCAGTTCCACGGCGACTATGGACCTGGGGGCGGCTTTCAGGCGGGCGTGATTTTCGCGGCGGGGTTGATCCTGCACGGGCTCATCTTTGGCCTCGATGCACTTCGCCGGGCGATTCCACCGTTCGTCGTCGAGATAGGAATTGCGCTCGGCGCGTTGCTCTACGGTGGCGTCGGCGTCGTATCGATGTTGAAAGGCGGTGAATTCCTCAACTACAACGTTCTTGACGCCCACGATCCGATGCACGGTCAGCACATAGGCATCCTGCTCGTCGAGCTCGGTGTCGGGATCACCGTCACCTTCGTGATGGTCGCAATCTTCTATTCATTTGCAGGGCGGTCGAGGCAATAGTGTTTCAACTCGCCCAGCACTTCATGACTCACTGGAACTATCTCGCAGTCATCACCCTGATGATGATCGGGCTCTATATCGCAATCTCCCGTGGCAACCTCGTCAAGAAGATCATGGGCGTGAACATATTCCAGGCCAGCGTGATCCTTTTCTATGTGTCGATGGGCAAGGTCGCGGGCGGTACGGCGCCCATCCTGATGGAGGGTTCCGAGGAGGTCATCTACTCGAATCCCTTGCCACACGTGTTGATGCTCACTGCGATCGTGGTCGGAGTCGCGAGCACGGCGCTCGGACTCGCCCTCGTCGTTCGGGTCCACGAATCCTACGGCACGGTCGAAGAGGACGAGATTGTCGCCCTCGACCGCAAGGAAGACGAGCGGTCGCTCTCCGTGGAGGCGAGAGAAGAGGCGGCAGCCGGCCCGGCCGGGGAGAGTGCGGGGTGAACGATCTCGCCTTCCATCTCCCCGCACTCCAGGTGCTCCTGCCTATGATGGGTGCCCCCTTTTGTTTCCTGCTGCGCAAGGAAGCGCTCGTACGCGCTTTTACAGTCGTGATCAGTTTCCTCTGTTTCGCGATTTCGACGACGCTTCTAGGCCAGGTCCTCGGAGGCGACATCATCGTCTACGAGTTCGGAGGATGGTCGCGCCCCTACGGAATCGAATATCGTGTCGACATCACGAACGCATTCGTGTTGGTCGTCGTGTCGCTCGTCGCGGCGGTCGTCTTTGCCGCAGGACCGGGACAGGCTCGGCGCGGGATTCCGGCCGGCCGCGAATATCTCTTCTACTCCGCCGCGCTCCTCTGTCTGACAGGGCTGCTCGGCGTCACGATCACCGGTGACGTATTCAACGTCTTCGTCTTCCTGGAAATTTCGTCGCTCTCCTCGTATATCCTGATCGCACTCGGCCAGGAGCGGCGTGCGATGATGGCGGCTTTCTCGTATCTCATCATGGGCACCATCGGTGCGACGTTCCTGTTGATCGGCATCGGTTTCATGTACCAGATGACCGGCACGCTCAATATGGTCGACATGGCCGAGCGCTTGCAGTCGGTGAACGAGACGCGCACGATTCTTGTTGCGGTGGCTTTCGTCGTCGTAGGGATCTCGACGAAGCTGGCGGTCTTTCCCCTCCATCAATGGCTACCGAATGCCTACAGCGAGGCGCCGCCGCTCGTTTCGGCCTTCCTCGCCTCGACGGCGACGAAGGTCGCCTACTACCTGCTGCTACGATTCTGCCTCGGGATCTTCGGTGCCAGCTTGATCTTCGAGACGATCGGGATCGACTCTTTGCTGATGCCACTTTCGATCCTCGCCATGTTCGTTGGATCGATTGCGGCCATCTATCAGACAGACTTCAAGCGGCTGCTGGCCTATTCGAGCATTGCCCAGATCGGCTACATGACGCTCGGCCTCTCGCTCGCCAGCGAGGCGGGCGTTGCCGCCGGATTGATCCACGTCTTCAATCATGCACTCATGAAGGGTGCACTCTTTCTCGTGGCAGCCTGCGTCACCTGGCGGATGGGGTCTACGAAGATCGCTTCGATGCGGGGCCTCGGGCAGCGCATGCCCCTCACGATGGCCGCACTGGTCGCGGCAGGCCTCGCGCTCATCGGTGTTCCCGGGACCGCGGGCTTCGTCAGCAAATGGGCGTTGGTCACAGCCGCACTCGAACAGGACGCGCTTTGGCTCGCCTTCTTGATCATGGCGAGCTCGGTCCTTGCGGTCGTGTATATCTGGCGTTTGGTCGAGGTCATCTACTTCGCGGAGCCGGACGGTCAGGTCGAGAAGATGGAGGCTCCGATTCGGCTCTTGATTCCCACCTGGATCCTCGCCGGTGCGACGATCTATTTCGGACTCTTCTCGAGCTTCGCGGTCGAGGTCGCCAATCTGGCGGCGGCACAGCTCTTCGCGAGCGGCCCCGGGGTGGGGCTGTAGCGTGATGGGTCTCGACGCACAGGCGACGCCCATTGTCTGGGCCCTGCTCCTGCCGCTGATGGGTGCGATGGGCGTTCAGGTCCTCGGTCGCTTGGTGAGTGACAACGCACGGGACACGTGGACGGTGGCGGTCGGCCTCGCGACCTTCAGCCAAGTCATTCGACTGATCGGGCCGGTCATGGACGGCGCGCATCCGGGGCTGCGTCTGCCCGGAACGATGTCCGGACTCGGGCTCGGCTTCGAGGTCGAACCGATCGGATTGGTCTTCGCGCTGGTCGCGTCCGGGTTGTGGGTGCTCACGTCGCTCTATGGCTTCGGTTATATGCGAAGCCACCACGAAGAGAACCAGACCCGCTTTTTTACGTGCTTCGCGCTCGCGATCTCCGCCGCGATCGGGATCGCTTTCGCCGGCGATCTCGTGACGCTGTTTCTCTTCTACGAGATGCTGACCTTCTCGACCTTCCCGCTCGTGACCCATGCTGGAACGGAAGCGGCGGTTCGTGCGGGTCGACTCTACCTGGGCATTCTCGTTTCGACGTCGGTCTTGTTCCTGTTGCTGGCGATCCTGTGGACGTCGACCCTCGCGGACTCCCTGCGCTTCCTGCCGGCGGTCGAGGGCGCGGCACCACCGGGGATTCTCGAGGGGCGGATCGACGGGCATGCGGCGGTGCTGCTGCTCATGCTCTTCGCCTATGGGGTCGGGAAGGCCGCGTTGATGCCTTTCCATCGCTGGCTGCCGGCGGCGATGGTCGCGCCCACTCCCGTGTCAGCACTCCTCCACGCGGTCGCGGTCGTGAAGGCCGGCGTCTTCAGCGTGCTCAAGATCTTGGTCTACGTCTTCGGGATCGACATGCTATCGAAGGATGGGCTTTCGGATGTCCTGATGGGAGTCGCGGCGATCACGATCCTGGCGGCATCGATTCGAGCCCTCTCGCTCGACAATTTCAAGGCGCGACTCGCCTACTCGACGATCAGCCAGCTCTCCTACATCGTGCTCGGCGCGGCCCTCGCGACCTCCGTCGCGGCCATGGGCGCGGGGCTCCACATCCTGATGCATGCCCTCGGCAAGATCACGCTCTTCTTCGTTGCCGGAGCTGTATACGTTGTCGCCCACAAGACCGAGGTCAGCCAGCTCGACGGTCTTGGCCGACGGATGCCCTTCACGTTCGGTGCCTTCTGTCTCGCCTCTTTCAGCATCATCGGACTTCCGCCCCTGGGCGGCGCCTGGAGTAAATGGTTTCTCGTGACGGGGGCCTTCGAGGCCGGCCATTTCTGGATGGGGGTGGTCTTCATGGTGAGTTCGCTGCTCTCGATTGGGTATCTGATGCCGATCGTCGTTCGGGCCTTCTTCCGGCCGCTTCCGGAGGGCGAGGAAGAGGGAATCAAGGAGGCCCCACTCCTCATGCTCTTGCCAATCTGTACGACGGCCCTCGGTTGTTTGGTGATCTTCTTCTACACCGATGCGGTCTACAGATTGTTGGCCCCCGCGATGGGAATGGCGAAATGATGTCGACAGGCCAGGTCGTCTGGGGGATTCGCGATGTCTGAACATACGCCGAGGAAATCGACGGGGACAGAAGAGCACGACTATTGGCTCGACAAGCCCAGCAGTGTCGATCTGATCATCAAGGCCCTGATCGCGGCGTGCGTGATCGTGGTTCTCGCCGACTTCGGTTACCACAAACACGGAGATTTCCATTTCCGAGAGTGGTTCGCCTTCGACGCGGTCTTCGGTTTTTCGGCGTATGTATTTCTCGTGACGAGCGCCAAGGGTGTGCGAAGGCTGCTCATGAGAAGCGAGGACTACTATGACTGAGTCCTTCGCAGGCCTTTCGGCGATTCTATTGGGCTCTCCTCCGGGCCTGCTCCTGGTGTTGGCTGCGGTTCCGGCGGCGCTGCTGCCCCACCGGATCTCGCAGGTCGTGATGCTGGCGCTGCCGGTGATCGGCCTCTACCAGCTCTTCCAGCTGCCCGTGGGGTTCAGTCAGACCCTCGAGATCTTCGAATACACCCTCGAAGTGACTCGGATCGATTCGCTCTCCCGGGTCTTCGGGATCGTGTTTTATATCGCGGCCTTCCTGGGCGTGCTCTATGCCGCTCATCAGAAAGACAAGCTCCAGGCGGCTGCGGCGATGGTGTACGCGGGCGCGGCCATCGCGGCCGTCTTCGCGGGGGACCTGCTCACGCTCTTCGTCTGGTGGGAATTGACCGCCGTTTCCTCCGTCTTTCTCATCTGGGCGAGCCGCACTGAGGCCGCGCTGCGCGCGGGCCAGCGATACCTGATCATCCAAGTGACATCGGGTCTGCTCCTGCTCGCCGGCGCCATTCTTCTCTATTTGGAATCTGGCTCCCTCGCCTTCGAGCATATTGGCCTCGAGTCCCTCGGCGGGGTGCTCGTATTTCTCGCCTTCGGCATCAAGGCGTGTTTCCCGTTTCTGCACGGCTGGATGAAAGATGCCTATCCCGAGGCGACGGTGACCGGCACGGTCTTTCTCTCGGGCTTCACGACCAAACTGGCGATCTACGCCCTCGCGAGGGGTTATGCCGGGACGGAAATCCTGATTCCGATCGGCGCGGCCATGACCGTGTTTCCAATCTTCTTTGCGGTGATCGAAAACGATCTTCGCCGTGTCCTCTCGTATAGTCTGAACAACCAGCTCGGCTTTATGGTCGTGGGAATTGGAATCGGAACAGAGCTCGCCTTGAACGGTACGGTGGCCCATGTGTTTGCCCACGTGATCTACAAGGCGCTGCTCTTCATGGCGATGGGTGCCGTGCTCTTCCGAGTGGGTACGATCAAGGCATCGGAACTCGGCGGGCTCTACAAGTCGATGCCGTGGACCGCGGCCTTTTGCATCATCGGTTCTCTCTCGATCTCGGGATTCCCGCTCACGAGCGGCTTCATCAGCAAGTCGATGGTGCTCTCGGCAGCGGGCCACGAACACCTCTTCCTGATTTCGATGCTGCTGCTCTTCGCGTCTGCAGGCGTGCTCGACCATTCTGGAATCAAGATTCCCTTCTTCTCGTTCTTCGCCCACGACAGCGGGCGCCGGGTCGAGGAGGCGCCGATCAACATGCGGATCGCGATGGCAATCGCCGCGGCCCTCTGCCTCGGCATCGGAATGTTCCCCGGTCCGCTCTATTCGATCCTTCCCTATCCCGTGGTCTATGAGCCCTATTCGGCCTCTCATGTCTTCACGGTTCTGCAGTTGCTGCTCTTTGCGGCGCTTGCCTTCGTCTTTCTCTGGAAGATGGGTTGGTATCCGGCGGAGCTGCGCAGTGTCGTGCTCGACGTCGACTGGGTCTGGCGGCGACTCCTGCCGCAAGCCTGGTCCGGTGTGGCCGAGAGCTGGATGATCGGGCAGCGCTGGTTCCTTGCGATCGCGGACACCGCGCGCCTACGCCTGCTCGACCTGACGTCGACGCATCTGAGTCCGTGGTCGAGGTTCGGGGAGCCGTGGCCGACGGGAGCGACCGCGATGTGGGCCGCGGTGCTCCTGCTCGCGTATCTCTACTTGTCGTATTAGAGCACGCTCCCGAAGAGACCTCCGACGAGCGAGGTCATCACCATGGCGAGTGTTCCCCAGCAAGTGACGCGTGTTGCTCCCATGATCGGGTTCGCTCCGCCCGCTCGAGCGCCGAGCGCCCCGAGCAGCGCCAGTGCTGCGAGGCTCGTGCCCGAGACGGCGGGCATCGCGACGGCGAATGGAGCGAACGCCACGACGACGAGTGGAATCGCGGCTCCGATGGCGAACGTGCCGGCCGAGGCGAGGGCCGCCTCCACCGGCCGCGCCGTCGTGCCGTACACCATCCCCAATTCTTCGCGGGCATGGGCATCGAGCGCATCATGTGCCATCAGTTGCTCGGCGACGCGAAGCGCCGTTTCGCGATCGACCCCGCGAGTTTCGTAGAGGCCGGTCAATTCCTCGTGTTCCATCTCCGGGTCTTCCTCGAGTTCGGCTCGCTCTCGATCGAGATCTGCATCTTCCGCGTCCTTCTGCGAACTCACGGAGACGAACTCCCCGGCGGCCATCGACATCGCGCCTGCCACGAGGCCCGCAATACCGGCGGTCATCACACTGTTATAGGAGGCTTCGGCGGCGGCGACGCCGAGCACGAGACTCGCTGTCGAGACGATCCCGTCGTTCGCTCCGAGCACGGCGGCGCGCAGCCATCCAATACGGTGGGCGCGATGGATCTCATGATGGCGCATTCGTTGATTCCCCCCTCGGAAGGATACAACCTGGCACGGCAGGTCGAGATGGGTTTCCCCGAATCTCTCGAGGCGCTGCGTGGCACTAGCGTTGCCCGCCACGATCGGGTCTCATGGTGCCCCCCCCCCCTATTTCTGCTTCATCTGCGCAGGGAGAATGCTGCGACCATGACCGATCTGATCTACGAGAAACGGGACGGCGTTGCCCATATCACCTTTAATCGTCCCGAACGCCGCAACGCTCTGAGTCCGGAGTCGATCATCCGACTCGCGGAGGCTTGGATCGACTATCGCGACGACGACTCGTTGCGAGTGGCAATCCTCACGGGCGTCGGGGACAAGGCGTTCTGTGCTGGAGGCGACCTGGGTCGGCTGCTCCCGCTCTTCACGGGTGCAAGACAGCCCGAGGACGAGTGGGATCGCAAGCTGATGGGCGATCTGCCCCTCTACATGTCCACCGCGCTCCTGCGGCCCTTCGAATTGTTCAAGCCGATCATCGCGGCGATCAACGGGTATGCGCTCGCGGGTGGCTCGGAGCTCCTGCAGGCGACAGATATCCGGATCGCCTCGTCGAACGCCTCCTTCGGTCTGACCGAGACCCAGCGCGGGCTCGTACCGGGTGGCGGTTCGATGGTCCGCCTGGCGCGTCAGATCCCGTATTGCAAGGCGATGGAGATCCTGATGACAGGGGACGCGATGTCGGCAGAAGAAGCCCTGCGAGTCGGATTCGTGAACGAGGTCGTCGAGCCGGATCGGCTGATGCCCCGGGCTCTCGAGTTCGCCCATCGGTTGAAGAAGAACGGACCGATCGCTGTCGCCGCGGTCAAGGAAGCTGTCCTTCGAACGAGTGGGGTTCCCCTGGACGAAGCGTATGGGATCGAGGCAGAGATTTCGGCGCGGGTCACGCAATCCGAAGATGCGCGCGAGGGTCCGCGCTCGTTCATGGAAAAGCGTGAGCCGGTCTTCACGGGGAAATAGGGGGCGATGAAACCCTCGGAATGATGTTGCACGTCGCTACCCTTCCGTAAGAGACGGAGAGGGTCGAGCCCGCTGCGATCGAAGGTCCTTTCCGGTCGAGACTCGATTCAAATAGGAGGTTCAATATGTTGAGTCCGATCGAATGCGTGAAAAAGGTCGTCGACTGCGACAACGGACGAGACGCCGCGGGCTATCGAGCGATCATTCACGATGATTATCGGTCCTTCGTGCACGGAAAGGAGCAGAACGTGGGGGCCGAGGTCGAGGTCGCCGCGATCGCGGGCTGGTGGAAGGCGACCAGCGACGTCCACCTGGAGATCCTGGAACTCGCCGAAACCGACGGTCTCGTCACGCTTCGCTACACGCTCACGGGGACCCACGACGGAGACCTATTCGGACTGCCCGCAAGCGGAAAGAAATTCCACGTCGAGAATTGCACCCTGCTGCGCGTCATCGATGGAAAGGTCCAGAACGCCTATCGCTATTCGGATACCCTGGGGCTGATGACCCAGCTCGGGGCGCTGCCTGGCGCCTAGACGCCCCGGTCCGTCAGCGCGAATTGCTGCACGAGGAAGGGGGCGAGCGGGGTGCCCCCGTACTCGCTCATCTTGTTCTGTTGGAGTACGACGAGCACGATGCCCGTCGACGGGCTGATCCAGAAATTCGTCCCGTACGCGCCGCTCCACCAGAAATCGCCCTTCCGGCTCGGCATGATCGCCGCTTCCTCGTCGGCGACGACGCTTATCCCGAGGCCGAATCCGAGCCCTTCGATCCCCATGACTTCGAGCACGCCCGATTCGACTTCGAGCCGCCGCATGCGCGCGACGGTTTCACGCTTGAGAACTCGCACGCCGTCGTATTCCCCCTCGTTCCAGAGCATCAACGCGAAGCGCATATAGTCCGTTGCGGTGGACACGAGGCCCGACCCGCCGGGTGTCCAATCGGCGGCGTGATAGAGCGGGCCGGGGTCGCGGATGAGATCGCCGTCGTCATTCTGGAGGTACATCGTGGCGAGGGGCGCGTCTTCCGGTGTGTCCTTGCCATACCGCGTCGCGTGCATCGAGAGCTTCGTGAAGATCCGGCGCTCCATGAAGACTTCGAGCGGTTCGTCCGCGACGATTTCGACGATGCGAGCCATCACGTCCATCGACGCGCCGTAGCGCCACTTCGTGCCGGGTTGCTCGAAGAGGGGAAGCGAGGCGAGTCGAGCGACGCGATCGCCCAGGCTCCCATCGCCGCCGTAGAGGCCATGTTCTCTCCAATGCTTTGCGAAGGGGGTCTTTTCGAAGCCGGCTCCGCCGATTCCCGAGCTGAAGGAGAGGAGATGGCGGATCCGCATGGGGGTCGTCTGTGACGTCGTTCCGGTCACTGCGCCCGCCGCGTCGAGCACGGCGACGTCCATCGAGCCCACGCCCGGCAAGTATTTCGTCACGAGATCGTCGAGTCCGAGTCTTCCCTCTTCGACGAGGATCATCGCAGCCGTCGCCACGATCGGCTTCGTCATCGACGCAATCTGAAAGCGCGTGTCGATCGACATCGGGATCTTCGCCTCGACGTCCTGATAGCCGGTCGTGATCGCGTGAATCAACCGACCGTCGCGGGCGATCAGCGCGACATAACCCGAGCGTGCGCCCATCCAGACACGGCCCTCGAGCACTCCATCGATCGCGGCTTTGCGCCAACCGGAGAGTCCTTCCGGTAAGGGCAGATCCGCGCGTGCCGGGGGAAGGTCGGGAATCGGCATCTCCCCGCCCCCGCATGCCAGACCGGCGAGGGCGCCGATCGTTGCGAGCAGGACCCGGGCGGGGCGAGCGAGCGGGTGGGACGAGGGACCGGAGGCAAGGGGTTTCGACACGGAGTCTCCTTTAGGGTGGGCGGTCCCGGGGTCTGCCGGAGTATATTCCTCTGGCGCGCCGTGCGAGTGCTATTCGAGGAGAAGCACTTGACCCCGATCCCGATTCAGAGACGCCCGCTGGATCTCGCCCTGGTCCTCTTCTTCAGTATCTCGGTCGTGTACGGATTCCTGTTCAGTCTGCCCGAAGGACTCGGCGTGCCCGTGTCGGCGGACAGTCCCTGGCCACCGCTACGCGCGCTCCACGAATGGGCGGCCGCGGACGAGCCGGCGCATCTCGATCCACCGCCGAACCTGATCGCGGCGACGCTCTTCGACGGTTTCTTCCAGGCACCGTCCCTGCTCTTCGTCATGATCGGACTGGTCCGCCTGCGATCCTGGCTGCGACCGCTCGGACTGGTCTAGGCAGGAGCAGCCGTCACGAACATGTTCTTCTACTTCACGCAGACCTTCCTCGGTCCGCATCCCCCGCCGAACACGCTCTACTCCCTGCTCTTCAATCTGCCGTGGTTGATCGCGCCGGCGGTTCTCGGGGCCCGGGTGTTCCTGGGCCCCGACCTTCATCGCATAGCCTGACCTCCCGCCGATCGCAAATCAGGTCAGTGCGCCGGTCGCCGCGATCTCGGAGATCTCGTCGTCGGAGTAACCGAGGACGTCCCTGAGGACCTCGAAGGTGTGCTCTCCGATCAGCGGCCCCGCTCGGGTCGGGCGCTGGGGCGTGCGAGAGAAGGTCGTGACCGCGCCGTCGAAGATGCTCTTTCCGAAGCCGCCATGATCGAGTTCGATGAAGAAACCCCGTGCATCGAGCTGGGCATCTCCGTGGAAATCCGTCGCGCGAAGAGGCACGTAGGCCGGGACGCCCGCTTCGCGGAGGCGATCCGCGGCTTCGAAGCAGGCCTGTTCCATTGCCCAGCCCGATAGCGCGTCATCGATCTCCTTGCGTCGTGTGAGGCGCGCGTCGATCGGGTTGAGTTCGTCTCCTCCGAGCGCGGCGAGCGCCGGAACCTGCCCACAGAGCGCGCGCCATTGCTCGGACGTACGCGTTTCGATGGCGATGAAGCGTTCCGTCTCCTTCGTGCGGTAGACGCCGTGGGGGCAGCCCCATTCGGAGTCGAGGCCCGCCTGTTCGAGGACACGCCCGGTGGCCTGGTAGTCGAGGATCGTGGGATTCAGGTAGTGGATCGCCGCTTCGATCTGGGAGACGTCGATGACCTGGCCCTCGCCAGTGCGGTCGCGATGGTGGAGCGCGGCGCAGAGTGCGGCGAGGGCATAACGGGGAGAGATGAAGTCGGTGTAGGCGCCCCAGGGCGAGGTCGGCGCCCGGTCGGGCCAGCCCGTGATTCCGGTGAAGCCGCCGAGCGCGGCGCCGTGGATGCCGAAGCCCGTGTGCTTGCGTTCCGGACCTGTTTGACCGCGCATGCAGGTATAGAGCATGACGATGTCGGGGTTGATCTCGCGCAGCTGCGGATAGCCGAGGCCGATGCGTTCGGCGGTACCGGGGGTAAAATTCTCGACGACGACGTCGGCCCACTCGACCATCTTGTGCGCGACGGCGAGGCCTTCGGGTTTCGTGAAGTCGATTGCCACTCCCCGCTTCGACTGATTCATGTTGGCCGCGGTGTGGCCAGTCGTCGTGCCGGGATCGCCGATCCAGGGCGGCAGGAAGCGCAGGGTGTCGATCCGTGTCTCGGTCTCTACGCGCAATACCGTCGCGCCGAGGTTTGCGAGATCCTTCGTGATGAGGGGCCCCGCGGCGATCCAGGAGAAATCCGCGACCTTGAGACCTTCGAAGATCTGGGTCCGGGAGGCGGGCGCCGAGACCGTCGGCGCGGAGGGGGCGCGATCCGTGGAGTCGACGAGACTCTGGTCCTGCCCGAGCCGTGGGGCGGCTCGGTCGTACTCGATCGGCGTCTGGGACAGCCGGGCGAAGGGGCCGGGCTGCTTCTCACCGTCGAGGTCGATCCAGAATTCGCGATCGAGCAGTTGCTTGTCATTCAGGAGATCGGGCACCACGTAGATCGGCGCGATGAGCCATTTTTGGATGACCGCTTGCTCCTGGATCTCCGCTTTCGTCATCGACTTGAGGTGGACCTTGAACTGCTCGACGGCCCGAATCGCTTTCTCGAGGTCGAGGGTGCCTTCCTGGAGCTGTTGGATCCAGGTCATCCAGTCGATGTCGAGCAGGTCCGCATCGAGACCCCCCTGCTCACCGATCCACTTCATGCAGGCGTTGAAGCCGAAAGCACCCTGGGCGCCAAGCACGAGGACGATCACGACATGACCATCCTTGCAGGGCTCGAGGACGGGGAGCGTGAGGCCCGGTACGACCTCCATGCTGCCGGTTCGTGTCGCTCGTGAATCCTCGAAGCCCGGCGGATCCGTTCCGACGGCGGCGAAATCGCTCACGTACATCAGGCTCCAGACGACGGCGGCCTGGACGGAGGAGTCGAGATGCTGGCCCTCTCCCGACCGGTTCCTTGAGTAGAGCGCCATCAAGACGTCGGCGGCGGCCTGGACGGAACCGAGGTGGGCGGTTTCGGGCAAGCCAACTGGCAGCGGGGGTCGATCGCCATCACCTGTCATGTTGAGGTAGCCCCCGGACGCAGACATCGTGAGGTCCGTTGCTGGATGCTCCGCATAGGGTCCGGTCTGGCCGAAGGGCGAGACCGACACGTAGAGAAGCATCGGGTTCAACTTCTCGAGCGCTTCGAAGCCGAGACCCTTTGCATCCATCTCACCCGGGACCGAGGATTCGATCAGGATGTCGGCGGTGGTGACCAGCGCGAAGAAGCGATCGCGATCGGCAGCATCCTCGAGATCGAGGACCACGCTTCGTTTGCCCAGACCGAAGGCGCGCCAGAAGAGCGAAGTCTCCGGGTCGCCGTCCGGCGCCTCGGGGCGCGGATGCTCGGCGCTCGGCGTCGTCGCGAAGGGTGGGGCGAAGCGGGAACCACAGCCCCCCGGTGGCTCGATCTTGATGACTTCGGCGCCGAGGTCGGCCAAGACACGGCCGGTCGCCTCGCCGAGGGGGGTGCTGAGATCGAGGACGCGAATCCCGTCGAGCGCGCGACTCATGCCGAGTCTCCTTCTCTCAATGTCATCTCATCATGTCGATCGGGCCACGCGGAGGGTCCGATCAGGCCGGTCGAAGCTCGTTCAGCTCGCGCGTGTTGTCGCGCAGGATACGGAGCTGCTTGTCGTCCTCGAACCGGTCCAACTCCCGCACATAGTCGAGGGGAGTGGGCATGCCTTCGATGTGGGGCCAGTCCGATCCGAAGATCACCCGATCCGCTCCCATCTGCTCTTCGACCTCGTAGACGTCGTCCTCCCAGAAGGGGTTGATCCAGACGTGCTCCCTGAATAGAAGGCCAGGATCCTCCTGGTAGTAGTTCGCGATAGAGAGTCGGTCGCGGGATTGCCCGAGCTTGCGGAAGAGATCTGGCAGGAACTCGGCGCCGTTCTCGATCGAGGCGATTCGAACGCCGGGGTGGCGCTCGAAGAGGCGCTCGAAGGCGCAGGTGATCAGGAAATCGTAGGCGGCGCGCTCGATGTTGAAATGCTTGATGTTGGGTGACATTGCTGCACCCGCGGCATCCGCCGTGAAGCCGTCGTTGACATAGCCGTGGGTGGTGTAGCCCGAGTCGCCGGCGTGGACCACGACGGTGATGCCGGCCTCGGAAACCCGCGCCCAGAAGGGATCATGGCGAGGATGCGACGGCGAGAATGTACCCTCGTTCGCGAAGACCGCCGAGGGGCGGATGCAAACGACTCGAGCCCCTTCGGCGAGGGCCCATTCGAGTTCGCTGCAAGCGAAATCGACATCGGTCAGCGTGATGTAGGGCGCGGCGTGAATTCGGTTCTGGTAGGCGACGCCCCAGTCCTCGTTGACCCAGCGGTTGAACCCATGGAACAGGGCCTTGACGGCCTCGGTGTCGTGCTTGATCAGCTCTTCGTAGAGCACGCCCAGGGTCGGGAAGAGCCACATCGCTTCGATGCCTTGCTCGTCCATCTTCTTGATGCGCGCGTCGTTGTTCATGTAGTAGTCGGGAAGCGGCTCGCGCTCGCGGAGGGCCGCCATCATGTTGGTGCCCTCCGGATTGCCGCGCAGGAAGTCGGAGATCGCGCCGGGCATCGCGATCGGATCCCAGGTCGGATTCTTCACGGCATGCGCGAGCTTTCCGCCTACCACATGATGCTTACGGCCCTCGATCTCGGCCCACTGGACACAGCGCGCCTGCATGTTCTTCGGGACGTGGCGAGTGAACGCGTCCGGCGCCTCGTAGTAGTGATTGTCGGCATCGAAGGGCTGATAGCCGAGTTGATCGACTGTGGCATTCGCCATGCTTTTACTCCTGTGGTTCTGGGCGGGCATCTGCGCGTGGATCTGGGCGCCAGAGCTTAGCGATTCCGGGCGGACGCGGGGACCGAGAAGGGCCGGCCGGCGGGGAAAACATGGGAACTTCAGAGCGCCCGAGTCCCATCGAGACAGACGATCGTCGGCGCGGTCTCGAATCCGTGCTCTCGTCGGAAAATCGTGCGCAGTTTCCGCCATCGGGCGCGGACCGGTGATGCTTTCAGAGGTCGCACGAGCTGCTTCCACGAGCCATCTTCGGCGCATCCATCTACATCCGCTCGAGGGGGACCCCCGTGGACAAGCTGATCATCGACGCGCGGCTCAACGAATACACGTTCCGCGAGCCCAATCCGAATATTCCGTTCTCGCCAGAGGAGATCGCCCGGGATGCGGCCGCGTGTCGCGAGGCCGGTGCATCGATCGTCCACTACCACGCGCGGGATCCCGAGACCGGAGCGCCATCCTCCGACCCGACGCTCTATGCCGAGAGTGCACGGCAGATTCGCGCGGCCTGTGACGCGATGATCATGCCGACCCTGGGTGCCAACACGGTCACGGATCTGGATCAGCGCATCTCGCATATCGAGTTCATGGCGAAGGACTCCGCCTCGCGTGCCGATCTGGCACCGCTCGATCTCGCGAGCATCTCGCTCGGCATGTGGCGAGAGGGCATGGCCGAAGTCGGCGGCGATGACCTCGTCTACTACAACTCCGTCGGGATCCTGAAGGCCCTTGCCGGGCGGGCCCGCGCCGTTGGCGCGTTGCCCCTGGCGGCGATCTGGAACGTCGGCTCGCTGCGGATCCTCGAAGCATTCGTGCAGACCGGGGTGCTCCCCCAGACGATCTTCGCGGAGCTCTTTACGACCGAAGGGGGGCTGATTGCCGGTCATCCTGGAACGCGGCGGGGCCTGCAGGCGCTCGTCGATTTCGTCCCGGAGTCCGTTGATTGTCTGTGGGCGGCGGCTTGTTACGGTGCGAATGCGCTCGATCTGGCGGAGTCGGCGATCGAACAGGGCGGGCACGTGGCGATCGGCCTCGGTGACTATGCCTATCCGGAGATCGGCGGTGGTCAGCCGACCAATGCCGAGGTAATTGCCGCGGTCGTCGAGATTGCGGATCGAAAAGGACGTGAGATCGCGACCCCGAGCGAAGTGCGCGAGCGACTCGGCGCCAAATGAATCTGTGCGAAATCGCGCGTCGCGAGCGCCGATCCCTGGCACTGTTTCTGGCGTGGGGCGGCTGTTAGCCTGTTCCGATCCACCGACTCATGGAGGGCCAACACCCATGCCAGCCCCGCGTCCGCCGCAGCCTGAAACCCCCGATCCGGATGCCTTCGAGATCCACCGTGCGGAAGTCACCGAGGGGATGAGCCTCGCGTATATCCATGAGGGAGTAGGGGGCTACCCTCTGCTGTTGGTACACGGGTACCCCGAAACGAAGCGCGTCTGGTGGCGGAATATCAAGCCCCTGGCCGATGCGGGCTACGAAGTGATCGTCCCGGATCTGCGTGGGTACGGTGACTCGGATCTCTCCGCGAAGGACGAATACGACCTCGTCCTCTACTCGACGGACCTCTTCGCACTCATCCACGATGTACTCGGGCACGAGCGCTTCGGACTCGTCGGGGGCGACGTCGGAGGCGCGGTGCTCGTGGACATGGCGAATCGCTATTTCGATCATGTGGATCGGATGATCTTCTTCAACACCGTCGCACCCCTCGTGCCGGAGGAGGCCGCATGGTACGCCGAACGCGGACTCTCGATGAATCCGCTCGAGCACGGCCCGACCGGGGACTACCGGATTCGCCAGGGTCGCGATCATCAGGAGCTTCGCGCCGAACTCGATACGCCGAAGCGTTGTCGCCAGTGGGTGCGGGACTTCTACGAACATCGCCTGCTTGCTTCGGAATATTCCTTCGAGGAGGCCGACTTCGAATTCATGGTCGAGCCCTTCAGCGATATCGAGCGGCTCGCCGCGGGTTGGGCTCCCTATCAGCTCGAATACGGTCGACCCATGAGCGGGATTCCAATGATGATGCAGAAGACCGAGACGCCCACATTGATTCTCTACGGACCGGACGATCAGGTCGTTCCGAAGGACTTCCCGAAGCGATGTGAGATCGCGTTCCCGAATCGAACCGGACCGCTCGTGGTTCCGGAATGCGGTCATTTTCTGCAGTGGGAACGAGCCGACGTGCTGAATCGTGTCGCCGAATTCTATTTCTCCGATCTTCGGAGCTAGGCGTTTCGGAGTGGGTACGAAGAACGGCGCTCGTTCGGCTGGCGTTCGACCCGTCATCGCCCGGCGCGACGAACCGGGCACCGCGGTTCAGGAGGCGTGATGCCCAACGCAATTCTCGGCGGGATCAATTTCTATTTCGAGCAGACGGGAAAAGGATCGCGGCTGCTCTTCCTCAACGGAACCGGGGGTGATCTTCGGCAAAAGCCCAGCCTGATCGACGGACCCCTCGCGGCGGAGTTCGAGATCCTGGCGCACGATCAGCGCGGCCTCGGCCAAACGGGCAAACCCGACCAGCCCTACACGATGGCGGACTACGCCAACGACGCCGCGGCGCTGCTCGATCACGTGGGGTGGGACCGTTGCCACGTACTCGGAGTTTCATTCGGAGGAATGGTCGCGCAGGAACTCGCCATCAGATATCCGAAGAAGATCGATCGTCTGGTCCTCGCGTGTACGTCGAGCGGGGGCGCTGGAGGTGCCTCCTTTCCGCTGCACGAACTCGCGGAGCTCGGACCCGAGGAGTACATGACGCGGGTCCTGGCGATTGGGGATACGCGATGGGCGGATGCGGGGGCTGGTCGTGGAGACGATCGCTTCGAGAAGAGGGTCGATTTCATGAAGAATCGACAAGAGATCCCAGGCGCGAAAGAAGATCCTGACGCGGTCGCGATCGGCTCACGCCGCCAGCTCGGAGCCCGTACCCGGCACGACACCTGGGATCGGCTGGTGGAGATCGAGGCCGAGACCCTTCTCTGTGGCGGGCGCTACGACGGGATCGCCGAGCCCGCGAATATGGAGCGGCTCGCCGAGCGGATCCCGAACGCGCGAATCGAATTCTTCGAAGGGGGCCACGGTTTCCTGCTGGAAGACCGCGGCGCCTATTCCCGGATCATCGAATTCCTGAAGGAATCCTGATCTCCCGGGAGGCGACTCCTCGCGAGTGGGAGGGGGTCTACCTCAGTCGTCCTGGGAGATCGTCGGGGCTGCATTCTCGCCTGCCGCGTAGGCCGTCTCTACGAGGCGATCGACGCCGAGCGCCGCGGCTGGACTCTCTCCGTCGACGTGTCCCGTGATGCCCTTGTAGAGGGCGTACCCGCAGAGTTCGAGCAGTCGGTCGGGGAAGGTCCGCGCGATTTCGCGCGGAATGCCGACGTACTGATTCTGCTGGGTGCGAATGAAGCCAGCGCAATACTGGACGTTGATGCCCAGGCGCCAGGAATCGCCGCTGCGGTTCTGGCCGGACCCGTGCCAGAGGGCGCCGTCGAAGACCAGGACGCTGCCGGCGGGCATGACGGCGGGGATCGACTCGTAGCTCTGGCTGTAGTCGGGGAGTTGGTCGCGCTTGTGAGATCCAGGGACGATTCGGGTCGCGCCGTTGTCTTCGGTGAAGTCCGTGAGGGCCCAGATCGTCGTGCAGACCAGTGGCGGGTGGGGGCGCTTCACGTTGATCACGAAATCGTCCGGATGAAGGGGTTGCGGGACCTCTCCGGGACCGAGATCCATCGACGTCATGCCGGAGAGCAGGCAATCCGGTTCGAGGACCTTCTCGACCAGCGGAAGGACCGCCTCGTGGACGGGCATCTTCTGGAAGGACGCTGATTTCGCAAGCAGGTTGTAGGTCCGCAGGGTCTTGAAGCCCTCGACCGTGTTGCCCTTGGGCGCGGTGTCCCGTTCGCGTTCGACGCGGTGGATCTCGTCGCGGAACTCGGCGATGAGGTCGGGTTCGATCGCGTTTTCGAGGATCGTGTAGCCCTCTTCTTCGATCTGCTTGTGTCGGATCTCGAGTTCGGCTTTCTCCACGTCCGTCTCCCTTTCGTCGTGACGAGGAGCATAGGTCAGTGGCCGAGTCCCTCGATCAGCCGGCGCAGGCTCTCCTCGACCCTCGAGCGATCTGCGCTTTCGCCGGCTTCGAGCTGGAGCAGGGCCGCTTCTGCGAGAGCCGCATTCAGGAGCCGGGCGGTGGTCCCGATGTCCGGCACCGAGACTTCGTCGGCACGAACGGCCGCTCCCAGGCTCCTGATCATCAGGCCCAGGCTGGATCGTGACTCGAGTTCGCGAGCACGGGAGAAGCCGAGAACCCGAGGGCCTTCCTCCAGCAGGATGCGCGAGACCCCTGGATCGCGAACCGCCTCGAGCCAAGCGAAGGTGCCGGCGATCAGGCGGGCGAGGCCGCCGTCGATGTGGCCAGGACGGTCGATCGCTGCCTCGATCGCGTTCTGGGAGACCTGCTCGAAAATCGCTTCGAAGAGGTCCCGTTTGCTCGAAAAGTGGTGGTAGAGCGCACCTTTACTGACTCCGGCGGAGGCCAGCAGGGCACTCGTCGAGGTCGCCTCGTAGCCGTCCCGCGCGAAGAGTCGGAACCCCGCTTCGAGCAGTCGGGCGCGCATCGCGGCGCTGCGTTCGGCCTGGGTTGCCATCGCTAGACTTTACAGACTATCGGTCGGTCAGATAAACAGACCACTGGTCTGTATTTAATCGAGCGTCCTCGACCGATTGCCGGCGCCCCGTGGCTGAATCCCATGCTCGCGAGCCGCGACCCATGGAAACGCCCGAGAGGAACTCGAGGTGTCCGATTCCCCGAACGTCCCCGAGGTCCTGAACCACATGCTCGAAGTCTGGAACGAGCGCGATCCATCGAAGATCTGCGAGCGCGTGGACGCCGTCTTCAGCGCCGACGTCGTCTTCATCGACCCGGCAAATTCGATCGTCGGCTGCGATGCCTTCGAGAAGAGGGTCCAGTCTTTTCGCGCACGTCTGCCCGAGGTGATCTGCGGACGTTCGAGCGGCGTGGACAGGCATCACGGTCTCCACCGATACCATTGGGAGATCCATCAGGGCGATCAGCGACTGATCGAAGGCTTCGACGTGACCGAGGTGGACGAGGACGGAGGCGTCTTGCGCGTCGAGGGATTCTTCGGTCCGATTCCACAACGCTAGGTCCGTCTCTCTAGCGGGCGGGTGCCCCGGCGGTTCACGCCTCGCGCGCTTCTCTCCGGCGATCGTCTCGGAAGTGCAGGGCGGCGGGGCGCCGTTACGATTCGAGGGCCAGGATCGGTTCGACGTAGTCGTAGCCGAGTGCGACGGCGACGGCGGGCTCCGTGACGAAGCCGCGGGCCACGTTGAGTCCGTTGCGGAGGCCCGAATTCGTCATGAGGGCGGCATGGGTGCCACGATTCGCAAGCAACTGGACGAAGGGGAGGGTTGCGTGGTTGAGCGCATAGGTCGAGGTCTTCGGAACCGCGCCCGGGATGTTGGCGACGCAATAGTGGACGACCTCGTCGACGAGATAGGTGGGATTCACATGAGTCGTGGGGCGTGAGGTCTCGAAACAGCCCCCCTGGTCGATCGCGACATCGACGACGACCGCCCCTCGGCGCATTTCGGCGATGTGGCGCGCCGTGACGAGGTGTGGCGCTGCGGCTCCCCGGATGAGCACGGCTCCGATCACGAGATCCGCATCGAGCACGAAGTGCTCGACCGCATCCGAGGTCGAGTAGACCGTGCGCAGAGCGGCTCCGAAGCGTGCGGCGAGCGCTTCGAGGACGCCCGTATCGCGATCGAGGACCGTGACGTCGGCACCGAGTCCGAGGGCCATCTGGATCGCGTTCTCTCCGACCACGCCCCCACCGATCACGGCGACCTGGGCGGCGGCGACGCCCGGGACGCCCCCGAGCAAGAGCCCGGCCCCCCCGTGAGTGGATTCGAGACTGGTGGCGCCGGCCTGGATCGACATGCGCCCGGCCACCTGGGACATCGGTCGGAGGAGTGGAAGTCCCCCGTCCGCGTCCGTCACCGTCTCGTAGGCGATGCAGGTCGCGCCACTCGCGACGAGATCCTTCGCCTGCTCGGCGTCCGGCGCGAGATGGAGGTACGTTAAGAGAGTGTGGTGCGGTCGCAGATATCTCCGTTCTGTCGCCTGCGGTTCCTTGACCTTCACGATCAGTTCGGCGGATTCGAAGACCTCGGCAGCGTCCGGAACCACCCGCGCTCCAGCCACCGCGTAGTCGTCGTCGCTCGCGTCGACCCCGACGCCGGCGGAGGCTTCGACGAAGATCTCGTGTCCATCCCGTGAGAGTTCACGGACGCTGGCGGGGGTCAATCCGACGCGAAGTTCGGCATTCTTGATTTCTTTGGGGATACCGATCTGCATGGCTCGGCCTTTCACGTTGTCCGCCGCCCCGATGGTACAAGGCCGCACGGGTTCGGGGCAGTCGATGACGGTTCAATCATCGTCCCACCGAGGGCCGGGCTGTATCCGGGCCGGAAGCGTCGTCCCCAAACCCAAGCAGCGGCGGTTGGCGAACTCGAAGAGAAGGCCGTCTCAGGGCAGAGGCGTCTCGGGAGCGTTCGAATCCGCGAACGTACGAGTCTCCGTAGCGATCTTGCAGATCGCGAGGAAGTCGTTGACCAGATACTCCCAGGGTGACCGAAAGCGTGGCTGAGCCTCGGCCGCGTCATAGTCGGCGTAGGCCATGACCTCCTTGGGCGGTGGGAAGCTCTCTAGCCCGGCCCGCTCGAGGAGCAGCGCGCAGCGACCAGAGTGATGGAGATGACTGACGACGATGACTCTGCGATTCGAGGCGAATGTAATTCGGGGCAGATGATCGATGAAAAAGGAAGGCACCTGCGCGGTGTTCCAATCCCGCGCGGGCGAAACCAGCTCGGGCTCGAGGGTGCCGCTCGCGTCCAGGGCGAGTCCGACTTCGTGTTGCACCGCGATCCATGCCTCGGGAAAGAGTTCGTGGCAGCGTTCGGTCATCGCGGCCAGCGAGGCATTGTTCGGGCCCGGTTTTCGATCCTCGGGGAAGCGCGCGAAGGGAGAGTCGAAGCGATAGCCGAAGGAGAGCGCCAAGATTGCCGACGGTGCCGGATGCAGGACGGCGGGTTGGGTCGACTGCGCGATGGGCTCGAAGACCTCGCGCAATCGCCCGGGCGAGACCCACCAGCCCTTCGCGATCTCCACGCCCCGCTCGCCGCCGCGTCGGCCGATTTCGACACAGAGGCGCTCGACCAATGCCGGCGAGAAGGCTCGGGCTTCGTAGTGCTGCCGCACGCATCGGGCGAGATGGGGGTCCGTCATCAACCGTAACCGTCCGTCGCCCCGACTGCGCGGAGTGCGCACACGAGTAGGCCGGACGAGCCCGACCTCCCGTGAGTGCCAAGCGCGGGGACGAGGTGACGCTCCCCGTCACGCCTTCGGTCCCCCCGCGTCCGCCCCGCGCGTCGGGGGTCCCGAAGTCGAAATCGCGCCCGCGCCCGCGCCCGCGCCCGTGCCCGCGACGAAGCGCGAACGGCACGGGTGATCAGTCCGTCTGGTACAGGAACTCTTCCTGGACGATCTTGCCGTCGGAGACCGTGTAGAGGGCGATCTCGACCAACTTCTGTCGCACCCCGGTGGGCTTGAAGGTCACATCCATCTCGAAGTGCGCTCCGAACTGGTCCTCGCGATGGCCACAATAGGGGCCGGAGGCGCTCGAGGCATGCACCTCATGGTTGTCGTACCACCAGCTGTTCTTGCCGCGGACGGCTTCGATGCCTTCCATGCGCGCCGAAAGTTCGTCGCTTCCCTGGGCTTCGATGCTCACGATCTTCTCGTCGTAGAGGGCGTCCACCGCTTCGAGGCCCTTTCCCTCCTGGCAGAGACTGACGAGCTGCTTTCCGATTTCTGCAATCGACATGGTCTTGATTCCCTTTCGCGTTTGAATCTCTCGGGGGATCCCCGACTGTATTCGTATCCGACCTGCGTTGGCTTTCGCTCCCCGCGCCGTTCTTCCATGAGGGCCCGGGAATCGAAGGCACTTTCAGCATAGGTCTAAATAGGTCATAAAATGACCTATATATGAGGCACACTCGAGGAATGTCCCGAAGCAGCCGAACCAACGATCTCGACCGGGGGGATCGGCTCGATGCCCTCGTCGCTGCAATCCGTGCCCGTGAGGGCGTGTCGATGGGCGAGTTGGCGGAGGAACTCGGTGTGAGCGTGCGAACGGTGCGCCGCGATGTCGCGCTGCTACGAGCGAGAGGGATGGATATCGAAGGGGATCGGGGTCGGGGCGGGGGAATCCGCTTTGCTCGTTTTGCGCCGCTGCCGCCGCTCCAATTGGACGCGCAACAAGCGGTAGGGCTCTGGCTCTCCGTCCAGATCGCTCGCCGGGTGGCCGGCCTTCCCTTTTCCCGAGGAAATGCTGCCGCGATGAACAAGGTGCTCGCCGCCTTGCCGAACGAACGACGGGTTCAGCTTCGTCGTGTGTGCCGGCGAATCGTCGTTGGAGCCCACGCCTCCGAGGCGATGCGCGCGTCTTTCGGAGAGATGCCGCCGACCCTGCTGGACGCCTTCGAACGCTGCTTTCGCGAAGGCGTCTGCATGAGTTTCAGATATACCGATCGATCGGAAGTCCCGACGCAGCGACGGGTCGAGCCGCACGGCATCTTCGTGCGCTCGCCCTTCTGGTACGTGCTCGCAGTCGATATCGACAAGGATGCGAAACGTATGTTCCGAATGGATCGGATCGTGAATCCGAGGGCTTATTCCAGGAGCTTCGAGCCCTCTCTCGACGTCGTCGAAGAACTGATGGGCGATGTTCCCTATGCGACGCTGGGTTTCGATGATCCGATCCCGTAGGCCGTCATTCGGTGCACCGACGCACTCGTTCGAGCGGGCGCTAGAGCCTGCTCTGCAGGTAGTCGAGAGTGCGCTCCTCGGCGCCTTCCTCGGCCGGGATGAGCGCGGCGTCGAGATCCGTTACGCCCACATCCTCGAGTCGCTGAAGAGCCTCGTCGAGTTGTTTCTCGTTGCCGACCAGAGCGATGTCCGCCGGCCCATCGGCCCCCTCCTTGTCGAGCATCGCGCGGTAGCTGGGGATCATGCCGTAGTGGACCAGGATCTTGCCGACCGCTTCTCGCGCCGCATCCTCGTTCTCGGTCAGGACGATCGGGAGACCGGCCACGATTCGCGGTTCGGGTCGCCCCGCCGCTTTCGCAGCGCCCGAGATGGCGGGCATCACGTGACTTTCGATCGTCTGCGGCCCCGTCATCCAGAGGATCGTTCCATCGGCCATCGATCCCGCGATCTTCAGCATCTGTTCCCCCAGTGCGGCGATCAGGGTCGAGACCGGTTTCGCGCCGGGGATCGCGAGTTCGAGATTCACGCGGTACTCGTCGCCTCGGAACTCGGCCTTCTCTCCGCGCAACAAGGGGCCGAGGACCGACATGTATTCGCGCATGTGCTTGGCGCGGCGTTCGTAGGAGAGGCCGAGCATGCCTTCGATGAGAATCTGATGGGAGAGGCCGATTCCCAGGGTAAAGCGACCGTCGCAGGCGGACTGGGTCGTCCGGGCCTGCTGGGCGAGGGCGGTGGGGTGGCGCGGGTAGGTCGGGACGACGGCGGTGCCCAACTCGATTTTTGACGTCTCGCGACCGATCAATGCTTCTGCCGTGATCGCATCGATCGCAAAGATATTCGCGATCCAGAGGGTATCGAAGCCGCGGGCCTCGAAGTCCTGGGCTTTGGCGATGAGGGCGTCGATGTCCTCGTCCTGACGTCCGTGCCCCGACATGATTCCGATTCGCATGGCTGGTCTCTCCGACGGTCGATGTCGTCATGATCCGATGACTTGCTGCAGTCTTGCGTGTCCGCGACTGCGGCGACTCTATGGGATGCTCGCCTCTTGCTCAAACCCCACCTTCCGGGCGCCGCCAGGCCTGTCGAGGGAATGGGAGTCCATGTAAGCTGCTCTCCCGGATTCCCGATAAGACGTTCGTGTGTTCCACTCCAGGAGGCGAAATGCTGATCTTTCGTCGACCTGACGGTTTCGCCCATCGATGTGTGGCGGATCTCCGGGTCGGCTGTCTCTCTGGGGTCTTCGCGGTCGCGTCGATGATGTTCCTGTTCGGGGCGACAGGTCGGGCTGCGGCGGAGGAGGAGGAGCCCGAGCGTCCGAGCCTGCAGATCGGCTGGACCGAGAACGCCCCCGAGATCGACGGTCGGCTCGAGTTCGGCGAATGGGCGGACGCCGCCTACGTCGACGGTTTGACTCAGGCACTCCCCGATCCCGGAGTCGTCGCGACCCAGCGAACCGAAGTCTGGATCATGACCGACCGGGACCATCTCTACATCGCTGCCAGAATGTGGGACTCGAATCCGGAAGAGATCGTGGCGAACGCGAACTCGCGCGATGGAAATCTACGGAACGATGACCGCTTCGGGTTCACGCTCGACCCCTTTCTCGATCGCCAGAACGGATATTTCTTCCAGGTCAACCCAAACGGAGTCCGGCGCGATTCCCTGCTCGAGGGCGGTGCAGGCGAGGCGAGCTGGGACGGACGCTGGTACGCGAAGACCTCTCGCGACGCGACGGGCTGGACCGTCGAACTCGCGATTCCCTACGCGACGATCAGCTTCGACCCGAATGCGGACGTGTGGGGATTCAACATGGCGCGGGGAATCCGGCGTCGAGACGAGATCGATCGTTGGGCGGACCCGGTTCGCGAACGCTTCATGACGGTGCTGGGTCGCGCAGGAAATCTCGTTGGGATGCGCGACGTTCGCCAGAGTCTCGGACTCCGGGTGATACCCGCCGCCACATTGCGGCGGGTCGACGACAGGGAGGATCCTCCGATCGATACGGACAGCCACCGTCGTCACTACACGAAGTTCGAGCCGAGCTTCGACGCCTTCTACAAGATCACCCCTTCGGTCACGACAGCGCTAACAGTCAACACGGATTTCGGCGAAACCGAGGTCGATGAGCGTCGGGTCAACCTCTCCCGTTTCGAGCTCTTCTTCCCGGAGAAGCGTGACTTCTTCTTGCAGGACGCGCTGATTTTTGATTTCGGGAACCTGGCGAAGAACGGACGTCCCTTCTTTTCGCGCCGAATCGGCTTGAACGATGACGGTGAGCCGGAGGACATCCTCGCCGGGGCCAAGGTCACCGGGCGCGTGGGCAACGTGAAGATCGGGTTGCTCGACGTCGTACTCGACGGCCACGATCAGGTCGATCAACACAATCTATTGGTCGCCCGCGCGGCGGCGAATTTCGGAGAGTCGTCGATCGGCGCAATCCTGACCAATGGCGATCCGGAGGCGAATGGTGGTAACACCGTGCTCGGCGCCGACTTCCTCTACCGAGACTCGAATTTTCGCGCCAACAAGACCTTTCTCGCGAGCGCCTGGGTGCAAGGCAGCTTGAACGATCCCGACACCGGACCGGAGGCCGATCCCGATGCGATAAACGGGGCGGGTTACGCATACGGCGGTGCCGTCAGCTATCCGAATGATACCCACCACTGGCAGGTCGTCGGCCGCGTCTATGACAAGGACTTCGATCCTGCACTTGGATTTTCGAACCGCGTAGGCATTCGTGAGTTCCAGGCGAATTATCGGCGTCGCTGGCGGCCGGATCTAGCGAGCATCCAGACAGCCGACGTCGGCGTGATCACAGAGTTGATCACGGAGCAGGGTCGGCAGGTCGAGAGCGGGGCGTTCACCTGGCGAGTCTTCGATCTTCGAAGTCCGATCGATGATGGGATTCGCCTCTCGTACAAGCATCGCTACGAAGCCGTCGATTCAGCATTCAGCAACTTCAACGTGCCGATCGGTCGCTATCACTTCGACGAAATCCAGCTGCGCTTGAAAGCGAGTCTCAATCGTCGGATCGGTGGCGAGTACCATCTCGGCTACGGAAGCTTCTATGACGGCATGCGCCTGCGAACCCGTGGCGATTTCACTTTTCGTTTCTCGAAGTACGTTCAGTCGGGCATCATCTACAGCTTCGACAATCTCCGACTGCCTGGCGGTGACGAGAATATCCACGTCCTTCAAGCCCGGCTCAGTCTCTTTTTCAACGTCGACATCTCATGGATCACACTCGTCCAATTCGACAGTGTGACCGACACCCTCGGCATCAACAGTCGATTCCGGTGGATCATCGAAGATGGACGGGAGCTCTTCCTGGTGCTGAATCAGGGCTTCGATACCCGGGACGATGTGGTCGCGACGCGCACCGCACCCCTGGCGAAGCTGCAATGGACCTTTCGTTTCTGACCGAGCCCTCCTCGCGCCGAAAGCGCGATGCGATCAGTCGAACGGATTCCCGAGCCAGATCTCCGGTGTCGTCTCGAAGCTCTCCTCGCCGGCGCTGAGGAAGAGAATTCCCTCGCTGAGCGTGATCGACCAGCGCAGTTGCCGGTCGCTTTTCGCAGCCAGCTCTCGGAGAAAGCCGTGGTCGAATCGGGCGACGGACAGATTTTCGGGTGCATCGATCGAATCGAGTTGTGCGGTCTTCCATCGCTCGATCCCCTCGCCGAAGGCGAAGAGTGTGACTCGTTCGGATTGCCGCGTCGCTTTGACGAGTCGCTTGCCGTCGGGTTGTCCGACCTCGATCCACTCCCGGACGCGCCCGTCCCCGAGGCGAGTCCAGAGATCGGGCTCATCCGTCGCC
>JAPYTP010000045.1 GCA_029941885.1 Myxococcota bacterium
AATTCTTTCGGAGCCACAATGGCCAACCCTGGCGGAACGAACAGTGGCGACGAACTCGTCGCTCTGATGCAGATGTACTACGAGTTCTGATGCATGAGTTCCGGAGCACACGCTCCGGATGAGATAAGAGAAGGGCGCGGCGTCTCGTACGTCGCGCCCTTCTCTTTTTGTCGTGACGTCGATGCCTAGCTCACTCGCCAGGTCGCGGTGATTCCGAGCTTGTCCATCTTGGCGTAGAGGGTTCGTCGGCCGATATCGAGCAGTCGCGCGGCGGCGGAGCGGTTGCCATGGCATTCGCGCAGGGCCTGGGTGATCCGGTAGGCCTCGGCGAGGTCGAGCCAGGCCTTGAGGGTCTGGGGGCCGTCGCTGGTGAGACCGGTGGGGACGGTGTCCTTCACGAAGCGCGCGAACGCGTCGATGTGATCCATCGGCTCGTTGCGAGCGGTTGCGTTGAGCTCCATGTCTCTACTCCGTTTGAATCGGGTTGCAGGTTACGGGGAGGGAGGGCGTCGCTTCCGGGGGAGAATCGGCACCACTCGCAAGTCTCGACTCGAGTTCTGGGGGGGTAGATGCAAGCGTCGGGCCAATCCACCGAGGGCCCGCTCTTGCTTGTCCGGACGTGAGAAACTCGCTCTCCTCGACATGAGCGGGCCGAGCGCTCGGCGAAGGGTGGAGATTGGGTGGATTCACGAGGTGGGCTGATCCGACCTGCTCGATTCGCGGGCACCCCGTGATGAGGGTGTGTGCATGAACCGGCCCGGCTCCCCCTTCGTCGACTGTGGTACCGTGCGGTTTCTGTACACCTCCCGCGGGTCATTCGGCGCGGACCACTCAGCCCGCTCAACCGCTTCTGCGATTCCCTCGAAGGGGAGGCCGCCGACGGAGCAACCGGAGAACTGGTCAGATGAAGAAGGTCGAAGCGATCATCAAACCCTTCAAGCTCGACGACGTGAAGGAAGCGCTCAGCGGAATTGGAGTCGAAGGTCTGACAGTGACCGAGGTCAAGGGCTTCGGCCGGCAGAAGGGCCACACCGAGCTCTATCGCGGAGCGGAATACGTGGTCGACTTCCTGCCCAAGATCAAGCTCGAAGTCGTGGTCGCCGAGGACCTGGTGGACAAGGTCATCGAGACGATCGTAGGCGCTGCCAACACCGGAAAGATCGGCGACGGAAAGATCTTCGTGCTGCCGCTCGAAGAAGCCATCCGAATCCGCACCGGGGAACGCGGCGCAGCCGCCGTCTAGCCGGGTCGGACGGACCGGCGGTCCGCGTCCTCGCGTCGCTAGACACCCATCTCGCGCTATTCCTGCGGTGAGCCGGCTGCCATTCTTTGTGTGGCAGCGGGAACCGGCCCGGGCGACGACGCTCGTCGCCGATCCCCGAACTAGCACAGCGAAGGGGGCTAGCCGATGGCGGACTCTCATTTTCGATTCACGATGTCTCGACGTGCGACGAAGGTGTGGACGGCTCCGCTTTCGTTGCTCGTCGTGATCGGAATGCTTCTTCCGGCGCGTTCGGGTGCCGACGAATCGCGACGAGTGCTCTTTGGTGACACCCATCTGCATACTTCGTATTCCTTCGACGCCTTCCTGAACGGCAACCGCAGTGCCGATCCGGATACCGCCTATCGATGGGCCAAGGGCCTGCCGGTCATCCATCCCTACCACCGCGCGCGCGTCCGGATCGACACGCCTCTCGACTTTCTGGTGGTGGCGGATCACGCCGAATATCTGGGTGTGATTCGAAAACTCTATTTCGATGTGAAGGAGGGTCCTGCGGCGAAGTTCGCCGAGCAGATCCGTGGGGCAATCGACGGGGGCCAGGGTGCTGCAGTCTTTGCGGGGGTGCTTCCGGTCGCCGACATCGAGCCGGGCGAGACGCGCGATCCGATCTCCGTTGCGGGCGCCCCCAACGCCCTGCCGGTCGCGGGCCAGGACGAGCCGCTGCGTCGCGACGCCTGGGCGGAGACGACGGCCGCCGCCGATCGACACAACGCGCCCGGGCGCTTCACGGCGATGATCGGCTGGGAGTGGAGCTCGCTGCCGAACGGCGCGAATCTCCACCGCGTCGTGATGACCTCGACCGACGGTCCGACCGCACGCACCTTCATGCCCTACTCCTCGAGCGACTCCTCCTATCCGGACGACCTCTGGGCGTGGCTGGAAGAGACGACGGAATCGAGCGGCGCGGAGTTCGTCGCGATCCCCCACAACCCGAATATCTCGAAGGGCTATATGTGGGGCGAGACCTCGCTCGACGAAACGCCCTACACGACGGAGAGTGCACGTACCCGCGCGCGCTGGGAGCCGGTAGCGGAGGTCACGCAATACAAGGGAGACTCCGAGGCCCATCCGGACCTCTCCCCGGACGACGAATTCGCCGACTTCGAGACCTACCCCTCCTATATCCAGCGCAATCGTCAGGAGTATGTTCCGCAGATCGGCGACTACGCACGCTCGGGACTGCGGCGTGGCCTCGAGATCGAGGAGCGTGTCGGCGCGAACCCCTACAAATTCGGAATGATCGGCGCGACGGATTCCCATTCGGGCCTCGCCGCCGCCGAAGAGGACAATTTCTGGGGCAAGATGGCCGTCGACTCGACGCCGGAGACGAAGCATCTCTTCGCCGCCGGTCGAGACGTCAACGGATGGAATATTGGTGCGGGGGGCCTGGCGGGGGTATGGGCCGAGGAGAACACCCGGGAGTCGATCTTCGCGGCCTTTCGCCGGCGCGAGGTCTACGCGACGACGGGACCCCGGATTCAAGTCCGCTTCTTTGGGGGCTGGTCCTTTCGCGAACGCGACGCGCAGGCCGCGGATCTCGCCTCGGTCGGCTACGCGGCGGGTGTGCCGATGGGTGGCGACCTCGTCGCTCGGCCCGAGGCGCCCGGCGGCTTGCGTAGGCTGCTCGGGTCGAAGGCCGCAACCGCACCGAGTTTCCTGGTGCACGCGGCGAAAGATCCGAAGGGGGCCAACCTCGATCGCGTCCAGATCGTGAAGGGCTGGTTCGGGCGCGACGGGTTGACCCACGAGCGGGTTCACGACGTCGCATGGTCGGGGGGCCGCATGCCCGACGCGTCGGGTCGCCTGCCCGCGATCGACAATACGGTCGACCTCGAGTCCGGCGCCTATACCAACTCAGTCGGTGCGAGCGAACTCGCCGAGGTCTGGACCGATCCAGATTTCGATCCGAGCGAGCGCGCATTCTACTATGTCCGGGTCCTCGAGATCCCCACCCCCAGGCATTCGCTGCTCGATGGGATCGCGATGCAGACCGAGCCGCCGGACGCTCAGCCGCCCACGCTTCAGGAACGCGCCTATACGTCGCCGATCTGGTACCAGCCCTGAGGCGACTGGTGCACTCGCTCGGATCGCTCACCTGGCGGGCACCGGTGGTTCAGTTTCTGGCGCTGGGGCTGGTCCTCTATTTCGCGCTCGATCTGTCTGGTCGCGATTCCGGCGTCGGGCTCGACCCGCGTTCGGCGGAATTCTCGAGGAAGATCGTGGTCGAGCGGGATGCGCTCCTCGCGTTCGTCCAGGCGCGCACCCAGGAGCCCGACGCAAGGGTGACCGCCCTCGCCTACGACGGACTGACTCGCGAGCGACGCCAACACTGGATCGACCGCTTTGTACGCGAGGAGGCGTTGGTGCGCGAGGCGCTGTCGCTCGGCCTCGATCGCGGCGATGAGCTGATCCGGCGTCGCCTCGTCCAGAAGCTCGAGTTCCTGACCCTGGGCGTTGTCGAGGACGAGGAGGCGATCGGCGAGGCAGACGTCGAGGCGTTCTACCACGCCCATGTCGAGGAGTATCGCGTCCCAACGATCCTGACGTTTGCGCATGTCTTCTTCCGCGGCGGCGGTGACTCGGGGCCGCCTGCGGAGGCGATGGAAGTTCTCGAAGGCCTGAACGAAAAGGGAGCCGGCCTCTCGGGTGCGCTCCCGTTAGGCGATCGCTTTCTATACAACCGCCACTATGTCGACCGGACTCTCGACGAGGTTCGTAGCCATTTCGGTGACGCGATGTCCGGGGCGCTCGCGAAGATCACGCCGGATCCCGAACGTTGGCAGGGTCCCATCGCCTCGGACCACGGCTGGCACCTCGTTCTCGTCTCGGTTCGCGAAGAGAGCCGGCTGCCAAAGGTCGGCGAGATCGCTGCCAGCCTCCGACGGGATCTCCTGCGCGAGAAGTCCGAAGGTGCGCTCGAAGCGGGACTGAGGGAGGTCGTGTTCGGGTACGAAGTAGAACTCGGACCCGGCCTCGAATGAGACCCTACGCGGTGGTCCGCCGCTAGACGCCCTTCATGAATTCGGGTCGATTGAAGAGGTAGCTCTTCTCCTCGACCCGATTCGTGATGCGCCAACCCGCGTCGGTGCGGAGGTACTCGTCGATATACCAGAGACCGCAGAAGAAGATATGACCGTCGTCTTCGCCGTCGCGGGCCTCCATCTGCTGGGGGTTGAAGCACATCACACGACCGCTGGCGGTGTCGCCATCGAGCTTTACCTGGATATTCGCGTTCAGGTGCTGATGGGCGGGGAAGATCTTCATGGCGCCATGGAGGAACGCGATCGTCGTTTCGAGATCCCCCTTCGAGCCGCCGAAGGTCGAATAGTCGATGAAGGCATCGGCGGTGAAGACATCGTCGCGGAGTGTGTCGAAATCCTTCGCGTCGATGATCTCGGAATAACGCCAGACGAGGTCCTGGATTTCGAGTCGGTCGGAAATTTCCTGAAGAGAGAGCATGGGGGCAGTCCTTTCACGGAGCGGATTCTCTTGTCGGGCGGGCGCCTGGCCATGAGCTTAGGCGCGATTTTGGAACTTAGTCGAGCCCCAGGACCTGCTCGATCCGGTAGAGGCCGGGCTCTCGGCCGACCACCCAGGCAGCCGCGCGCACGGCACCGACCGCAAAATGCCCACGCGTGGCGGACCGATGGCTGAGCTCGATGCGCTCGCCCTGGCCGATGAAGTAGATCGTGTGCTCGCCGGGATTGTCGCCCCCGCGCAGGGTCTGGATTCCGATCGCGTCTCTCGGCCGCGCACCGGTCTCCCCCGCGCGTTCGAGGACGACATGGTCGCGGAGGCTTCGCTTTTTTCCGGCGGCGAGGCCCTGCCCCTCGGCGACCGCTTCGCCTAGAAACAGCGCGGTCCCGCTCGGGGCGTCTCGCTTCTGGCCGTGGTGGAGCTCGAAGAGTTCGGCGTCGTAACCGTCTCCCAGCAGTCGTGCCGCCTCGCGCACGAGGTGGCCGAGCACGTTGACCGACACCGAGAAATTGGGTGCGTGGAGTACCGGGATCTCTTCCGCGAAGCGAGCGATCTCCGCCATCCCCTCTTCATCGAAGCCCGTCGTCCCCGCTACGTAGCTGACGCCGGCGTCTGCGGCGGCCCGCAGGTTCGCGAGAGTCGAGGCCGGAACGGAAAAATCGATCGCGACGCTGCAGCCTTCGAGGGCGCGCTTCGGATCGTCGTGCAGCGTGATTCCGTCGGCGAGGGTCTGGCCGACCGCGTCGTGACCGGGTCGCTCGAGCGCGCCGGCGAACCGCAGGCTCGGCTCCGAGGCCAGTGCCGCGCGAATCTCGAGCCCCATGCGCCCTTCTGCGCCGACCACCATGACACCTGTCGCGTTCGAATCGGTCATTGCAGGATTCCCAGGTCTTTCATGACGACCTTCAAGCGTTCGAGGTTGGCTTCGGTGATTGGCGTGAGGGGCAGACGGATCTCGCCATCGCACCAGCCGAGGGCCGCCGCGGCAGCCTTCACCGGGATCGGATTCGTTTCGCAGAAGAGCGCGTCGAAGAGTGGCAGCAGCCGGTGGTGGATCTCACGCGCTCCCGACGCGTCTCCCGCGGCGAAGCGGCGCACGAGCTCGGCGACCTCGGAGGGCGCGATATTCGAGGACGTCGAAATGACGCCCTTCCCACCAACGGAGAGCAGGGGGAGGGTGAGCGCATCGTCCCCGGACACGACCGAGAAATCGGCGGGACAGAGGGCAACGACGTGGGCGATCTGGTCGAGATCACCGGAAGACTCCTTGACCCCGATGATGTTCTCGATTCGCGCGAGTCGTCCGATGGTTTCGGGCAGGATATTGGACGCCGTGCGCCCAGGGATGTTGTAGATGACCAGGGGCAGTCCGGTTTCGGCCGCGACCGAAGCGTAATGCTGGTAGATGCCCTCCTGGGTCGGCTTGTTGTAGTAGGGCGAGAGCAGCAACGCACCGTCCGCTCCGGCGTTCTTCGCGTGGAGCGTGAAATCGATCGCCTCGCGGGTCGAGTTGGAACCCGTGCCGGCAATCACCGGAACGCGGCCGGCGGCGGCGTCGAAGGTGATCTCGATGACGCGGTGATGCTCGTCGTAGGAGAGCGTCGCCGACTCTCCGGTCGAACCGCAGGGCACGAGACCGTTGACGCCGGCTTCGATCTGCCGCTCGATGAGCCCGCGGAGCGCGGTCTCGTCGAGCTCTCCATTTCGGAACGGCGTAATGAGCGCCGTCAGCGTGCCTTGCAACATGTTGGCCTCTTCCTCGTGTAGTCAGGCGTCGTCGTCGACGGCCCAAACCCCGTCAAATACTGTCGTAGCCGGGCCGGTCATCCAGATCGAGGAATTCTTGTCCGCCCAGGCGATCTCGAGCTCGCCGCCGCGTAATTCGATCGCGATTTCGCGGTCGACGACCCCACGCAACATGGAGGCGACCGCCACCGCGCAGGCTCCCGAGCCGCAGGCGAGGGTCTCCCCGGTGCCGCGTTCCCAGGTTCGCTGACGAATCCGGTCGCGACTCTTGATCTCGATGAACTCGACATTGACCCGGTTCGGGAATGCGACGTGGTGTTCGAGGGCGGGGCCGACCCGGTCCAGCGGAACCGAGTCGATCTCGTCGACCTGGATGATGCAATGCGGATTGCCGATCGAGATCGAGGAAGCACGCAACCCGCTGGGGGCCTCGGGCCAGAGGCCATCCGGGAGCTCGATCGGGACTTCGAGTACGGGACCCGCGCCGGTCGCGAGGGTGGTTGGAATCTTCTCCGGGATCAGGACCGGCAGACCCATGTCGACCTTGACCCGCCCCTGGCCCGCCCATTGCGGGCGAACGATCCCGCCGAGGGTCTCGACTCCGATCTCGTCGGCGCTCGTGTGTTCGGCGTCGCGCAGATACTTGTAGAAGGCACGAATGCCGTTCGCGCACATCTCGACCTGCGAGCCGTCCGCGTTGTAGATATCCATACAGAAATCGGCGGATTCGGATGGCCGGACGACCAGCATCTGATCGAACCCGACCCCGAAATGCCGGTCCGCGATTTCCCGGGCCAACTTCGAGAGGTCGCGCGGGAGTTCGTTGCGAATTCCGTCGAAGAGGACGAAGTCGTTTCCGGCGCCATGCATCTTCACAAAGGGGATGGGGCGGCTCATCTCTTGGCTCTCACTCTCTCTCGGGTCTCACTGCAGATTCGGATGGGGATGATGGGATGCACTGAATTTCTTCGGGGGCGGCCTCGGTCGGACCGGTGTGGTCCGGGCGCTCTTCGATCAGCGGTCGGCGGGCTTGGCCGATCCAGCAGCGGCCGAGTCGGGAACCGCCTCGACGGGGCTGGCGACGGCCTCCACCTGCGTCGGCCGAACGGGTCGACCGTAGCGGCCGCAAGCGGACAGTGTACCGACGATCGCCAGAATTGTGAGCATCGCGACGAGCCGGTGCCGTCTGCGCGCGCAGCGATCTCCGTGCTCCTGGCTCATTACGCGCCTCCCTCGGCTTGCGCCTCGAGCCGTTCCAGCTCGCCGCGTTCTGCCGCGAGCTCGGCCCCGATTTCGACCAGGGCGGCTTCGACTCTCACACGTGCGGTCCCGCCCGCGAGCGAGCGACTCTCGAGGCTGCGCTCGAGATCGAGCAGTTCGTCCGCGCCGGCCTCGAAGGCCTCATGGAAGGACTGCAGATCCGCGTGGGTGAGCGCGCGGAGGTCGATCTGTTTGCGCGTGACGTGACCCACGATCCTGCCGACGACCTCATGGGCATCCCGGAAGGGCACACCGGCGCGGACGAGGATCTCCGCGAGGTCCGTCGCCAGCAGCATCGGATCTGCCGCTGCTTCTCCCATTCGCTCGCGCTTGACGTCGAGGGTCGCGATCGCGCCGGCCATGACCTCGAGTGAATCTCTCAGGGTATCGACGCTGTCGAAGAGCGGCTCCTTGTCCTCCTGGAGGTCGCGGTTGTAGGTGAGCGGAAGGCCCTTCACCACCGTGAGCAGCGTGACCAGGTTGCCGATCGCGCGCCCGGATTTTCCGCGCACGATCTCGGGCACGTCGGGATTCTTCTTCTGCGGCATCAGGCTCGACCCGGTCGAGTAGGCATCCGCCAATTCGACGAAAGCGAACTCCGCGCTCGACCAGAGCACGAGCTCCTCGGCGAGTCGCGACAGATGGACCATCGAGATCGCTGCCGCTGCCATGTACTCGAGGGCCGCATCTCGCGAGGCCACGGTGTCCATGCTGTTTCTCGTGGGCGCATCGAATCCGAGTTCCCGGGCGGTTTGCTCCCGCAGAAGTGGGAGCGTCGAGCCCGCGATGGCTCCCGCGCCCAGGGGACACCGATTGATCCGTGCCCGCGCGTCGCGAAAGCGGGACGCGTCGCGACCGAGGGTCTCGACGTGGGCGAGCCAGTGGTGGGCGAGCCGGACGGGTTGGGCCCGCTGGAGATGGGTGTAGCCCGGCAGCACGGTGTCGACGTTCTCTCGTGCCCGCTCGAGCAGCACGCCCCGAAGATCGAGCAGACCCCGTTGGGTCGCCAGGGACACGTCGCGCAGAAAGAGCGCGAGGTCCGTGGCAACCTGATCGTTGCGAGAGCGGCCCGTGTGGAGCTTCCCCGCCACGGGACCGATCAGGACCCGCAATCGGGTCTCGATATTCATGTGGATGTCTTCGAGGGCCGGATCGAAGGGGAAGCGTCCGTCCGCGATCTCCCCCGCGACCTGGTCGAGTCCCGCGAGGAGTTCCTGAACCTCGTCGCTGGAGATGAGTTCGGCCTGTCCGAGCATGCGTGCCTGGGCCCTCGAGCCGCGGATATCGTGGTGCGCGAGGACCTGGTCGAAATGAATCGAGGCCGAGAATCGTTCGACAGTCGGATCGGTGGCTTCGCTGAAGCGGCCGCCCCAGGGTTTGTGGGCCTTGTTTTCTTTTCCGGATTTCGGGCTCATGGCGCCCTACTCTCGCGGTTCGGACGCCGCCGCACAAGATGGCCCGGGGTTCGCGCCCGGTTTTTCGCCGGATCGGTCCTTCTCGTTCGATTCCGGAGGAACGGCGCGGGGTTCGCGGGTTCCATGGACTACCACGTGGGATCGTCCGCGACGCCACCCGCGCGGTTGTTCGGGCTCGCCCGTTCGGGACCCGGTAGCGTCCCGTGGGGTGCGTACCCACTTGGGATTGCATGTAACGATTCGGGGGGATCGAGACCAGCATGGCCAGGGCCAGCAACAGCAAGACCGCTAGGAAGAGGGCGAAGGCTTCCGGGCATTCGGATCGCCGGCGAGGATCGATCGGCGCGCGGCGGGCGGGGCTGGTCGCGATCACCCTCGCCTTCGGCGCAGGGCTGTGGACGGCGGGCTGGCTTCTGGAACTCGATCGGATCGTCGTCTCGCGCTTCGAGGGGCGTCCCTTCTCCGTGCCGTCCCGAGTCTACGCTGCCCCCGTCATCATCTATCCGGGCGCGGATTGGCAGCGCCTCGATCTCGCCGGCTGGCTCACGCGAATGGGTTATCGCGAGCAGAACCGGGCGGGACCGCTCTCGGTCGGTCACTACCGCTGGCTGCCGGGTCGCTTGCGCGTGCATCTACGCGGTTTCGATCACCCCCAGCTTCCCGAACCGAATCGAAAGGTCGAATTTCGACTCGAGGAGGGACGCGTGCGAGAGATGCGCGATGGCCGCGGGGCGCCGGTCGATGTGGTGGCGCTGGAGCCAGAGCCGATCTCCGCCTTCTACGGGACCGAGCGTGAGCAGCGTGATCTCGTGCGGATCGACGAGGTCCCCAGCCATCTGGTCGCCGCGATCTATTCCGTCGAGGATCGCCGTTTCGAGGAGCACCACGGGCTCGATCCCGTGCGGATCGCCGGGGCGATGCTCGCCAACCTTCGGGCGGGCAGAATCCGACAGGGCGGGAGCACGCTGACCCAGCAGCTGGTGAAGAATTTCTTCTTGACCCCCGAGCGGACGCTGACCCGGAAGCTGACCGAGGCCGTGATGGCTCTGATGGTCGAGCTGCGTTACGAAAAGCGACGGATCCTCGAGGCGTACCTGAACGAGATCTACATGGGGCGGCGGGGATCGACGGCGATCCACGGCGTGGGAGAGGCGGCGCGCTTCTTCTTCGGCAAGCGGGTGGCGGACCTAGCGGTCGACGAGTCGGCGGTCATCGCGGCCGTGATCGCGAGCCCGAACGCGATCAGCCCCCACCGTCATCCCGAGCGGGCCCGGAAGCGGCGAGATCTCGTGATCGGATTGATGGAGTCCCAGGGCCGGCTGGATCCACGGGCCGCGGAGCGAGCGCGCAATCGCGCGCTCAGCCTGGCGGCGATCACGCTCGAGTCGGGGCAGGATCGCTATTTCCTCGACCAGCTCGCAAGACAGCTGCCCGAGGTCTACGACGAGGACCTGCTCTCGGTCGAGGGCCTGCGGATCTACTCGACCCTCGACACCGTGATTCAGCGCGCCGCCATCCGTAGCCTTCACGAGGGACTCGACGCCCTCGAGAAGCGGCTCGGAAAGGCGCAGGTGGGAGAGGGTGAGGAGGTGCCGGTTCTGCAGGGGTGCCTGCTCGCCATGCGTCCGCAAACCGGTGAGATTCTCGCGATGGTCGGTGGGCGAGACTATGCGTCCTCGCAGTGGAATCGCTGCACGATGGCGCATCGCCAGGCGGGCAGCGCATTCAAGCCGATCCTCTACTCGGCGGCGCTCTCCCCGCAGTCGGGCCCTCTCTTGACCCTCGCGACCCGGATCGAGGACGAGCCGATTCAGATCGACACGCCGGATGGCGTCTGGGAGCCAGTGAACTACGACAAGAAATTTCGCGGCTCCGTCACAGTTCGCGAGGCACTCGAGCGTTCGCTCAACGTACCCGCAGCGCGCATCGGTCAGGCGGTTGGAATCGGGAAGGTCATCGAGATGGCGCGTAGGCTCGGTGTCGAGAGCCGTCTGCCGGCGGTGCCGAGTCTCGCGCTCGGAACGGCCGAGGTCACTCCCCTCGAACTTGCGATCGTCTATTCCACCTTTGCCAACGGCGGCTTGCGTCCGACTCCTCGAAGCTTCATCGGATTGATCGACGATCGAGGGGTGGGACAGGAACAATGGCCACTCTCGGGTGCGCGTCGGGTGCTCGATCCAGGCACCGCCTACCTGACGACCTCCCTGCTCGAGGGCGTAGTCGATCGGGGGACAGGCGCCGGGATCCGGGCACGAGGCCTCCGCGGCCCGATCGCGGGCAAGACTGGAACGACCGATGATGAGTACGATCTCTGGTTCGTCGGCTTCACACCCGAGATCGTTGCGGTCGTGTGGGTCGGGTACGACGAGCCGCGGGAGATCGGCGTGCCGAGTAGTCGTGGGGCGCTGCCGATCTGGGCCGACTTCTTGTCCGAGGTCTCGGGCAGTCGGGTTCGCGGCGCCTTCACTCGACCCGGGGGTGTCGAAGAGGTCGATATCGATCCCGAAAGCGGTGCCCGGGCACTCCTCGGCTGCCGCCAACGCCGATCGGAGTTCTTCCTGAGAGGGACGGCGCCGCAGAAGACCTGCCCGAGCGGTGAGCCGAAGCGGAGAGGATTCCTCGACCGGCTCTTCGGGGGCTGACAACCGTGCCGGTCAGTCGAAAGCTCCCTCGCTTCGGGCGGCGGGATGTGCGAGGTTCGGCCGCCGTGATTTATCAGTCTTTTCGACCGCTTCCGTGTCTTCTCACGATGCTGATCCTGGCGTCGCAGGCGGGTTGCGTAGCGGGCCAGCGCTTCGTGCCACAACTACGGGCGGAGTCTCCGCTGACCGCCTCCGGGGCGATCGGTCTCGATGACCCCGCCCGGGATGCGTCTCTGCGTCTGGTGATCGCTGGGCTCGACGCCGACGAGGCCGGCAGACCCTCTCGTGCCATCGCGAGCTATCAGCGCGCGGTACGCGTCGACCCGACCAATCCCTTCGCGTTTCTCGCCCTCTCGCGTCATCACCTGGATGGCGACTCGCCGGTCGAGGCGGCCGCTTTTCTCGATCAAGCGCGTTCACTCTTCGAGGCACAGCAGAGACTTGGCCCCTCCGTCGACGTGTGGGGCCTGGGTCTTCGCGCGGGGATCGATCGTGCGCGGGGACGCGACGATCGCGCGCGGACGCTCTTCGACCGGGCTCGCTCGCTGTCACCCGAGATCTGGGGCGATGAGCGGCTCTCGGCCTCCGAGCTCAGGTAGGGGCCGTTCGGGATGGGTACGAAACGCCTCGCCTTCCTCCCGGTGGCCCTGGTCGCCGCGCTACTCGATCAGTTCGGAAAATTCCACGCGACGACCACTCTCGACGTCGGTACTCGCACTCCTCTTGTGGGGGATCTGCTGGCTCTGACCCATGTCCCCTCGATGGGGGGTGCGTTCGGCTTCTTTCGAGACTGGTTGCCCGGAGCGCAGCTGATCGGCTTCTCGCTGCTCGCGTTGTGCGCCACCTTGATCATCGTGGCGTTCTATCGCGGTCTGTCCCCTGGGGAGCCCGGCAGTGCCGCCGCGCTGGGTGCCATGCTCGGCGGAATCGCCAGCCACACGATCGATCGGCTTCGCTACGGATCGGGTCTCGACTTCCTGCATATCGGTCCCATCACTTCGAATGCGGTTCCCGACTTCAACGTTGCGGACATTGCGATCGTATTGGGGGTAGTGACCCTCATCGTCGAACTCCTCGCGAACGAAATGGCGGCGCGTGCCTCGGAGCGCCCGCGCGTCTGATCGCCTCCTTGCGTGCGATCTCTCCGGACCTTCTTCCCATTTATTAGTCGCGTCGGTCTCGGCCCGCGCGCTCGTTCGTGCGCGAGTCGGCGGTCGGCCTCGCGGCTCCCCCGACGTGTTGACAGCATCCCCAGATTTTTTCGGGACAGCACTCGAAAGGTGGCGATCGAAATTCCCTTGCGGTCGTAGGGCTTGATCGGTTCGATGAGACACATCATTGTGTAAATCGGATTTTTGTCGAGCGACGGAGGTTTGAATTCGTTGACATGTCTCTCACGGTTGCGTTAGAGATTGCATGCTCCCTGGGCCTGCTGGATCGACTTCTCCCCAACGCTGTCCCCCGATACGTTCCCCACCATTTCGTTCGCTGGTCAGTTTCCGGTCGTCAATCCTGTTGCCCGAGCCGATTGAAGGTCCTTTCGATATCGGGTCGAAGGGAAATGAGTATCGGATCGAGATCAGGTTTGAATCGGGAACCGCAGAATGATGAAGCCCTTCATCCAGACCGCGAGCGTCTCCCAACCATTTTCATTGATTCGTAAGGTTCCCGTGCTCGGGACGCCGGATCGGGTCATCAGAGCTATTTCGTTCGCCCTCTGCGCTTCGCTCTGATCAGGCGATCGTTGACGGGTTGGGGCGTCGTCGTCGACGCACTCTAGTTGATGTGGTTTGAAGCAGTTGGCGTCGCATGATGCAAGTTGGCACGGGTCTTGGAATGGTCGAGTGGAAAGAGGCGAGGATCAACGATGCCGAAGGTCTCCAGTAAGCTGAAGAGCGAATATGCGATTCAGACCGTAACCAATGCGCTCCGAATGTTGGAGGTGTTCCACACGGAGTCCGAGATGGGTGTGAGCGACCTCGCGCGCGAGTTGGGGCTCCACAAGAACAATGCCTTCCGTCTTCTCGCGACCCTCGAGCTCGCTGGATATATCCAGCAGACGCCGTCGACCGAGCTGTATCACCTCGGGTCGCGTTGCCTCGAGTTGGGCCGTGCCTTCGCTCGAAGCCACACGCTGATGAACCAGGCGCGGCCGATCCTCGAAGGATTGGCTCGCGACGTCGGCGAGACCGCCCATCTCGCCGTGCTCAGCGGCCGACAGGTCGTTCATCTCGACGGAGTCTTGCCGGATCAACTCGTATTGACGGGCATGCGTGTGGGCACGCGGCTCGACGCTCATTGCACTGCGATCGGAAAAACGCTGCTCGCCGGCGAGATTGCGAACCGTGGGCTACTGCGGTCACGGCACGTTCCGCCACAGGCACCGGACGGAATGGCTGCCGTGGATTTGGATACCGCATCGAGCGAGGACGGAATGTCGCAGGGGTTCGAAGCCGAATTGCTGGGCGGGAAGCTCACGCGCTACACGGACGCGACATTCGCCGATCCGGCCAAGCTGATGGACGATCTGCGGGCCGTCCAACTTCGCGGCTATGCGACCGACATCGACGAGTTCGCGGTCGGGCTGCGATGTGTCGCGGCACCGGTTCGCGATGCGAGTGCTCGCGTGATTGCGGCGCTGTCGCTGTCGGGTCCCAGCGGCCGACTCGGCGTAGAGACGCTGCATGGCGCGGCCGCAACGGCGATCAGCGCGGCGGCCAGTCGACTCTCGAGCGAACTCGGATCTCCGATCTAGTCGGCCGGACCGAGAGTCTTCTTCCATCCTCGATGGAGAGCCAGTCTTTTACGCCGCTCTTGCGACCGTCGAGCTACGATCGCATGCGCTCAGCGGTGGATCCGCACATACGACGCTATCTGTCGGAGCTCGCCCTGCGGTCGCACTCTTCCCCGAACCGATCGGAACCCGATGGACTTCGAACTCGACGACGCCCTCCTGAGCCTTCAGGCCACCGCCCGGCGATTCGCCGAGGAGGAGATCATTCCGATCGCAGCCGAGTGCGATGTCACCGGCGAATTTCCGATCGATGTGCTCGAGAAGGCCTGGGAACTCGGCCTTTCGCACACGGGCATTCCCGAGCAATTCGGGGGCGTTGGCCTGCCGGTGGTCGCGGCCTGTATAGGGGTCGAGGAACTCTCGCGTGGATGCTCGGGCATCACGACATCGATCATCAGCAACGATCTCGCTCTCAACCCGATTCTGCTCGGCGGTTCCGACGAACAGCGCCGTGAGTGGCTCGGCCTCTGCGCCGAGGAGTTCAAGCTGATGGCCTTCTGCCTCTCGGAGCCCGGTGCGGGTTCGGACGTGGCGGGCCTGCAGCTTCACGCGCAGCGCGATGGCGACGACTATATCTTGAACGGGACGAAGGCCTGGATCACGAACGGCGGGTATGCCGATCTCTTTACGGTCTTCGCGACCCTCGATCGCTCCTCACGTCACAAGGGCATGTGTGCCTTCGTCATTCCCGCTGGCACACCGGGTCTCTCGCCGGGTCGCAAGGAAGACAAGATGGGTCAGCGCGCGAGCAATACGACGCTCTTGCATTTCGACGACGTCCGCGTCCCCGCGAGTCAGCGCCTGGGCGCCGAGGGCGAGGGTTTCAAGATCGCGATGGCCACGCTCGATCGCGCCCGGCCGCAAGTCGCTGCGCTCGCGGTGGGAATCGCTCAGCGTGCCCTCGAAGAGAGCCTCGCCTACGCGGGGGAGCGGAAGGCGTTCGGCCAGGTGATCGGTGACTTTCAGGCGGTTCAGTTCATGCTGGCGGATATGGCCAAGGGGGTCGAGGCCAGCCGACTGCTCACGATGCAGAGCGCCTGGTTGCTCGATGTGGGTCGACGAGCAGCCAAGCAGAGCGCGATGGCGAAGTGTTTCGCGACCGATGTCGCGATGGAAGCGACGACCGACGCGGTTCAGATTTTCGGGGGCAATGGCTACACCCGCGAGTATCCGGTCGAAAAACTGATGCGCGATGCAAAACTCATGCAGATCTACGAGGGCACCAATCAGATCCAGCGCGTCGTGATCGCTCGGGAGCTGACCCGCGAGTGATCCCACGCGGGGTCCCCAGCGGGATCCCCCCGGCCTTCGGCACGTCGTCGTTCGACCCGATATTTCCCGGATTCCGGATTCGCTCGCGAGAGGCAGATCTTGGCCAGGGGAGCTGCCGCTCAGTGATGGCAGAGCGCTGCCCAGATTGTCGACAATCTGGGTCTTTCTGAATCCGGGGCCGCCACCTTTGTCGACGCGGCATTAACACACTGATAGGATCGCAAACCCTTTCGCTCACGCATCGGACACGAAACCGGGGCTTTGCGAACTCCATTCATGCCGGCCGGACGCTGCTACGTCGAGCGGATGACGCGGTGCAGCCCGACGGATGGGTCCAGATCGAAGTCGCAGCCAACGAACCGGACCGCCACGCATGAGTGGTCCGCAACGTGTGTCGAATTCGTCGGGTGGATGGAGCCAGAAGCGCCTCGACGCGCGCCCGGAAACCGGGACTGCCTACTCCCAATCGGGTGGCCGGCAGCCTGGCGTCAGGAAAAAAGGATCCCGTTGTGAGTCTCAACGAAAAAGCCCTCGAATATCACGCCAAGGGTCGGGCCGGCAAGATCAAGGTCGTTCCGACCAAGGACTGTATCACTGCCGATGACCTTTCTCTGGCCTATTCCCCTGGCGTCGCCGCCCCCTGCCTCGAGATCGAAAAGAATCCCGAGGACGCTTACAAGTACACGGCGAAGGGGAACCTGGTCGCGGTCATCAGCAACGGTTCCGCCGTGCTCGGTCTAGGCAATATCGGTGCCCTCGCGGGCAAGCCGGTGATGGAAGGCAAGGGAGTCCTCTTCAAGCGCTTCGCCGACATCGACGTCTTCGACATCGAGGTCGACAGCCAGGACACCGAAGAGATCATCAAGTTCTGCGAGCTGATCGCTCCCACCTTCGGTGGCATCAATCTCGAAGACATCCGCGCCCCGGAATGCTTCGAGATCGAGGAGCGACTCAAGGAATCCCTCGACATCCCCGTCTTTCATGACGACCAGCACGGGACGGCGATCATCTCTGCTGCGGCGCTGCTGAACGGACTCAAGATTCAGCAGAAGAAGATCGACGAGGTGAGGGTCGTGTTCTCCGGAGCCGGCGCTGCCGCGATTTCCTGCGCGAAGCTCTACAAGGATCTTGGCGTGTCCCCCGAGAACATCCTGATGTGCGATAGCCGCGGCGTCATGTACAAGGGCCGGGGCAAGGGATTCAACAAGTACAAGGAAGAGTTCGTGGCGGAGACCGAGGCGCGTACCCTCGAGGACGCGATGATCGGTTGCGACGTCTTCGTGGGTCTCTCACAGGCCGGCGTCGTAACGAAGGACATGGTCAAGTCGATGGCCAACCGCCCGATGGTCTTCGCGATGGCGAATCCGGACCCGGAGATCACGCCGATCGACGCGAACAACGCACGTCCCGATGCGATCTGCGCAACGGGTCGTTCGGACTACGCGAACCAGGTGAACAACGTGCTCGGCTTTCCCTTCATCTTCCGCGGTGCGCTCGATGTTCGCGCGAGCAAGATCAACGAGGAGATGAAGCAGGCCGCGACCTACGCCCTCGCGGAACTCGCCCAGCGTGGCGAAGCCGTTCCGGAGGCGGTGAAGAAGGCCTACCCGGGCGAATCCTTTGATTTCGGCCCCAACTACATCATCCCGAAACCCTTCGATCCGCGCGTGCTGCTCTGTGTCGCCCCCGCGGTCGCCAAGGCGGCAATGGATTCCGGAGTCGCCAGGAACCCGATCGATCTCAGGGACTACGAATCCAAGCTCCAGCAGATGCTCAGGGAGATCGCCTCGCTCTAGATCGATGGAAGGATCGCGTCGCTCGAGCGCTGCGCGCGCGATTTTCGGGCCTCGTCGCGCGCTCTAGCGTGAATCAACGGCCGGTCGTCTTGTAGGACGGCCGGCCGTTTCACATCTTGGGGCCCGCATCGAGGTCCGAGCGGTGTGGCCGTCTCGCCCTTTCGAGGCTCGACCAGGAGAGCCGATGTTCGAAAAAATCCTGATCGCCAATCGCGGGGAGATCGCCGTTCGCGTCGTCCGCGCTTGCCATCTGTTGGGAGTGGGGTCCGTCGCCATCTATTCCGAGGCGGACGAAGACTCGCTGCACAGACGTCTGGCGGACGAAGCCGTCTGTTGTGGTCCGGCGCGGGCGACGGAGAGTTACCTCGATGTTGCGAAGATCGTGGAGATCGCGACCCGGGTCGGGGCGGACGCGGTCCATCCCGGCTACGGATTCCTGTCGGAGAACGCCGATTTCGCGCAGGCCGTGACAGACGCCGGGATCGTGTTCATTGGACCGACGCCCGACGTGATCCGCGCGATGGGGCTCAAGATCGGTGCCCGGGAGCGGATGATCGAAGCCGGTGTGCCCGTCGTGCCGGGCGGCGCGGAAATCACCGACCCGGCCGAAGCCAGGAAGGCTGCTGCGGAGATCGGTTATCCCGTGCTCGTGAAGGCGAGCGCCGGGGGCGGCGGCCGCGGCATGCGTCGGGTCGAGCAGGAGTCGGAACTCGAGTCGGCGCTCGAGCGCGCCGCCAGTGAGGCGGCGACGTCCTTCGGAGACGGTGCCGTGTATCTGGAGAAATGCCTGATCGGCCCGCGGCATATCGAATTCCAGATCATGGCCGACTCGATGGGCCACGTGATCCATCTCGGCGAGCGCGAATGCTCGATCCAGCGTCGCCATCAGAAGCTCGTCGAAGAGGCGCCGGCGTTCGGGATGACCGGAGCGCTCCGGGCGGCCATGGGCGACGCCGCGGTTCGCGCTGCCCGTGCGGTCGACTACGTCGGCGCCGGGACCTGCGAGTTTCTGGTCGATGCGCGTGGTGAATTCTTCTTTCTTGAGATGAATACCCGGATTCAAGTGGAGCACCCCGTGACCGAGGCGGTGGCGAAGGTCGATCTCGTCGATCTGCAGATCCGGATGGCGGCAGGCGAGGCACTGTCGATCACCCAGAAGGATGTCTCGATGACGGGACATGCGATCGAGGCACGGATCTACGCGGAGGATCCGGACAAGAATTTCATCCCGTCGCCGGGGCCGATCGTCGCCTGGTCCGCGCCGAGTGGACCGGGGATTCGTCTCGACTCTGGATTCGAGGGCGGCCAGACGGTGACGTCTCACTACGATCCAATGATCGCCAAGCTGATCGCGTACGGAGCCGATCGCGAAGAGGCGCTCGGGCGACTCGCGGCAGCGCTCGAAGAGTTCACGATCGCGGGCATCCGAACGGGCCTTCCCTTCTTGCGGCGGGTCTGCGAGAACGAGGTGTTTCGCGATGGCGCCTACGACACGGGGTTCATCGAGAACGAGATGGCAGCGGGTCCGGAGCCGCTCGACGAGGATTTGCGGGATCTCGTCCTGGCGGTGGTGGCCCATCGCGCGGCGGTGACCGACCCGCGCGGCGCCTCTCGGTTCGAGGTGGCGCTGCCAAAGACGGAGGCGGTCCTGGCGGAGGTCTTGCGCGGGGGTGACAGGGATCGGGTTCGATTGGGGGATCGGGAGATTCTCCTCGATCTGTCGAGCGAGACGGATGCGATCCTGGCGCTCGCGCGAAGCGATGGCCCCCTCGCCCTGACCATCGTGGCTCGCAAGAAGGGCGGTTTCGATGTGGCTCTGCGGGATCGGGTACTGCGCGTTGCGTGTGGGGATGCGAACTAGCAACTCCCGCCGCTGCCCCGTTCCCACCACGGTTTCGTTCTCGAGCTTGAGGTACCCGGTGAAGATGTCGAACCGCTCCGTTGAAATCTCAGTCGTGCGGTTCGCAGTCGCGATTCTGACGCTCGCTCTGACGGTCTCCCCCGCTCTTGCGGAGGAAGGCGGATTCGAGCCCTTCGAATTCGCGCTGATCGGCGACTACCCCTATTTCCCGCGTGACTACGTGGGAATCCCGTTCTTGTTGGACGACCTGCGTGAGGACGGCGCCATTTCCTTCGTTCTGCATCTGGGCGATCTCCACAATCCGCGTTTCACGGCGTGTTCGGAGCCGCTCTATCGCGAACGGCGGGAATGGTTCTTCGGGCTCGGTGTGCCCTTCATTCTCACACCCGGGGACAACGATTGGGCGGACTGCGCGGAGGACCGGCTCGGAAATCTGGAAACGATCCGCTCCCTCTTTTTCGCGGATCCGACCCGAGCGGAGGGCGAGGACGGGTTCTCGCTTCGGTCACAGAGTGAGGGCGAAGAATTTCCAGAGGTGGTCGAGAATGCGATCTGGGAACGAAACGGCGTCGTCTTTGCCACTCTGCATATGATCGCGCCGGGGATGAATCCCTTGCCGAACGAGACCTCTGAAACCCGCGGCGAGCTGATCGCGGCCGCCGAGGCCTGGCTCGATGAAGCGTTTCGCGTGGCACACCAGGGCCAGGCGCGCGGCGTCTTTCTCGCGACGCAGGTAAATCTCTGGCCGCTGAGCGGGAATCCGGAGGCGATGGACCTGGTGCATCCGGATCTGATCGGGGTGAATACGGTCTTCGCCGAATTCGAAGAACGGCTGATCCGCAACATCCGGGAGTTCGGCGGCCCGGTGATTCTGGCGAACGGCGACACGCACTATTTTCGGGTCGACAAACCGCTCGTCGACCCATATCGGGAGGCGATCCAGACCTTCACCCGTGTCGAAGGATTCGGGTCGCCCCACGGTCATTGGGTGCGCGTTCGAGTCGTTCCCGATCGCCCCGAGGTCTTCCAGTTCCAACAGGAACTCGTTCCGGAGAACCTCTACACGCGGGTCTCCAGAGCTGAGCGTGGGGATGATTTCGAGGAATTCGGGCTGGGCAGACGGAAGATCATCCTGCGGATATTCCAGGCGACTCCGAAGCTGCTCGCGGTCGTGGGCGCCTTCGCGATCGTGTTGTGGACCGTATCGGGCATCCGTCGGCTCCGAAATTGAATCGAACCCGCGCTGCATCTAACAAATCGCCGCCGGGCCCCGCGACTCAGTCCTCCCGCTTCGTAACGGCGTGGCCGGCCCTTTCGGCCTTCTCCTTGGCTTCCTTGGCCGCTCGCCTCTCCGGATCGAAGAGCCACGCCACGGCGACCCCGGCGAGGTACAAGAAGACCATCGGAACGGCCAGGAAGAGCTGGCTCACGAAATCCGGTGGCGTGAGCAGCGCCCCGAGGATGAACACGATGAGGATCGCGTAGGGCGTGCCCCTGAAGAGCTGCTTGGCACTCAGGATCCCGGTGATCGAAAGGAAGAACACGAAGAGCGGCAATTCGAACGCCACCCCGAATGCAAGGAACAAGCGCGTCGTCAGGCTGAACACTTCCTTCATCGTCCAGGCCGATACGACCCAATCGTTGTCCCAGCTGTTGAAGAACTGGAAGACCATCGGGAAGACCATCGAGTAGCCGAAGAGCGCTCCGCCGCCGAAGAGCGCCGTCGAGAAGAAAACGAAGGGGAGTACGGCCCGGCGTTCGTTGTCGTAGAGGCCCGGCGCGATGAAGGACCAGAGCTGATAGAAGGTGATGGGCAGGGTCAGGATGAAGCCAGAGAGCAGCGCGCACTTGATGTAGGTGAAGAATATCTCGGTCGGTGCGATGGCCTGGAGCTGACTGCCCTTGGCGCCGAGGGCGTCTGTTGCGGGAGCGAGCAGGAAGCCGAAAATTTGCTCCGCGAAATTGAAGGACAGAATCGCGACGATCACCATCGCCCCGATCACCCAGGCGAGCCGATTCCGCAGCTCCGTCAGGTGGTCGGTGATCGGAAGCGCGCGCTCATCCACGCTCATCGTCCGTGCCGCGTGGCGTTGCGCCGCCAACGGGCACGTTGCCCAGGGTCGAATCGGCTGATTTCGGCGCTGCGGAGGACGCGGGCGGGTCTTTCTCCGAGGCTTCGTCGCGATCGCGATGAATGTTCGGGTCAGTATCCAAGGGAAGTTCGCCGGGATGGGCTCGTGGCGAAGCGTCGCGACCCGCGGCCGTCTCGGCACTTTCCTCGGAGGCGGACTTCTCTCGGTCAGCCGTGGGGGCGAGATCGTCGCCGGCCTGGGCCGGGCGATCCAGATCCTGAGCGGGCTTCTTGTTCTTGCCGGTGCCGGAGAGTTCATCGCGCAATTCGTTCTGGAGATCGTCGAGCGCGAGGCTTTGCCGGAGATCGTTGCTCGCGCGACGGAACTCGCCGAGTCCGCGACCGAGCGTGCGCGCAAGCTCCGGCATCCGCTTCGGTCCGAGGACCAACAGCGCCACCACGAGAATCAGCACGAGTTCCATTGGACCGATGCCAAACATACTGGAAGAATCTAGCAGGTCGGGCGTCGTCGCCGGGGACGCAGGGTGGTGCGGAGGACGCCCCTGCATTCGCCGGGCAGGAATCTCGGAGGGTGTGAGGGCGAGACCGCGGCAACCCCCCCGGTTTTTTCGCCACGGCCTCGACCCCCAGCTATGACCCTTCGTGATCGGAGTTCCAACGCGATGGAATCGCTCCGAGAATGAGACAGGGGGTCGGCCACGCCCCCGATTCGATGCGGCCGACTCCCCTGCTTGAACTCAACCCGAGCCAAGCGCGTGACTGTTTGAATCCGACCGGGTCGCGAGCGGACTGCGTCTGCGTACGCGCAGCATCAGCCGTTGGCCCGTCTCTTGGAGGATCGAAACGCCCGCGCGGGCGTGTCCTCCATCGTATTCCTTGCACCAGACGACCCGTGCGAGGCCGTCCACAGCGACCTGGCCGTCGATATCGCGGACGGTCACCTGCAATAATTCGCCGGGAGTGACGCGCTCGGGCAGATCGAGACCGAGCCCGGTGTCCGAGCGGTCCTGGGTGTACGCGACACGGCGGTTCTCCGAAGCAAGGCGACGCGGATAGCGGCTGTACTCGACCACGTGAACAACACTCTGGCGTTTCTCCAGCCGGAGCGGGGCACCCTGGGGACTCAGTTCAGCAGAAACGGTCATGCGGCACCTCGGCTGTCGGTGGAACGGCTCACCGGGTAGATCGCTTCGAAGGGGTCGCCCGCGTTCGGTTCGTCCCCGGACAGGGGGCCCGCCTCGCCGAGGGCGTCGGTCGCGCCGGCGGCGACGAGCTCACAGAAGAAGCCGACGAGCCTCGGATCGAACTGTCCCCCGCCCTCGCGACGGAGTTCGATCAACGCTTCGACATGTGTGCGTGCGCGTCGATAGGGTCGATCGCAGGTCATTGCGTCGAAGGCGTCCGTGATCCCGACGATGCGGGCAGACAGGGGGATCGCCTCTCCGAAGAGGCCATCCGGATAGCCCGAGCCGTCGAAGCGCTCATGGTGGTGACGCACCGTCTTGGTGAGGGTCGCGTCGAAGCCGAGCGGGAGCAGGAGGCTCTCTCCGAGCGTCGGATGCGTCCGAATCGATTCGAGCCGCTGGGGTTCGGGCATGACGGCGCCCGCGAGTAGATCACTCGGCGCACCGACCTTGCCGATATCGTGCAGGAATCCGGCCATTCGCACTTGATTTCGTTCTGTTCGCGAAAGATTGAGGCCCGCGGCGAGGAGGTCGGCATAGAACGCGACCCGACGCGCGTGACCGCGCATGAAGAGGTCGCGGCTCTCGATCGCTTCCGCCAGGAGCTCGAGAAATTCGATCGTGCCCGCGCCGCCGAGCCGGTTGTCACCGGCGTCGGAAGAGAGGAACAGTTCCTCGAGGATCGCGGGCAGCCGCCTCTGGGCAAGCGGGCTCGAGAGGAGCTCGTCCGGGACACGTTCCGGGTCTTGATCGCGAGTTTGTGCCCGGCTGATTCCTTCGAGGAGAGAGACCATTTGTGCGCGGCTGGCGCGTCGGTCGAGTGCGCGCTCGACCGAGGTGGTGACGCGGACAACGTCGAAGGGCTTGGTCAGGTAGTCGAAGACGCCGTGGCGGATGCCCTCGACGGCGGTTTCGATCGAGCCGCAGCCCGTGATGATGATGATCTCGGTCTGGGGGAATTCGGCGCGGATCGTGCGCATGAGTTCGTCGCCCTTCATGCCGGGCATGTTGAGATCGACGGTGACCAGATCGATGGCAGTGGTGCGGAGCAACCCGAGTGCTTCGGCCGCGTTCGGCGCGCAGAGCACATCGTGGTTGCCCGACAGAATCATGCGAAGCGATTCCCGCGGTCCCCGCTCGTCATCGACGATCAGGACCCGGGACCGACCCACGCTGGTCCGCGGAATCCAGGAGCCATCGCCGGCCTCGAAGGGTGTGTTTTCGCTTTCCATGGTTCAGGTAACCGCAAGCGTCGTGCCATTCGAGACGGGTCGATGCGAAAATCCGTAAGTACTGGAAAAAGCAGATAAAATTGATGTAGTACCGACGGGAAGAGGATCGGATCGACAAGCTGGGATCCGCCGCCACGCGCGCCTCGAGCCGGATGTGGTTCGCAACTGGGTGATTTCAAATGGAAATCCGTGGCGTACCGATCGGAACGGCCGTGTCGATCATTCGGTACACCGGCGAACGGCCGACACCGTGCGTCGGGGAGCTGACGCTTCTTTGGAGTGGCGTCGGCGCTGTCCGACCGCGTGCCCTATTCCGATCCGGGCTCGGCTGAGGAGGGGTCGGGCGCCTCGATGTCCAGCTTGTCCATCTTCAGTTTGAGGACGCGGCGGGTGAGCCCAAGGGCGCTCGCGGTCTGCGTCTGGTTCCAGTGGTGGCTCTCGAGGGACTCTCGGAGGATGTCGGTCTCGAAGCGGGTGACGGTCTCTTCGAAGCTCCGCTCGCCCTGACGCCATTGTTCGCGAAGCGCTTCCGCCTGGCCGGACCGGCCGATCGAGATCGGCAGATCGCTCCGGTCGATGGTGTCCCCCTCGCAAAGGGCGAGCCCGTATTCGATCGCATTCTCGAGCTCTCGGACATTTCCCGGCCAGGTATATCCCTCGAGCGAACCGATCGCAGCGGGGGTGAGCTTCTTGTCGGGTCCCATGCGGGAGACGAAAGTCTGTGCGAGGAGGCGCACGTCCTCCCTGCGCTCGCGCAGCGGCGGCAACGCGATCGGGACGACCGCCACGCGGTAGTAGAGGTCCTCGCGGAAATTCCCGTTCGCGATCTCTTGGACGAGGTCACGATTCGTCGCTGTGACGATTCGAACATCGACCGAAATTGATTCGCTCGAGCCCACCCGTTCGAAAGTTCGTTCCTGGAGGGCGCGAAGGAGCTTGACCTGAACCGCTCCGTCGAGTTCGCCGATCTCGTCGAGGAAGAGGGTGCCGCCGTTCGCCGCCTCGAAGCGACCTGTGCGACGACCCGTCGCCCCGGTGAAGGCGCCCCTCTCGTGGCCGAAGAGCTCGCTCTCGATCAGGTCGCGCGGGATCGCGCCACAGTTGACCGCGACGAATGGCCCCTCGGCGCGGGGTGAGTGGTCGTGTATCGCGCGGGCGACGAGCTCCTTGCCGGTCCCGCTTTCACCCGTTACGAGAATCGTGGCTTGGACCTTTGCGATTCGCTCGACGGTTCGGAAGATGCTGCGCATCGCGTCGCTGCGGCCGACCATCCCGGCGAAATGCTGGCGATCTTCGACTTCATCCCTGAGCCGCTCGACCTCTTCGAGGAGCTCGCGTTTCTCGAGCCTGTCACGCACCTTGATTCGCAGGGCATCGAGTTCGAAGGGCTTGGTGACGAAATCCGCGGCGCCGCGCTTCATGGCCTCGACGGCGGCGTTCACCGTATTCGTCGCCGTCAAGACGATCACCGGCGAACGGACGCTCCGCTCCCCGAGTTCTGCGAGCAGGTCGAGGCCGCTTCGCCCGGGCATCACCAGATCGAGCAGAATCAGATCGGGGGTCGCAAGGGAAATCTCGCGAAGGGCGGACTCGACGTCCCCGGCGACCGAAACGTCGCCCTCCGATTTCAGCAACATGCGCAGGGATTCCTGCACGCCGGGCTCATCATCGACCACAAGAATACGAGGCATACCGCGAGCTTATCACGCCCGTTGCGTAGCGGTGCGGACACTCCGCCGCAGGGGTCCGATATGGGCGAAGGCGTCCAGGGTCGGGACGCGTCTCTAGGCGGGGGTCCGGAGGTCGACCAGGATCAGCGTCTCCCAGGCGTCGGTAGACTCGATCGTGAGCGATCCGCCACTCGACTCGACGATCGTTTCAGCGAGCACGTATTCGAGGACGTTCGCAGTGGAGGCGAGTTCCTCGAGTCCGGACTCGTCGAAGGCCGCGAGCTCTGGGTTGTGGTGACGCAAGAGAACCCGGAGCCGTGGGGCGCCGTCGGCTGTATGCTCGATGCGGCGGGTTGCGACAAAGAGGTCGCCGCGTTCCGGGAGCGAGGCGAGGGCGCGGTCGAGTAATCCCGAAAGTGCGATCTCGAGCCCGTGCGCATCCGCCCAGGCGATCGGAGCATCGCGCTCGAGTTCGCGCAGGACGAGCAGTCGGCCCCGCGCGATGCGATCCCTCCGCTCGTCGAGCAGGCTCTCGATCATCTCGGAGACATCGACGGGGCCCGCCATGTTCGTCTTCCATTCCGCTGCACTCGCGAGCCGGGACACGACCTCATCGATATGGGCGACGTCCCGTCCGACCAGCTCCGTGAAACGTTCCCGAAAGGACTCGTCGGCGAAATTTTCTGGCAGCAGCTCGGCAAAGGTGCGGATGGAGACGAGGGGATTTCGGATCTCGTGGGTGAGGCTTCGCGCGAGGCGTCTCCATTTCGCATCTGCATTGCGAGAGGGGGTCTCGGGCTCGGCGCCGCCCGTCTCGCGCCCTTCGCCGTCTGCGATCCTGAGCGACTCCTCGCTCAACCCGGCATCCGCATCTCGGCCCGCCGCGATGTGGGTCGCGAGCGGATCCGGCGTTGGGTTCGGCTCCGCGGCCGGTAGATCCTCGAGAAAGGCTCGCTCGAAATCATCGAAAGATTCCGTCGGCGCTTCGTTCTCCGCGGAGAATTCGTGAGCAGCGGTCGAGGTCGCATCATCGAGGCTCGCGAAGACCGCCTGCTCGATCGGTTTTTCCGCCTCGGAGACAGTGCCCTCGTCGTCGCTCGCGTACGCCCCGAACGAGGCTTGGCTCGGGTTCAGATCGACCTCTTCGATTGGGTCCTGGGAGCTGGCAGCGAGGGCCGCACGCAGTACCGCCTCGACCGCCGAGCGATCCCCGGACCAGCTATGGGCTTCGAGGGCGATGATCGCGCTCGAGCCGATCCGCCGCGGGATGCCGCCGACGATTGCCGTCCAATTCGATGCGATCTGCTCAGCAAAGGGAGCGAGGGTCCCGGGATGGTCCGCCAGTGAAGGAACGTGAAGGCAGAGCGGCGAGAAGGCACGCTCGAGATCGGGGTGGAGCGACTCGGAAAGACGCGAGGGGCCGGCGGTCGCGACCCATCGCAGGCCACTTGCGATCGCGCCCGATGGCGTGGCGTCGTGTCGGATCCACTCCGCGAGGGTGCGTTGCGCCGAAACGCCGAGAGAGTCGATCTCGTCGATCCAGATGGTTCGGACGGAGGGAAGATCGGCATCTGTGCGCGTCTGGAGACGCGAGACGAGATCATGGATATCCACGAGTTCCTGCGCGTGAACACGCATCGTCGGGCCCGGCGCGCCATGTACCCGAAAGAGTTCGACATAACGTGCGATCAGCGTTCGCCCGCTTCCGGGGACCCCACGAACCAGGAGCGAGAGGCTCGCGAGCGCGGGATCGAGTGCGCGCAGCAGACCCGGTACTTCGAGGTCGCCGAACCAGCTCGCGAATCGATGGGCGATGCGTTCACGGTCGCGACGTTCGGCCAGACTCTCGGCATTTCGGTGCGCGACCGCGGACAGAACGAGGGCGCGAAGCACTCGTTCACTGGGGAGGCTGTCGAGGATTTCCTCTGCGGATGCACCGAAGAGTCGTCGAGCCTCCTCGACGTCTTCGGGGACTGAAAGCAGGCGCCGCTTGCTGCGCTCGAGCAAGCGGCGGTGGCGGTGGAGGAATTCGAGTTCGAGTTCGAAATCGCCTTCGACACCGATCAGGATCGCCGCCGGCGCCGGCGCCCCGAGAAACTCGTCTCCCGTCGGGCCACCGCACACGAGATCCGGCGCGGCGAGTCCCGAAAGTCGGGTCAGCGCCTCCAGGCGACGTGGGTTGCGATGAACGATCCAGAGTTTCGACATGGAATTCAACTCGAGGGGCAGCAGCGTCGAACGAATGGGTCCGCGAACCCAGACTACCCCGTTCGGGGGGGCGCAAGCCACGTGCCCAGCTACGGTTTCGTGCTTGGCTCGGCAAGCGGAGTGCAGCTTCGGGTCTTAAGCTGTTGAAAGAGATCGCCTTCGGTCTCGCGTCGCCTGCCGAAATCAGTCCCTCGTGGTGCCGCCCGCGCCGGTTCGGGAGGGAAGCGAGGAGACACGCCGAGGGAAAGATCCTTCCGCAAGACGGATCGTGTGGAGAGGAGGCCGGGGTGAGTGATCGGGGTCGGGTGCGGGTCGCCCGGATGCAGGAGATCGATCGGGTCGCAGCACTCTGGGCGCTGATCACCGAACACCACGCGAACCTCGACCCGCTTTTTCGGATGCGCGGCGGGCCCGTGGCGGAGGGTGAGCTCCGCGAGCTGCTGCGAACGCTGCATCGGGACCCCGACGCCGAGATTCTCGTATACGACCCACTCCCGGCGAGCGAATCCGAGGGGGCGGGCACCCTCGAGGGTCTCTGTATCGTCCGCATCGACCGCGCCCCACCGATTCTCGAAGAGACCGAGCGGGCCGAGATCACGGATGTCGGGGTGCGGCCGGCTATGCGGCGTCAGGGAATCGCGCGTCGGCTCGTCGACGAGGCAATGGCCTGGGTGCGAGATCACGGGGTCGGGCGGGTCGAGATCCAGGTGGCTTCGGGCAACCGGGAGGGTCAGGCCTTCTGGCGGGCCATGGGGTACACCGATCTGATGGACGTGCTCCATAAACGGCTGTAAGTTCCCGCGCCGGCGCGCCCTGGCCATGAACCCTCAGCCCCCGGACCCGACCATGTCTGCCTCACCCAGCAAGCTGAACCCCATCGCCCAGTCGCTCAACGAGAAGCTCGAGGAGGCGGCTCCGGAAGTCCTGGCCATGCTCTCCGAGTACGGCCGCCGTCTCTACTTCCCGAAGGGAATCATCTCGCAAACGGCCGAGGCCAAGCAGAAGGCCCATCGCTTCAACGCCACGATCGGAATTGCCACCGAAGAGGGTGGCCCGATGTCGCTGCCTTCGGTCGCGAATCAGATCGGGGATGTCCCGGTGGCCGACGCTATAACGTACGCGCCGCCGGCGGGACGTCCGGGCTTGCGCGGCCTGTGGCGCGAGAAGCTGGTCGCCGAGAATCCGTCGCTCGGGGACAAGACTTTCAGCCAGCCGATCGTCACGAGCGCGATCACCCACGGCCTGTCGCTCGCGGGGGAGCTCTTTCTCGATCCGGGCGACGTCATGCTGCTCCCCGACAAGCTCTGGGGCAACTATCGGCTGACGTTCGAAGTCCACCACGGTGCCAGGATCGAGACCTTCCCATTCTATGTGGCTCTAGACAGCTCCAACTCCAACTCCAACTCCAACTCCAACTCCAACGGCGCGAGGGGCGCGAGGGGCGCGAGGGGCGCGAGGGGCATGGATACGGAGGCCTTCGCCGCGCGGCTCGGCGAACTCGGGCGGGAGCGCGACAAACTCGTCGTCCTGCTCAATTTCCCGAACAACCCGACCGGCTATATGCCGACGCCCGAGGAAGGCGAGGCACTCGTTGCGGCCCTCGAATATCAGGCAGAGCAAGGAACCAAGCTCGTCGTGATCTGCGACGACGCGTATTTCGGTCTCTTCTACCACCTGGGCAGCGCGTCGATGACGGAATCGCTGTTCGGGAAACTCACGGGCCGCCATCCGAATCTGCTGGCCATAAAGCTCGACGGTGCGACCAAGGAACTCTTCGTGTGGGGTCTGCGCTGCGGATTTATCACCTTCGGTCCCGGACGGTCCGAGACCGCGGAGGTTGTCTGCGAAGCGCTCGACGCGAAGACGCGGGGCGCGATCCGTGGCGGTGTCTCGAACGTGCCGCAACTCTCGCAGACGCTGGTCGAACGGGCGCTTCGTTCGCCCGACCTCACCGCGGAGCGCGAGGCAAAATGTGAGACCCTGCGAATCCGCGCCGAGCGGGTCTTCGAGGTCGCGAATCAGCCGAAATTCGCGGAGAGTTGGAGCGTCTATCCCTTCAATAGTGGCTACTTCATGTTGGTGAAGATCGACGGTGTCGACGCCGAGAAGCTTCGAGTCCACCTGCTCGACGAGCACGGAGTCGGACTGATCGCCACCAGTGCGACGGATATCCGCGTGGCCTTCTCTTGTCTGGAAGCGGAGGACGTCGAGCCCCTGTTCGAGTCGTTGCACCAGGCGATTCAGGAACTTCGTTAGTCGAGGTCATGCCCGGCATCGGGATCTACGCAGAGCACCGGACTCCGACGAGGGACCGGAGCCTCTCATCCCAATCGATGAGGAGAGGGCATGGCGCGTCGGGAAGATGAAATCCGTGCCTTCGCCCGCGAGGTCTTTGCTCGCGAACGTCTCGGGGCTCTCATCCTGGTCGGGCCTTTTCTGGCACTCGTCGTCGCGGGGGCGTGGGGGCAGCTCTCCCGGGCCGTCCCCGATATCTGGGCGGTCGGAATGATCGTCTCGGGCTTCGTGATCGGGCTGATCGTTCGTCTGTTGGGCCGTGGGACACGCGCGATCTTCTATCTGGTCTCGTTGTTTCTGTATTTTCTCACGATCTTCTTTGCGACGGCCCTCTTCGACGTGATGTCGACGACTCATATTTCGACCCGCCTCCTGATCGTCTTCGTTGCGATCGGGATCAGTGCGTCCTGCGGTCTCCTCTCGGTTGGGCTCAGTCGGGAAGAGCGCTGGGCACTCCGGGACAATCGCGGTCTCACGCACCCCGAGAATCCCGACGGACCCTTTACGCGGACGATCGCATCGCTCCTCTACCTGTTCGGTGCCTCCGCCCTCGCTCTCTTCGTTTCGATTGCGACGGGCTTCGGCCCGCCCGCGAGAGTGGCGGACGACATGCCTTGGGACGAGGACCCTTCCTTCGAGTTCTGGTCCGCTGAACTCGAAGTCGATGCGCCCCTGGCCGACGATGCGCGGAAGAACGGAGTGGGGCTCGGATTGGAAGGCTCCGATGCGCGCTGCCGCGAGCTGGTCGAGGTGCGTCACGAGGACTGTGACACCAATCTCTGTCGCGCCCAACGGCCCTATGTGTTAGCCGGTTGTCTCGAAACGGCGAAGGCCGTTCGTGACGATACGGAAATCCGCTGGTAGAGCCGTCGGTTCCGCCCCTTCCGCCGCCACGTCAGCGATTCGCAGGATCCGCCGCGAAATACTCGACCCGATCGCTCACGTCGATCGCGTCGAAGGTGCGCACGAGATCGACCATGATCCGGATGCTCTCGACGAGGGTTTCGATCGAAACGCGTTCGTCGACCCCATGGACGCGGCGGACTTCGTCCGAGCCCAGCGCACGCGGTACGAAGCCATAGGCGACGATTCCGAGTTCGCGGAACCAGTGTGCATCGGTGAAGCCACCGATCATGCGGGGGACGACGAGGCCAGGCTCGGTCTGGAGGGAGGCGATCTCTTCGATCGCGCGATAGAGCGGCGTCTGCATGCTCGAGGCTCGCGCCGGGAAGCTCAGGACCTCGGCGATTTCGATCGAGGTGTCGTCGATCACGTCCGCGAGGGTCTGCGCGAATTCGTCGCAGCGCTCGCCGGGCAGGAGTCGGGCATCGAGTTCGGCACGCGCGATGGAGGGAGCGACGTTGGTCTTGGGCGCACCTTCGAGCACGGTGATGGAGACGGTGTTGCGGACCAGGGCGTTCTGACCGGGTTTGCCCAGGAACCGGCGTCGAAACCCGTCGTCGCGCTCGAGCGCCGCGCGGAGGTCCTCGAAGCCCGCCCGATCCCAATCCGAGGCAAACGGCGCGAGGGTTTCGAACATTTTCGCGACCTCGTTGGTGATCCGGACCGGCGCCTCGACACGCCGAATACGATCGAGTGCGGCGACGAGCCGGGGCACGGCGGCGTCGGGCATCGGGGCTGCGCTGTGACCACCGCGGCCTCTGGCCGTGAGTTCGAGCCAACAGGGCGCCTTCTCCGTCAATGCAACGCCCCATACCGGCGGGTGGCCGGTGTCGTGCGGGCGGGACGGCGCGATTCCACCGCCCTCGGTCAGCAGGTAGCCGACTCCCTTGAGGAGTTCGGGATGATTCTCGACGATCCACCCCGCACCGACTCGACCCCCAGTCTCTTCCTCGGGGGTGGAGAGGAAGACGATGTCGCGCTGGAGTTCGATGTCGGATTCGGCGATTTCGACCATCGTCATCAGATGAGTGATGGCAACTCCCTTTGCATCGAGGGCTCCGCGACCCCACACGAAGCCGTCCCAGATCTCGCCCGCGAAGGGGTCGACGCTCCATTCGGATGCGTCCGCAGGAACCGTGTCGAGGTGGGACAGGAGAGCGAGGGCAGGTCTGTCCCCGCTACCGCGGAGTCGAGCCCAGACGGCCGCGCGGGTCGGCTCGCCGCTCGGGTTCGGCGTCGCGATGACCCGGTTCTCGATTCCGGCTCGACCAAGGGCCGCGGCGAGCTTGCGCGCGAGTGCGCGCTCATTGCCGGGGGGGTTTACGGTCGGCGTGCGGATGGCGTCGGCGAGGAGTTCCGATGCGCGAACTGCGAGGGAGGCACGTTCGAAGATCCGATCGAAGGGCCAGATCGCCTGGGCTTCGTTCGCGATCCCACCGGAAAACGAGAGCAGAACGACGAGGACGAGGCTGACGCCGAGGCCGGGACCGCTGCCGAATCCGAGGTGCGGACCCGTCCAACTACCCGGTGCCGCTTGCGGCTCGTAGCCCGGCGTCTTCCGCGAGTGATGATCCGGGTCCATGCGACTCCAGAGTGGCGAGGTAGAAGACGCCGGGGGGAGTTGCGTGGGGAATGATAGAGGCAGAAAAGGATCCGACCAGACCGAGAAGGGAATGGGGCGGGCGAGCGACTGTCTTTGGTTTGATGGGGTGAAAAAGATCCACCACTGTTGAGATCGCCCCTCCCCATGCAGATATCGACGCATCGGGCTAAACATTGCGCCGGAGTGAGAGCCCCCAGGAGCACGAAATGACACGCGATCCTTCCGATTCGGAAGGTCTTCGGACCTCTCTGATATCGGACCGACCCGCTGATTCCGATCGGCCGACGATCGCCCGCGCCAGCTTGGGCTGGTCGCTGGCTGCGCTCGTCATTCTGCTGGGTTTCGGGATCGGCAGTCGCATCGGATCAGCCGACATTCCGTCGACTCCGCTGACCCACGCGAGCCACACGCTCCCGGCGGTCGCCGGAGACGCCATGCCCGGCCCAGCAACTAACATCACCGTCGAATCCGTCTCCACCGGTGCGGCCGTACTCGCCGCCCACACGACTTTCGAATTCGCGTCGGCCGCGGACTCGGACCCGCGGTACGACGAGGCGGTGGCGCCAATTCTCCTCGCCTCGAACGGCGTCGCAGTTCCGATCGAAAAACTTCCCATCTACCGGGCGAAGGCGCGGGAGGAGGCCGTCGAGTCCCTGGCGATCGTGACCCGGGGTGAGATCGGCCGTGGGAAGAGTCTTGGTTCTTCGTTGCAAAGTCAGGGTATCTCGCCCGCAACGATTCACCTGGTTGCGACGGAGATGCGAAAGGTTTTCGACTTCCGCCATTCACGGCCGGGGGACGAATACAGACTGGGACAGGATGCGGCGGGCCGAGTCCTCGACTTCCGGTACTCCCAGAGCCCTGAGGAGAGCTTCTACCTCGCGTGGAACGGGACCCGCTATGTGGTTCGAATGGAAACGGCCGAGCTTCGCCCCCAGATCGCGAAGGTCGCCGGCGTAGTTGATTCGTCCTTCTACGGTGCGATTCGGGCGCTTGGCGAGCAAAGCGCCCTCGCTTCGGACTTCGCTCGAATCCTCGCCTGGGATATCGACTTCAGCCGCTCGGTACATCCGGGCGATGAGTTCCAGATCCTCTATGAGCGGCTCTATCGGCTGAATGACGATGGTGAAGAAGTCTACGTTCGACCGGGTCAGATTCTCGCGGGTCGGTACGACGGACGCGGCGGTCAACACACGGTCGTGTATTTCGAGGGCGACGATGGCGGCGGCGCGTATTTCCGGCCGGATGGATCGTCGGTCGAGCGAGCATTTCTCGCCGCTCCCCTCGAGTTCAGCCGGATCACCTCGCGATTCACCTGGGCTCGACGGCATCCGATTCTGAAGGTGACGCGACCCCATCCCGGAATCGACTACGCCGCGCCCCAGGGCACGCCGGTCTGGTCCGTCGCCGCGGGTATCGTCGAGTACAAGGCGCGTGCCGGTGCCTCGGGCAATCTCATTCGAGTTCGACATCAGGGCGGTCTAACCTCCCATTACGCCCATCTCGCGAGGTTCGCTCCGAATCTCGAGGTCGGAGACCGCGTTGAGCAGAAGCAGATCATCGGATACGTCGGGAGCACGGGTCTGTCGACCGGTCCGCACGTCTGCTTTCGCGTGAAGCGCGACGGTGAATACGTTGATCCGATGGAGATTTCCGGGCCCGCCGGCGATCCGGTGGGCGTCGAGCGGCTCGCCGTGTTTCGATCCGTTCGCGATCAACTGCTCGCGGACCTCGGTCCGGGTCCGCGGAGCGTCTCGGACGAGGCCCTCTAACGCGGTCGGAAGCGCGGTCGGAAGCGCGGTCGGAAGCGCGGCCGGAAGCCCAGCCGGAAGCCCAGCCGGGCGCTCGATCTCGCTCGTGATCGTCCACTCGCTTCTCATCGAGGTGTTTCAGTGAGTCTCAATGATCGGATGGAAGCGCTCGCGCGTGGCGTGGCGGAGCGCGAGGCAACCCATGCCGCGGATCTCGCCCGGGCGCGTGTCCGGGCGGACGTGCTCCACACTCAGGTGGAGTCGGCGATCGGTCGTTTCAACGAAGTCGTTGGCGTGGACGTTCCCCACCTCCGTGTCGAGGTGTCGCCGCCGCGGATCGACGACAAACATCTCCACGCGATCGAGTTCGATCTCGCGCGCGGGCGTCATCGGGCCATCGTCAGTGTCAAGAGCAAGGGAGAAGTCACCCTCGTTGGACCCTTCCGCGCGGGAAAGAACGAAGGCCCCTGCCGAAGCTTTCCCTTCAGCGAGGAAGACGAACTCGACGATGCACTCGGCGATTTTCTCGAGCGCTTTCTCGAAGACGCCGTGGCCCCCTGACTCGGCCTCGTCAGGTGAACCGAAGCCAGATGAGCGAAATGGAATCTCGCGTAACCTTCCGAATGGCGCCCTCGCTCGAGCGTGCACTCGGGGGGGGCGTCGTCCGGGTGGGAACCGAGAACCGAGCGAAGCTCGCTGCGGTACGCGATGCCCTGTCGCGATTCGCGGACGCCCGGGTGGAACTCGCGGTCGTGCCGGTCGGGGTCGGAAGCGAGGTTCCCGAGCAGCCAATCGGGTGGGACGAAATCGTGACGGGTGCGCGGAATCGGGCGCGCAGCGCATTCGCATCCGGCGAGTGCGTGCTCGCCTTCGGGATCGAGGATGGATTGGTATGCCTCTCCGAGGGCCGGCCCGAGGACGACTTGCGTGACTACTACAACGTGGGCTGCGCCTGGGTGACCGATGGCGAGCGAGAGGGCCACGGCTTTACCTCGGGGTTCGCCTACCCACCCGGGAGCCTCGTGCCGGCTGTGCGGAATCGGGCCCCGATCGGAGAGTTGTTCGACGCGCAATGGCGAAACGATCGTCCCACGTCGACGGCCTCGACGTCTCCTCCAACACCGGCAAGGGCGGCCCCATCCGGGCGAAGGGGCGGCAATATCGGCCTCCTGACCGGGAGTCGCCTGGAGCGCGCCGCCTACGGCGCCCACGCGGTTGTTTGC
>JAPYTP010000046.1 GCA_029941885.1 Myxococcota bacterium
ACCACCGCCGCGGCTTCAAGTTCTCGACCTACGCGGTGTGGTGGATCCGACAGGCGCTCGTGCGTGCGATCCAGAATCACTCGCGAACGATCCGGCTACCCTCCCATGTACACGACCGGCTGCAGCGAAGCCAGCGCGTGCGCGCGGAACTGACGGGCAAGCTCGGCCGCGAGCCGACCCCGGCAGAGCTGGCTCCCGCGCTGGGAACGGATACCGATTCGCTCGAAGCCCTCGACCGACTCTCCCGCGAGGCCATCTCGCTCGAGTCGAACGTCGCAGGAACGGAGAAGAGACTCGAGGACTTCGTCCCCGATGCCATGGCCGATCGGCCCGACGGTGGGATCGATGACGACCGGATGCGCATGGGCGTGGGCTCGCTGATCGGCAGCCTCACCCCGCGCGAGCAGCTGATCCTGCGCCTCCGCTACGGCCTCGGTGGCGAAGAGGAGCACACGCTCGAGCAGATTGGCCAGTCCCTGGGACTGTCTCGCGAACGCGTTCGCCAACTCGAAGCGCGTGCCCTCAAGAAGCTTCGTGAAACCCAGCCAGCCCAGCGACTCCATCCGATCCTGGAGCCCTGATTCGAGCCAATCACGCCATTCGAACTGCGACGCCCCCTCCCGCGACAGCGGCAGGGGGCGTTCTGCGTTGAGTTGCCCGCTCAGCGCGGGGCGTTGGTCCGTCGTTGCCGAAGGTTCACCTCCGCTCTTCGAGCGGCGGTGTGTCCCAGTCGCTCGAACGGCGTCGCGGCCACGACCGATAGTCCGCGATCCGAGTAGCGAACCACCCGCAAGGAAGGCGTGAGCAGGTACAGCGGCCTATTCAGCGGATCGAGTTACATCGACCATCGATCTCGTGCACGAGCGGATCGATCTGGCGATTCGAATCGGACGCCCCCGAAATCAGACCCACGTGCGGCGGCAGCTCTGTCCGATTCGTGGCCTGGTCGTCGCGGCACCGAGCTACCTCGACCACAGCGACCCGATCACGCGTCCGCGCGACCTCGAAGGCCACAACTGCCTCGGGTACCGCGGCCCGACGGAGATCTGGCGCTTCCGCGATGGTCAGCGCATCGAGACGAGGGGAACGTTTCATGCCGATAACGGTGACGCACTTCGTCACGCAGCTCTCGCCGGCCTGGGCCTCGTCTATTTGCCGAGTTTCCTGCTGGCAGACGACGTTCGCACCGAACGACTGACACCCGTGCTGTCGGACTACGTTCACCCGGGATCATCGCTCTTCGCCGTCTATCCGGAGAGCCGCCATCTGTCGCCGAAGGTGCGAGCGATGATCGACTGGCTGGTCGAAGAGTTCGTGCCCGATCCCGCGTGGGATCGCGGTCTGTCCGTGGAAGGACTGCAGCCCGGGACACAATATCTCCGCCGCTAGGGCTTCCTCGTCAGGCAAGCGACCAGAAGAGAAATCCGCCGCCGGCGATCCAGCAATACCAGGACCAGTGGTGGAACAGGCTTCTTTCGAGCATTTTCACGAAGAGCGAGATCGCGATCAGTCCCGAGACGAGTGCGGCGGTGGCCCCAATCAGAAGCATCGTCAGCTGTCCCGACCCAACGCCCTCGAGATCCGGAATCATGAGAATCGCGGCTCCCGTGATCGCGATGATTCCCATCAAGAAGGAGAATTCCGCGGCGGCGAGCGGGGCGACTCCGAGCGCGAGCGCCAGCGCCACGGTCGAACCGCTACGAGAGATCCCCGGCAGGATCGCGAGAGCCTGTGCAAAACCGATCGCCAACGCGACACCCCACCCCGGCACGGCGGTCAGTGCGTTGTCGGCGGTCCATCGCGCGCTGAATACGATGCAGCCCGTCACGACCAATGCACAACCCACGAGCAGAGGGTTCGAGAACTGCGCCGCGATCCAGTCCTTCGCCGTCAGACCGATCGCGACAGCGGGGAGGGTCGCAACAGCGAGCTTGCCGACGTATTCGAGGGTCTCCCGGTCCCCACCGAAGAAACCGACGACGATCGCCTGGATCCTTTCACGATAGAAGAAGACGATCGCGACGAGGGTCGCGACGTGGACCGCGACCTCGAAGAGCAGCCCGCCTTCGTCCCTGCCCCCGAAGAGTGCCTGGAGCATCGCAAGGTGCCCGGAACTCGAGACCGGGAAGAACTCGGTCAACCCCTGCACCACGCCGAGCATCAGCGCTTCGATCGCATCCACTTCGGGCTCCTGGTCGTCGCGCGGTGCACGCGGTCTCGCCGTTTGGTCTGGGGGGCCTTCAGCCTACCGAATCGGTCTCTCGACGGACGGGCTCAAGCGGATTTGTCTACGGATTGCTAAACCCCGGCTCATGGAAATCGCATGTCTCGACCTGGAAGGTGTCCTCATCCCGGAAGTCTGGATCAATTTCGCCGAGCGGACCGGAATCGAAGCGTTGAAAGCGACGACGCGAGACATCCCCGATTACGATCAGTTGATGACCCAGCGCCTCGCGATTCTGCGCGAGCACCAGCTCGGCATCAAGGATATCCAGGACGTCATCGATGGAATGGATCCGCTGCCGGGCGCCTCGGAGGCCCTCGACTGGCTGCGTGAGCGTTTCCAGGTCGTGATCCTCTCGGACACCTTCTACGAGTTCGCCGAACCCTTCATGCGCAAGCTCGGCTGGCCGACGATTCTCTGCCACAAGCTCGAAATCGACGATTCGGGCATGATCACGGACTACAAGATTCGCCAGCCCGACCCGAAACGCGCGTCGGTCAAGGCCTTCCACTCGCTCAAATACCGCACGATCGCGACCGGCGACTCGTATAACGACACGACGATGCTGGCCGAGGCCGACGCCGGAATCCTGTTCTGCCCCCCACAGAACGTGATCGACGAATTCCCGCAATTTCCCGTCGCAACCAGCTACGAAGCGCTGCAGGTCGAGTTCGCAAGAGCCTCGTTGCGGGACCTGTGAACCCGGACGAGCGATTCCCGATCGGTACACGGTTCGGTCGGTCGACACGCGTCCGATTGCCTCGACCGGAACGAGGGCGCTTGCCCTAGCCTAACGCGCGTGGAGCGAGAAGTTGCGCGTCTCGTCCATCTTGAACATCGGATTGTCCGCTGGCTGATAGGTCAGGACGATCGCGCGTCGGGCGCGGTCCGACTCGTTTGGTTCGCTGCCGTGGACGGTGTGCGCATCGAAGATGACGACACTGCCCGCCGGCACTTCCGCGAGCCATTCTGCGCTCTCGTCGAAGTGATTCGGATCCGTAAAGAGAGGCCCCAGCGCCGTTCCGTCGTCGAGGCCCGGCAGGAAACCCTTCCTGTGGCTGCCCCGAACGAGCCGAAAACAACCATTCTCACGGTCCGCGTCATCGAGCGTAATCATGATGTTCGACAGCCGGTCGCAGTGGTCACAGACGTGACTCCAATAGGGCGAGTCCTGATGCCATCGAAACCCGGAGCCCTCTCGCGGCCGCTTCAGATTGATCTTGTCCGTCCAGAGGGCGACCCGATCTGCTTGGAACACACCGCAGACGGGAACCACCAGCCGGGGGTCCTCGACGAAAGCGTCGAAGACGGGATCGAGATGGTGGAAGGGCTCGATCACGCGAATCGTCTGCGACCCCTCCCCGTGTTCGAATTGGACGGTCGCGTCGGCAGCCTCGACATAGCGATTCCCGTCGACCCGGTAGTCGTCGGAGGCCGGCGCAATCGCTCGCGTCACCAACGAGGCTTTTGCATCCGAGGCCTTCGCCGCCCGAACCGCAACCCGCTCCGCGGCCTCGCGGATCGGCACGAGATCCGCCTCGTCGAATACCGATTTCCGAACGAGGAAGCCCTCGTCCAGATATCGTTCTCGCTCCGCCGACGTCAGTTCGAGTGACTCTCCCATCTCTTGATCGTCACCGCTTCCGGAAGGATCGCGACAGCTCCCGCTTGCGGAGGCGTAGCTCCACCGGAGTAACTTCCAGCAATTCGTCGTCCTCGATCCATCCCAGTGCTTCTTCGATCGTGAGTTTCTTGTAGGGCGTGATGATGACGTTCTCGTCGCGACCGGACGCGCGCATGTTGTCGAGCTTCTTGGCGCGGGTGAGATTCACGTTCAGATCACCCTGTCGCCGGCTCTCCCCGACGATCTGGCCCTCGTAGACATCGACACTCGGCGGCACGAAGAGCATGGCACGCTCCTGAATCTTGAAGATCGCGTGGGGGGTCGTGCGACCTTGATCGGTGCAGACGAGGGGACCGACGCCACGACCCGGAAGGTCTCCGGCTAAAGGCTCGAAACCCTGGACCGTTCGATAAAGGATGCCCTCGCCGCGGGTGTCGGTCAGGAATTCTCCGCGGTACCCGAAGAGGCCGCGACTCGGTACGATGAAGCGCATCTGCACGCGGTCTCCGTTGTGCTCCATCGTTTCCATTCGGCCCTTGCGTTGGGCGAGCTTCTCCATGACCGATCCCGCGGCGGATTCGGGCACGTCGGCGACGACCTCTTCGACAGGCTCACAGCGCTGGCCGTCGACTTCCTTCACGATGATCTCGGGACGGGACACCGCGAACTCATAGCCTTCGCGTCGCAGCGTCTCGATCAGCACGGCGAGCTGGAGCTCCCCGCGACCGGAGACTGCAAAGGTATCGAGCTTCTCCGTTCGCTCGATCACGACCGAAATATTCGACATGCCCTCGCGATCGAGGCGCTCGCCGATCTGCCGACTCGTCACGTATTTTCCGTCGCGCCCCGCGAAAGGGGAGTTGTTCACGGAAAGATGGATCCGAATCGTCGGGGGATCGATCGCGATTCGAGGCAGCGGATCGGGATGACCGGGATCGCAGACCGTATCCCCAACATCGATCGAATCGACGCCGGCGACGATCACGATGTCTCCCGCTCGAGCCTCCTCGATGTCGACGCGCTGGGTTCCGAGGGTTCCGAAGAGCTTCGTAATCCTGAAGCTGTTCGGTGAGCCCTCTTCGGGGATCCGGATCACCGTCGCGCCTCGTTTCATCCGCCCGCGCGCGACCCGCCCGATCACAAGGCGACCCACGAAGGAGTCGTATCCGAGAGTCACGGCCTGAAACTGGAGTGGAGCGTCTTCGTCCACCCTCGGAGGCGGAACATGACGCACGATCGTGTCGAGGACCGGAATCAGATCCTTCATTTCCCCACCGTATTCGGTCGAGGAGATCCCGTGCTTGGCAGAGGCGTAGACAACCGGAAAATCGAGCTGGGTATCGTCGGCGCCGAGCTCGACGAGCAGATCGAATACCTCGTTCACGACCTCCTCGGCCCGTTCCTCGGGTCGATCGATCTTGTTCACGACGAGGATCGGTCGCAATCCATGTGCGAGCGCCTTTCGGAGGACGAAGCGGGTCTGCGGCATGACGCCTTCGTACGCATCGCACAGGAGCAGGGCGGCATCCGCCATCCCGAGTACGCGTTCGACCTCGCCTCCGAAGTCGGCATGGCCGGGGGTATCGACGAGCTGAATCCGCAACCCCTCGTAGTCGACGGCGGTCGTTTTCGACTGAATCGTGATCCCACGTTCCTTCTCGATATCGCCTGAATCCATCACGCGCTCTTCGACGGCTTCGTTTTCTCGAAAGGCGCCGCAGGCCCGCAGCAGACCGTCGATGAGGGTGGTCTTGCCGTGGTCGACGTGGGCGATGATCGCGACGTTGCGAAGGTCCTCGCGGACGCGAATGTCGGGCTGCTGAGAAGGCATGGGGGGTCTCGTTTGTCGTTCCGGAGCGGGGCTCCGTGGATCAAGGGGCGTCGGCGGGTGCAATTCCGTTTGAGTCGCGGCCGCCTGCCAAGACGGTCGCGGAGATCACCGCCAGAAAAAAGTCTGTATGGGGAACCATGGCCCCACCTCATCCGGGCTCGAATCAGGCTTGGGGCGCGCGCAACTTAGCGCAAACACAGCGGAAAGCCCGTTTTGACCAAACTTTCACAGGCCCCGCGCTGCCGCTCGCCGATGCAATCCGTAGGCTCCCGCCACCCCCGAACGAATTCGATCACGGAGACACCCGCGTGAGCGAGACATCGATCCGTCCCAGCCGCGAAATCCCCGAAGGCAGTCAGGCGGAAGGTTACTGGCAGCGGCACCAGCGACACCTCTCCGCCGGCCTCTATTGGACCATCCACGCGGGCTGCCTGGTCGCGCTCTACACGGGCGTGGGCGCCTTCGAGATCGCCCTTTGCCTCGGCCTGTTCTGGATTCGTCTGTTCGGCATCACGGGAGGCTACCACCGCTACTTCGCGCACAAGACCTACAAGACCAGCCGGACCTTTCAATTCCTGCTGGCGGTCCTGGGCTGCGCGGCGGTCCAGAAGGGGCCACTGTGGTGGGCGGGCGGCCATCGCAGACATCATCGCTACTCAGACCAGGAGGGTGATCTCCACTCTCCCCGAAAGGGATTCTGGTGGGCCCACCAATCCTGGATCTTCTCCGGAGAGTTCGAGGAGACCGAGGTCGAACGAATTCGTGATTTTACGGCCTATCCGGAGCTGCTGTGGCTGAACCGATGGCACATCGTCGTGCCCATCGCCCTCGCGCTCGGATGTTATGCCGTCGACGGCCTGGCCGGGCTCGTCTGGGGTTTCTGCATCTCGACGACGCTGCTCTGGCACTCGACGTATACGATCAATTCGCTCGCCCATCGCTGGGGGAGCCAGCGCTACGAGACCGGGGACGACAGCCGAAACAACTTCTGGCTCGCGCTGCTCACTCTTGGCGAGGGGTGGCACAACAACCACCACCACTACATGGCCGCTGCTCGACAGGGATTCTTCTGGTGGGAGATCGACATCACCTACTACCTGCTACGCGGGTTGCAGCGTGTCGGTCTGATCTGGGACGTCCGGGAGCCGCCCGCATCGGCGGTGCGGCCAGGAACACGCGACAGCGAAACACGGCTGGCGGCCTAGCCACCGATCGGGAAGACCATCTCCACCCGGGTTCGGTCCGACCCCTCCTTCGAGCACCGGAGCGCGTCGACGCGGCCCCCCGCCCGGCCGACGAGTTCCCGGGCGATCGCAAGCGCAAGCGGGCGCCCTCGATACGCGGCTTCCGCGGAGAGATCCTCTTCCTCTCCGTCGTCCTCGAGGATGAGCGCCGTCGCGCCTTCCCTCGATTCAAGGGCAATCAGAACCGACGCGCGGCCTCCAGCGTGCGCGATTGTCGCCCCCACCAGGGCAATCAGCAGGGGATGGAGCCACTCGAGCGCGGGGGCTGCGAGCCCGTCGTCGGCAAGCGGCTCGAGTTCGACCCGCACACCGCGCGTCCCCTCGTCTCCGATCTGCTGGAGGACTCGCCCGAGCAGGCTCGACCAAGGCTCGCCCCTCGAAGCGCGCCAATCCTCTGAGAGAAGGGGGCGCAGCAGCGTCAGCAGCGGGCCCGATCGACCGGCCATCTCATCGATGGCGATCGACGCTTCGGCCAAGGAACGGGCGTCGAGTTCCTCGTCGATCAGATGCGCCTGAAGGCGAATCCCACCGAGGTGATTTCCAATTTCATGTGCGATCGCAAAGGCGAGTCCGACCGGCGTTTCCTTGAACTCACCCATTCGCAATCCCCTCGAGCCCGAGTCGAACCGGGTTCACGCAAAGAGAATAGAGTTTCGCGCCACACTTGCGAGCGCCAAAGCGCATTCGAAAGATGTACCATGGGGTGCCCCCACCGCCTGAAACGAGCCCCATGTCCAAAGACGCGCCGGCCACCCAACGCCTCGAGCGAATCGCTGCCAAACTTCGTCTCCGTGACTACAAGCGCCACATCTTCCTCTGCACCGGCGGCGACTGTGCGCCCGAGGAAGAGCAGCTGAAGGCCTGGAAATTCCTGAAGAGGCGTCTCGCGGAACTGGGCCTCGTGGACGAAGAGGGCGCCGTGTTCCGCTCCAAGGCCGATTGTCTTCGCGTGTGCACGGAGGGCCCGGTTGCGGTCGTGTATCCGGAGGGGACCTGGTATCGACACTGCGATGAGGAGAGCCTCGAACGGATCATCCAGGAGCACCTGATCGGTGGTCGACCCGTGCATGAATTGACGATCGCGGCGAACGAAGTCTGCGGTACGGGGCGCTCCGCTCCCTCATCGGAAGAGGCCTAGTCATCGATGCAGACCGCTTTCCTGCGTGGTCGCGACCACCATCAGATCGGATGTCTCGAACTCGAGGGGCTGGGGAGCGCTGCGATCGGGCTCTCACGTGGCGGCGCCCGAAAGACCTATTCTCATACGGACCCCAACGAGGACTGTGTCGCCTTCGCCCTCGGCGACGGCGGACAGCTCGTCATTGCGGCCGACGGCCACCACGGGGAACTCGGCTCGGAGGCCGCGATCGAAGCGATCTTCGATCAGTTCGCGAGCCTGTGGACGGCCTCCTCGGCGCCCTTCAGAGGGGAGGCCGCCTGGCGCCAGCAGGGAATCGACGCACTGATCGCCAGCAATCGCGCCATCCTCGAGATCGCGGGAAGGAATCAGCTTCCGCCCGCTCCGACCACCTTCGTCCTCGCCTTGCTGCGGCCCGCAGACAACCTGTTCCTGCATCTCTCCGTCGGCGACAGCCATCTCTTCACGGTCGATCGCGGGACTGCGGTCGAATTGGGGGGGCGAAATTCCGATTGGAAGTTCACTCCCTTTCTCGGGTACGAGGAAGCCCGCGCCGAGACCATCGAGCAGTACTCGAGGATCGGGGTGCGCAGTCTCACCGATGTGCGTGCGGTCGTGCTCGCCACGGATGGCCTCTCGGAGCCGGGGATCGGTGTCGAGGATCCCGCCCGGGTCGTCAGCGCCGCCGCCTCCCGGGCGGAACTCGAGTCGCCGGCGGACCGTCGAGCGGTCGATACCTGCCGCGAAGTCGTGGAGATCACCCTGCGAGCGCAGCGCGACCACAAGGCGGGGGACAACATCGGCTGCTCGGTGCTTTGGCTCGATCACAAGACAGAGACGTGAGATCCCGACTGATACTCATCGAGAATCGCCAACGCTAGACCGACCCCCAGCTCGAGACGCGCTCGGCGAGAGCAAGAGCGGCAGTCAGCCCGGGCGATTCGATTCCGATGCAAGCGACAAAGCCCGGCACGCCGTACTCGGAAGTTTCTTCGACGACGAAGTCTCGGAAACTCTCTCCCGGGCCCGCGAGTCTCGGGCGAATCCCTGCGTAGTCCGGCACGAAACCGGCTTCGGCGAGTGACGGCCAGTAGCGCGAAGCCGCTTCGCGAAAGACTGTGGATTTCAGGGGATCGACTCGGTAGTCGTATTCCGGGTCGTGACCCGCCGCGGAACCGGAGTCGGTCGCCGGGATGTACTCCGCGTCGGGCCCAAATCGGACTCGACCCGCGAGGTCGAGGGTCGCGTGAATTCCTAGACCGGCCTGTTGAGGCACCGGGTAGATCAGATGGTTGGGTGGATCTGGCATCGCGGGCGCGAGCGCGAAGTAGTCGCCCTTGCACGGATGCTGACGCCAGCCGAGGCGATCGATGGGCAACCCTGCCAACTCCGCGACACGATCGGCGTCGAGCCCTGCCGCATCGATCACCCACCCCGCATCCACACGCTCCACCGCCCCCTCGTCCCCTCGAACCTCGACCCGCCAGCCGTGAGAGCACGGCACGAGCGCTTCGACCTTTCGCGACAGAGCCAGGACGGCGCCCGCGGATTCGGCCTCGGCGAGCAGGGAAAGACAGAGTGCCTGTCCATCGACGATACCCGAATCCGGCGAGTACAGGGCCGCGCGAGCCGCGATGCCGGGTTCGAGCACCGAACTCTCCGCGCGATCGATCAGGTCCAGACGCTCCACGCCATTCGCTCTTCCCCGCTCGAGCAGCTCCTCGAGGACCGCTTCCTCACCCGCGGCCGTTGCGACGATCAACTTACCGAGTCGACGATGCGCAACCCGCTTCTCTTCGCACCAGTCATACAGGAGTCGGCGCCCTTCCACGCACGACCGGGCCTTCAGACTCGACGGGGGATAGTAGATTCCAGCATGGATCACTTCGCTGTTTCGGCTTGTGATCCCGCGTGCGATTCCCGCTTCGCGCTCGATGATCAGGACCGTGCGGCCCTGCCGAGCGAGTCTCGCAGCGATCGCGAGTCCGATCACGCCCGCTCCGATCACGATGATCTCGAAGCCCGCCTCGGGTCGCTGCGAATCGGATTGCATGTCGACCACCCCTCGGTCGGATCAGTGGAACGCGTCACCGGCCCGAATAACGAAGCGCTCTGCGGCCGCCACGAGCATCAAGTTTGGACTTGCATCCGCTATAAGCTCTCGTCGAATTCCCTCTCATAGCGACCCCGGATCTCAGCGAGATCAAGAGTGATTCCCTGGGGTCCGCTCTCGGCGACCTTGATCGACCCCATCAGGCTGCCCAGGCGGGTGCCCGTGTCGAGCGAAAGTCCGTTGGCCAGGGCGAATAGCAACCCCGCACGATACGAGTCCCCACAGCCCGTCGGGTCGACGACCTTTTCCGCTGCGACGGCAGCGATCTTCGATCGGTCGGTCTCCATCGTGAGCCCAGCGGAAAGGCCTCCGCGCCGGAGCATCGAGCCCTCTTCCCCCATGGTCACGATCAGCGCGCCGACGCGCTCCGCGATTCCGTCCTCGTCGAGCCCCGTCTTCTCTTGGGTGAGTTCCCATTCGTACTCGTTGACGATATAGACCGCAGCGCCCGTGATCGCCGTCAGCAGATCATCCTTGTCGAGAATCGGAAGACCTTGGCCCGGATCGAAGACCGTGGGTACCCCACGCTCCTTCAGGTCGCGTGCGTATTCGATCATGGCCCGACGTCCGTTGGGTGAGACGATCCCGACCCGGAAGTGTTCGCCTACATCGGCGACCTGCGCCTCGTGGGCACGGTCCATGGCACCGGGATGAAACGAGATGATCTGATTGTTCGCAGCATCGGTCGTAATGAAGCAGGCGGCGGTGTACTCGTCGTCGATCACGCGCAGGTGATCCCGCCGGACCCCGCTCTGGTCCATCCAATCAGCATAGGGCCCGAGGTCGGGACCGACGGTCGCGAGGAGGATCGGATCGATGCCCAGACGGCAGAGGTTGTAGGCGATATTCGCTCCGGTCCCTCCGTATTTCTTCGTCATCGAAGGTACGTGGAAGGCCACGTTCAACTTCTCGAGCTTGTCGGCTACGAAATGATTCTTGAAATGGTCCTCGAAGACCATGATGTGGTCCACGGCGACCGATCCGGTCACGAGCACGGACATATTCGGTACTCCCGCTCTGGTAGGCTCACGCGCAACGCACTCCGAGAGCGGCGCTCTGTCGCCGAAATCGGCGGCCCGCAGTCTCGCCGGTGGCCACCAACCCGTCAACGGTCTCGACCGGATTCGCCCGCTGGAGCGGATATCCCGGTTGTGAGGTGCTTCGATGCTACGCTGTCGTCATGTCGATTGCCGAGATCTACAGAAAATCGAAGCACCCGATCATCTCCTTCGAGTTCTTCCCGCCGAAGACCGACGTCGGCTACCGGACGCTTTTTCGAACGATCGAGGAACTCCGAGAGCTCGAACCTGGCTTCGTCTCGGTCACGATGGGCGCCGGCGGGAGCACCCGGTCCAAGACCGTCGACCTGACCATCGAGATCACCCGGGAGATCGGACTGGTCACGATGTGTCATCTCCCCTGCACCGGATTCCGGCCCACCGAGATCGGCCACATCCTCGACCAACTGAAAGCCGGCGGCGTCCACAATGTGCTGGCGCTTCGCGGAGATCCACCGCAGGACGATCCCGAGTTCCAGACGCCAGCGGATGGTTTCCAGTACGCGAACGAACTCGTGGCCTACATCGCAAAACGCGACGACCGCGATGCTTTCTCGATCGGCGCGGCTTGTGCCCCCGAAACCCATCCCGAGGCACCTGACGCAGCAACTGACGTCGCGAATATCAAGCGCAAGGTGGACGCGGGTACCGATTTCCTGGTCAGCAACTTCTTTTTCGAGAACGCCCATTTCTTCGACTTCGTCGACCGCTGTCGCGCCGCGGGGATCGAGGTTCCGATCATCCCGGGCATCATGCCGATCGCCACGGTTTCGGGCATCCGACGGATGGCGGGCATGAATGGGACGGCATTTCCCGCGGAGCTCGAAACCGAGCTCGATCGCGTCGACGGAAACGACGAGGCGACGTATGCGCTCGGCGTTCGTTGGGCGACGATGCAATGCGAGGAACTGCTGGCGCGCGAGGTCGACGGGATCCAGTTCTATACGCTCAATCGCTCGCCCGCTGCGCGCGAGATCTACCAGAATCTCTTCGGCCGCTAGTTCTCGGCCCATGGGGCGTCGCTGGCGAGCCGGTTCTCGTGTGGGACGGGGGACGAAGATGGCCGAGCAAGGGATCGTGGGTGGGAAGCTGCGAATCGCCGTGCTTCTCTCCGGGAGCGGAACGAGTCTCGAGAATCTCTTCGAAGAAATCGACGCGGGCCTCCCCGCCGAAGTCGTCTGCGTATTGTCGTCGAAGAAGAGCGCCTTCGGGCTGCAGCGTGCAGAAAAGCGCGGGCTCCCCGCGATCGCGGTCCCGCGCCGCGAATATCCCGACGTCACCTCCTTCAACGATGCGCTCCACGAAGCACTTGCCCGCTTCGAACCGGAGCTCGTCTGCCTGCTCGGCTTCCTGTCACCCTTCGAGTTGCGTAACCGCTACGCGGGCCGAGCGCTGAACGTCCACCCGGCGCTGATCCCCGCTTTCTCGGGGCAGGGCTTCTATGGCCGTCGGGTCCACGAAGCCGTGCTCGAAAAGGGCGTCAAGTTGACGGGCGCTACGGTCCACTTCGTGAGCGCGGGCTACGACGAGGGCCCGATCCTCTTGCAGGAAACGGTCGCGGTCCTGGACGAGGACACCCCCGACAGTCTCGCAGCTCGAGTGCAAGCGCTGGAGCGCCGTCTCCTCCCCGAAGCGGTCCGGCTGATCGCGAACGGGCGGGTCCGGATCGAGGACGGGCGAACACGGATCTCGACCGGAGAGCACTCCCGTCCCTGATCTCTCGTGCTCATGTCCCCCCGTCCTGCTCTCGTCTCGCGCTTGTCCTGACCTCTCCCACTTGACAAGAGCGAATAAAAAGCGAAAGTGAGGCAATGCCCCCCGCGCCCCCCGACTCCCCGGTCGGACGGGCAAGCGGTCCCGTGGGCGGCGCTCGTCGGATTCGAACGCCCCGCGTGTCCAAGGTCGGAGGCGGTCTGCCGCTTCAGCGCGGCCCCCGCCCCCTCCACGGCTCGATCGGGGCGCCTCGCTCCCCTCGCAGTGGCGCGCTCGAGGCCCTGCTCGTCGATCTCGGCCCCCAGATCCAACGCGGTACTCATTTCGAGGCCACAGGCGCCTCCGTGGCCGCCGGGGCTCGGGAAGTCGCTGATTGCCTCCTCTTTCACCCGACGGGCCTACCCGCTCTCGACGCTCGCCTCGGCGGCGGATTTCCCGCTGGCCGCCTGAGCGAGATCTGTGGAGCTTCTCTTGCGGGCAGGAGCTCGGGCAAGAGTTCAGGACGGACCTCCCTCGCTCTCCACCTGCTCGCCGAAACCCTTGCCCAGGGCGTGCTCGTCGCCTGGGTCGACCTCGCGGATGCCTTCGATCCCCTCTCCGCTATCGAAACGATCCTCGCCCGGGGCGGGGAGGAGAAGGATCTCGACCATCTGCTCTGGGTCCGTGCCCGATCCGAGGACGAAGCTCTCCGCAGCTGTGATCGTCTGCTCCAGACAGAAGGGTTCAACCTGGTCGTCTTCGATCTCTTCCTGCCGGAGGATCCACAGAAGATCCGGATCAAGGATGTGACCTGGCTGCGGCTGGCGAGATTGGCCGCGGGGACACGTACGGCTCTGGTGGTCCTGTCGAGCGAGCCCGTGACGGGCTCTAGGGCTGAGCTGATCCTCGAGATGCAGGCCCGAAACACCCATTTCACTGGCCCACCCAGCCTACTCGAAGCGATCGAAACCCATGCCATCCTGCGCCGCCATCGCAGCCGTCCGACCGGCGAGAAGGTGGCGCTCTCCCTTCGAGCAGAGTCGGGGCCACCTTCCCCACGCTCTACCCCACGCTCTACCCCACGCTCTACCCCACGCCCTACCCCGAGCAGAGTCCGGCGAAGCTAGGGATGCGAATCGCATGTCTTCTCGTCCCAGATCTTCCACTCCATGCGGAGCTTCGAGCGAGCCCCGATCTGCGCGGTCAACCCCTTGCCATCACGAGTGGACCCGGCGCACGTGCCGAGATCCTCTCTGTCTCCCGAGAAGCTGCGCTACGCAGCGTGCACACGGGCCAGACGCTGCCCCAGGCACGCGCGGTCTGTCCCGAAATCGAAGTTCGCATCGCCTCCCCCATCCTCGAGCGAACCGCCCGTGACGCGCTGCTCGACATCGCACTCTCCCTCGCGCCACGGGCCGAACTCGCGGATCGTGTCGGGGGCATCTTTGCTCCAGAAGGAACCGTCTACGTCGATGCCAGTGGGATCGAAGCACTCCGCAGAGGAACTCGTCAGGAAAGCGAGCGCACCTTCGCTTCCATGCTCCATGCCCGCGCCGAACGGGCGGGGATTTCTGGCCTCGTCAGCCTCGCTTCTTCACGCGCAGTCGCGCGCCTCGCTGCTCGCCACCTACACCTCTCCCACGCACGCTCTCTCTCCCTCGTTCCCTCGCATAGCGTGACCGCACAAGCCTCCAATGACGAGCCCCAAACGACATGCATATTGCCTCCCGACCAGGAGATCGAGTTTCTCTCTCCCCTCCCCATCGACCTGCTCGACCCCGATGATCGCACGGCCCAAACGCTCACCCGTTTTGGGATTCATCGTATCCACGACCTCTTACGACTCCCTCGCCGCGATCTCGCCGCACGCCTCGGTCCGGGCCTGCTCTCACTCGTCGCGCGGGCACGGGGAGAGGAAGCCGAGCCGCCACTGCCCGAACCCCGCATGGCGACCATCGAAGAGGGCGAGGATCTCGAGACCCCGATCACGAGCCTCGAGCCCCTCGCCTTCGTATTGCGCGGGCTCGTCGCGCGTCTGGTCGAACGCCTGACACTTCGCGCGCTCGGTTGCACGCGGCTGCGGCTGGCGATGCAACTCGAAGGGGGAGCGAAACGGAGTCTGCAGATCGGCGTGGCCTCCCCCTGCCAGGATGAGCAGGTGCTCTTGCGACTCCTTCGCCTGGCAGCCGAAAACGATCCGCCCCCGGCGCCTATCGAGGGTGTCGTTCTCATGTGTGAGGGCGTGCCCCTTCGTCGTGAACAACTCGATCTCTTCCTGCCACGAGGCCCGAGTCCGAGCGAACTCGACCAGACCCTCGTCGAACTCGGATCGATCTGCGGAAGCGACCGAATTGGATCCCCCGAGATCACCGACGATCACCGGCCCGACGCCTTTGGATTGAAGCCTTTTCAGAAAATGAAGCCCCACCCTCGGGGTAGCTCTCCTCTTCGGATGTCCTCCCAGATCCCCTCACGAATGGAACGGACTCCCCACGATATTCCCCGACTAACGATGCGGGCCATTCGCCCCCCACTCCGCGCGGAGGTTCGTCTCGAAGGGGGTCGTCCTGCGCACGTGCGCAGCGCTATCAGCCAGGGAGAAGTCGTGATGGCAGCGGGGCCCTGGCGGACAACCGGACATTGGTGGTCAAAATCTGCACACTTTGCCCTCGACCATTACGATATTCAGACAAGCGATGGCACCGTTCTTCGCCTCTGTTTCGATTGGAAAACGAAACGCTGGCGGGTCGACGGCCTCTACGACTAGAATCGGCCTCCCATTCGAGGAGATCCCGTTGCCCGAGACCAGGCAGGCCCCCCAGTCCGAACGCGCCAACAGTCCCGATAGTTCCGATGAGCCCCACCCGCTCATCCCTCAGTCCGATCATCCGCTCGCCTTCCTGCGTGGCTTCCTCGAGCGCCCCAAGGAGGTCGGTTCGATCATCCCGAGTTCCCGATGGATGGAGCGCCGGATAACCCGGACCGCGGAAATCGCGAAGTCGAACCTGATCATCGAACTGGGACCCGGAACCGGAGGAACGACCAAGGCGCTGCTTCAGTCCATGCGCCCCGATGCCACATTGCTGGCAATCGAGATCAATCCCGACTTCTGCGAACTCCTCACCGAAACGATCCGCGATCCGCGGTTGATCGTGCACCAGGGCAGTGCCTCAGACGTCCAGGAAGCGTTGACCAAGCACGACCTGACCGCCCCAGATGCCGTGTTGTCGGGGATCCCATTCTCGACGATGCCGAAGAATCTGGGACTCTCGATCCTGAGATCGGTGAAAGACAGCCTCGCACCGAGCGGACGATTCGTCGCCTATCAGTTCCGCGACGTCGTCCACACCCTCGGCAAACAGGTCTTCGGCCCGGCCTCCACTCAATTCGAATTGCTGAACATGCCGCCGATGCGCGTCTACCGCTGGGATGTCCCCCGGACGAAGAAGCCTCGGAACCCGCGACCCCATCCCCGACGTTAGTCGGAGTCGGGATCGGGGCCGTGCGTATCCCTGCTGCCCTTCTTCCACTGCCCCGATAGGGTTGCATGTCGCGCTTCTCCCTGGCTGGCACGTCGCACTACATCATCGCCGAAGCGATCCGCGAGCCGGTCGAGTGCGCGATTGAGATTTCGCTTGCGTGGGGAAGCCTGGATCGACTTCGTATCGGTCGCGACGTCGAAGAGCGAGAGTTGGCTGGCACGTCCCTCCGCGTCCACGAGGCCACAGACGCCTACGCCGACGAGCCGCACGGGCTCGGTCAGCGCATCCGCGAGCAACGACCGCGCGACCTGGAAGACGACCTCTCCGTCATCGGTCGGCTCGCCGAGGGTGAGCTGCCGACTACGGGCCGGATAGCCCTCCGGCCCCTCCTTCGTCCGTCGCCCGAGTCGCCACTTGAGCACGACCGTCCGCGCCAAGAGACCCTGCCTTCGCAACCGCCTCGCCACCGCTTCGGCGTGAGTCAGGATGGTCGCTTCGAGGATCACACGGTCACTCACGTCCCGCTCGAAGGTGTTTTCCTCGGAGAGCGAGACCGCCTCCCGATGAGGCTCGACCTCGCGGAGATCTTCCCCCCGCGCGAGACATCCGATCGAGAGTCCCCAGTCCCCGAGTTGACTGCGCAGCGTGTCCGGATCGGCACGCGCCAGGTCTCCGATCGTTCGATACCCGAACGCGTCGAGACGTTCGCCCGCGACCGGACCGACGCCCCAGACCTTTCTGACCGAGAGCGGATCGAGAAAGGATCGCACCTCCTCGGGCTCCACCTCGACCAACCCGTCGGGCTTCGCAGCCCCGCTTGCGATCTTCGCGACCATCTTGATCGGACCAATCCCCACGGAAATGGGCAATTCCGTCGTCTCACGAACCTCCCGGCGCAAGTGCTCTCCGACCTCACGCGCGCTTCCGAGCAATCGCTCGCTCCCGGTCAGGTCGAGAAAGGCTTCATCGAGGGACAATCCTTCGACGAGGGGGGAGAAGGTTCGAAAGATCTCGAAGATCCGTCGCGACACGGCCGCATACCGCTTCATGTCACCTGAAACGAAAACGAGGTCGCGACAGAGCCGCTTCGCTTCGACACTCGGCATGGCGGAATGGACACCGAATTCCCGCGCCTCATAGCTCGCCGCGGCGACGACTCCTCTCGGGCCGGCCCCTCCGACGACGATCGGACGACCGCGCAGTTCCGGATGATCGCGCTGTTCAACCGACGCGTAGAACGCATCCATATCGGCGTGCAGCACACATCGACGCCGTGGGCGGGAATCGGAAGGGGAAACGTTCATCGCACTCAGCCCATCGGATTCCGGCCAGGAACGTCGGACGAAGAGAGCCGCGAGAGGCGATCGAGTTCACCCACGGCTTCCGCGGCGGCACGCATCCCGACCGTGACCCGACCCTCGAGGTCGGGTGTCGCGAGCGCCGAGGTCGCGAAGGCGAGACGCGGGGATCGTTCGCTGCGGCGATGGAATCGCTCCCTTCGAGCGAGAGCACCGCGTCCCTGAATCGAGATGATCTCGTCGAGGCGCTCGACGCGCGACGCTCCTTCGGGCAGAGCACCGAGCGGCGACCCACGAAACGTCGAATCGAGCTTGTGGATCAGAGCCTGATCGGAGTCGTTCCAGTGTGCGTCGACGGACTCATGGTCGAGCGAAACCCGCACCCAGAAGGGCTCTTTTGCGTAGGGTTCAGGAGGCGCGCCGAGAATCCTCAGATCGCGCATGTCCGGCAACTCCCCGGGCACGAAGGTCACCCCCGCCAATCCGCGCAACAGCCAGGCATCCTGGGAGACGCGACGGTGGATCACGATCGATCGGCGTGGCTCGATCGACTCGAAATGGCCTCGCTCGACCGGACTGAGCTTCGGGCAGATCTGCAGAATCTCGCTGGGGGGCAACGCGATCACGGCGGCATCCGCCAAGGCCCCCCCGGACCGCCCCCCCGACCGATAGCGAATCCGCACCCCGTCGGTCGTCGTCTCCAATCTTTCGACGCGACAGCCCACACGAATGCGCAGGGGCGCGGCGAGGGCGGCGACCAGACTCGAAAGCCCGCCCGCGAGTTGGACCGAACGTCCGGCGCTGGCCAGGAGGCGAGCCAACATCGGCATCACGATCGCAGCCGATTCCGCAGAAAGGTCGACCCCGGTCCGAGCAAGCAGTGCCGGCGCGAGGCGAGTCGTGCACCAGCGAGTTCCGAAAGCGCGAATCGACACGCGCTGCCACGGCACGTCGTCCAATGCGTACACCGAATCCGGAGCCTCGAGGCTCGACTGTCTCAAGGAATCCCAGATCGCCCGCACGACCGGGCGACGATCCCGCCAGCGGGGGGGACGTCGGAAGACCGCATCGATGGGCCGATCCATTCTCGGTGAGATTCTCGGAAACAGGAATTCCGCCGCGCGCAGTGGGGGCGGACGGTGCAGGCGACCGCCTAATACGAGAGCGTGAGCGCGTTCGACCTGCCCCTCGGTGCTCGGATCGAGACCGAGACTCGCCACCAGGGCACGTAGGTTGGCGTCCGCCCAACCCACCTCTCCCACGGCCGGTTCGAGCAGTCCATGTTCGGTTTCGATTGGCCGCAGCCGACCACCCACCGAGGAAGCCGCTTCGAAGAGCTCCACATCGTGACCCGCGCGCAGCAACCGGGCCCCGCAGACAAGTCCCGCAAGTCCGCCGCCAACGACGACGATCGATGCCACCTAGCCGCCTCCCGGCCCGGCCAAATTCGAGGGTCCGACCGGATCGGTTTGCTCCACCGCTGTGGGCTCTAATATTCGAAGGAGCGACTTGGATACGAAGGGTTTTCGCAGGAAGCGACCGCCGATACGTCCAAGCTCGATCTCGAGGGTTTCGGGCAGAGCGTCACCGCTGGTCAGGACGATATCGAGTTCGGGCCGTTCGGTGAGAAACTCGGGTAGCAGCACCGCGGCACCGCCTCCCCCGGGCATCAACACATCGAGCAGGGCGATCTCGATCTCGTCCGTATTCTCTCGAAAGAGTCGACGAGCCTCGTCGGCATTCGCTGCACAGAGCACACGAACTCCCGCCCGTTCGAGGATGCGGGTCATGAGTCGAAGAAGCTGTTCCTCGTCATCGACCAGCAATGCGGTGCGCGGCAAGCTCATCTCGGAGTCCTCACGGCGCGACGGATGTCGGGCAGGTAGACGCATTGCTCTCGGGCGGAGGTCGAGGCGTGCGTTCCGTCGGATATTGGATCTGACATAAACGGGCGGTCGTTTCCGGGATGGGCGCGCGGGAGCACCGGTTGGGGTTCAGATGAGCACACAGGCGGCGAGAGGAGCGTTTGGGTCTCCTGAACTTCTCTGGAAGACACAGGATGAGCCAAATATACGATTGATCAATAGCGAAAATAAAGCGAAAATACGGCATGACGACCCCCCAAGACTACGTCGAACTCCGTACACGAAGCGCTTTCTCCTTCCTCGAGGGCGCAAGCAATCCAGAAGATCTCGTCCAGGCCGCGGCGGATCTCGATCATCCGGTTCTCGCCTCAGCTGACCGCGATGGCGTCAGCGGCACACCCCGCTTCTACAGAGCCGCCCGAGAAGCGGGTATCCGGTCGATCGTCGGATGCGTCTTGTCAGTCGGCGCATACGCGCCTCTCGCCGCTGGGGCGGCTTGCGCTGAGGGCTCTGGGGGGACGGATCCATTCGAGCGACCGGATCGGGTGCTGGTGCTGGTGGAGTCGGCGGAGGGCTGGCGACGGCTCTGCCGGATGATCACGCTGGCGCATTCGCGGCGGGACAAGGGGCTCGAGGCGAGGGATGCGCGGGCGCGGAACCTGATCCGTGTGAGCTGGGATGAGCTCGAAGCCGAGGCGGGGCATTGGAGTGTGCTGCTTCGCGGGGACGAGCGACTCCACCCGACCCTGCTCGAGCGCGCACATCGAGCCTTGGGCGATCGTCTCTCGGTCGATGTCTCCCATCTTCTCGACCGGCGGATCGAAAGAGTCGGCCGCCGTGCAGCGGAGATGGCGGAATCACGTGGTGTCCCGGTCGTCGCGACCGGAGATGTCCGCTGCGCACGGCCTGGGGATCGACGACTCCTCGATGCGCTGATCTGCTTGCGCGAACGCAAGACTCTCGACACCGTCGGCCGCCACCTCCCACCCAATGGTGAGGGCCATCTCCACTCTCGTGCAGAGATCGTACGCCGCTTTCGCGATCGCCCGGAATGGATCCTTGCGACCCGCGCAATTGCCGAACGTTGTGAGTTCACCCTCGAAAATCTCGGATACCGATTCCCTGAGTACCCACTCCGCCCCGGCGAGACCCAGATGAGCCGCTTGCGTGAGCTCACGCGTATCGGCGTACGGGAGCGATATGGCGAACACCCCGAAGCACGCGTGCGCAAACAACTCGCACACGAGCTCGACGTCATCGAAAAGCTCGAACTCCCCGGCTATTTCCTGATCGTCGAAGACATCTCGTCCTTTGCCTCTAGCGAGCGAATCCTCTGTCAGGGTCGCGGTTCTGCTGCGAACAGCGCCGTCTGTTATGCGCTCGGAATCACCGCCGTCGATCCCATCCGAATGGACCTGCTCTTCGAACGCTTTCTCTCCGAAGAGCGCGGCGAGTGGCCCGATATCGACATCGACCTCCCCTCCGGTGACCAACGCGAAAAGGTCATTCAATACGTCTTCTCGAAATACGGCCACTCGGGATCCGCCATGACCGCGAATGTCATCACCTACCGGATCAAGATGGCGGTCCGCGAGATGGGCAAGGTGCTCGGCCAGGACCCCGAGGCGATCGGGCGGCTCTCCAAACTGGTCGCACGTCTCGATTTCCCACTCCTACCCAGAGGCCATGCCCCTCCCTCTCCATCGGGAGACCGCCGTGAGGATCCGCACGGGGAGGCCGAGCGCGCTTTGATCGAACGCCTGCGCGAAGCGAAGCTCGATCCCACCTCTCCCGACGTGCAGCACTGGATCGACCTGATCCGCTCGGTCCAGGGTCTCCCGCGTCACCTGGGCCAACACAGCGGTGGGATCGTGATCGCTGCAGGACGCCTCGACGAAGTCGTTCCGATCGAGCCCGCCACCATGGCCGATCGGCGAATCGTGCAATGGGACAAAGAGGACTGCGCGGACATGGGCATCATCAAGATCGACTTGCTCGGGCTGGGCATGCTCGCCGCTCTCGAAGAGACGATCCCACTCATCCGGCGGCACGAAGGCAAGCAGGTCGACCTCGCGAACCTTCCCCCGGACGATCCCGAGACTTATGCGATGATGCGCCGCGCGGACACGATCGGTGTTTTTCAGATCGAGAGCCGCGCGCAGATGGCGACCTTGCCGCGCCTCAAGCCGAAGACCTTCTACGACCTGGTCGTCGAGATCGCAATCATTCGCCCTGGCCCGATCGTCGGCCAGATGGTCCATCCCTATCTCAACCGTCGCGCAGGGCGCGAACCCGTCGTCTATCCCCATGAATCGCTGCGACCGATTCTCGAGCGGACATTGGGTGTACCCATCTTCCAGGAGCAACTGCTTCGGATCGCCATGTCCGCCGCGGGCTTCAGCGGAGGCGAGGCCGAGGAACTCCGCCGGGCGATGGGCTTCAAGCGCTCGACCGAGAGGATGGAGAAGATCGAAGAGCGTTTACGCATCGGCATGCGCGCCCAGGGCTTCTCACGCGAAGCCGAGGACCAGATCGTTCTCCACATCACTTCCTTCGCGCTCTACGGCTTCCCCGAATCCCATTCGGCGTCTTTCGCGCTGATCACCTATGCCTCGGCCTATCTCAAACAACATCACCCCGCGGCGTTCCTGGTGGGACTTCTGCGCGCCCAACCCATGGGCTTCTACAGCCCGGCGACCCTCGTGAAGGATGCCCAACGGCACGGCGTCGAAGTTCACCCGGTCGACGTCCTATTTTCGCGCGAGCAAGCCGATCTCGAGGTTGGTTCGCCGACCCGACATCAAAGGCTGCCCCCCCCCGCCGTTCGAATCGGACTCGACTCGGTCGGTGGCCTCAAGGGCAGAACGGCCCAGCGTATCGTCGACAAACGCGAACACCGGGGCTACGCGGACCTCGGCGACTTCGTGCGCCGGATCGGACTCGATCGCGACGAACTCGATTCCCTGGCCGAACTCGGTGCGCTCTCGCAACTCCGCGGCGCACCCGCCACCCGTCGTGACGCACTCTGGCAGGTCGCCGCCCTCGAACGTGATCCGCGCTCCCTCTTCGCCGGACGCGAGATTGCGAAGCCGACCAGCCGAAAGGCACCCACGACATCTCCGACCTCTCCGACATCCCCCCTCGCCCCGATGAGCGAGATCGAAGAAACCCTCGCGGACTACCGACTCTCGGGGCTCACGACCGGAGTCCACCTGATGGCCCACCTGCGCGAGGCCCTCGACCGGCGCGGCATCCTGCCCGCCGCGAAACTCCGCGAGACCCCGAACGGCACCTATGTCCGTACCGCAGGTCACGCCATCGTCCGCCAGCGTCCCGGCTCAGCGAAGGGTTTCTGCTTCGTCACCCTGGAAGACGAGACTGGCCTATCGAACGCGGTCCTGACCCCGGACATCTCCGCACGCTTTCGCGTCCCCCTCCATCAGGCCTCACTTCTCGAAGTGGCGGGGCCACTCCAGCGGGTCGATGGCGTGATCCACGTACGCGCACGCGAAATCATTCCGCTCGATTTGCGGGAGCAGAAGATGCCGGCCTCCCACGACTATCGATGATAGAGAGATTCACCGCCGGATATCCTTGATCGAGATCTACCTCGGCCATCGCCAGGAACGCAACGGCACCTATCTCATCAACCGTCTGTCTCATCAACCGTCTGTCTCATCAACCGTCTTCAGATCTCAGCGGCCGCGACGCAAGCTCGGCTCCGCCGGTTACGGGTAGCGTCGCGCCGGTGATATACGAAGCGCGATCGGAGGCCAGAAACGCAACGGCCTCGGCGACGTCTTCGGGGCGCCCCATCCTACTCAACACGAATCGAAGTCCGGCGGAGTCGACCTCATCATCGGTCAGTCGACCCATCATCGCGGTCGCGGTCGGCCCCGGCGCAACCGCGTTCACGCGAATCCCCTCCCCACCGAGCTCGAAGGCGAGATCGCGAGTGAAGGACACCACGCCGGCCTTGGCCGCGGCATAGGGCAGGTGCGGAACCGTATACCGGAGAGCCGCCATCGAAGCGATATTCACGATGGCCCCCGCGGTCGAGTCGCGCAGATGGGGCAGCATCGCGCGGCACGTCAGGAACATCGAGCGCAGATTGACCCCAAAGGTTCGATCCCAATCGTCGAGAGTGGTCTCCGCAAAGCGCTTGATGATCACGATGCCCGCGTTGTTGACGAGCACATCGAGCCCCCCGAGCGCTTCTGCGGCATCGACCACCGCTTGGTCGACCGCCGCCTCCTGCGAGACATCCGCCTCGATCGCGATGCCGTCGCCACCGGCGGCGCGGATTTCTTTGAGAACCCCGCTCGCCGCGCCTCCGTCGAGATCGATGACCGCCACCTTCGCTCCCGCCTCGGCCAGGTGGAGGGCAATCGCCCGACCGATCCCTGCACCCCCTCCGGTGACGAACGCCTTGCGGCCCTCGAAATCCCGTCGCTCTGCCTGCGCCATCGTCCGTCTCCCTTCGACCCTCGAGCCGCGCAGAATACAGATAATTTTCGACCCGATTTCAAATGCCCGACAGGACGTAGGGTTCTGACTACCCGGCCCCCTCCCTCGAGGTTCATCAGCCGAGGTCGACCACGCTCCATTCCCGATCGCGGCCGGCGACCACGATCTCTAGGGAATCTCCGACCCTCGACCCCATCAGGGCCTTTCCGACCGGAGAACTCGGTGTCACGACGACGACGAACCCATCCCCCCCAGGCCCATTCAATTCGATGCCCGCCCCGACCGGAAGGAAGAGGAGGGTTCGCTCCTCCGGGCCCGCCTCGTCCTCGATCCGGACGTCGACCATGGCACCCAGACCGACTCGGTCCGTCGGCTTGAAGTGTTTGAAGCCGCCCTCGGCGAAGTCGAGGAGTCTTTCCATTTCGGCGACGGCCTGCTTGCGTCGGCGGCGGTGACCAGAGGCCATCCGCCCCTCCATCGCCGCCGCTTTCGTGTCCTCTCGACGCTTCGAATCACTCTGCATGTGATCCGCCTCGTCCGCCGCGGTCGTCTCGGCCCGCGCTGCTCCCGCGATTCGCGCCTGGTAGACGCTCTTCAGCTCGTCGACGAAGAATCTCTTGATATCCATGGCCCCTTCGGTCCCCCATCCCCGGCCCGGTCACCCCGGGTGTCGATTCGCTGCGCAGGCCACCGTCAAAGCGTTACACTCGGCGCCCCACAAAGACCTCTCAGGACCTGTCGCAGGGGAGTCGGACCACGGTCGCGCTCCGCCTGCTCTACAACTAGACGGAGACCCCATGACAACAGCGACGATCACAACCAGCAAGGGCGATATCAAGATCGAGCTCTTCACCAAACAGGCACCCGAGACAACGGGCAACTTCATAAAGCTGGTGAAGGAAGGCTTCTACAACGGGTTGAACTTCCATCGCGTGATCCCCGACTTCATGGTTCAGACCGGCTGTCCCCTGGGCACCGGAACCGGCGACGCCGGCTACAAATTCGATGACGAACCGGGTGCCCTCGCTCTGTCTCACGACGGTCCCGGCGTGCTCTCGATGGCGAATGCTGGACCTAACACGAACGGCTCGCAATTCTTCATCACCCACGTCGAAACGTCCTGGCTGAACGGGAAGCACGGTGTTTTCGGGAAGGTCCTCGAGGGCCAGGACATCGTGGACTCGATCGCGCAGGGCGACACGATGGATTCGGTCGTGATCGAGGAGTAGCGGAGCATCTGCCTGACGACCGCGGCCAATCCTGGCGGCCGTCGGGCCCCTTGCCTACACGTGCGCCTTCACCCGTTTCGCAACCTTGCTCGCAGTGAAGCCGAAATGATTGGCCAGGGCCTCGTAGGGCGCGGACGCGCCGAAGCTCTCCATCCCGATGACCAGCCCGCGGCGCCCGACGAAGCGGCGGAGAGTCTCTCCACGACCCGCTTCGATCGCAACGATCGGCGTGCCGTCGTCCGGCAGAATCGCGTCCTGGTCGGCTTCGGATTGTTCGAGAAAGAGTTCGACACTCGGCATCGATACGACGCGCGACTTCAGGCCATCTCGGGCGAGCTCCTCGGCGGCTCCCACCGCGAGGGAAACCTCGCTTCCGGTGGCAAGCAGAACCACATCGGCCTTCCCGTCGGGATTCGAAACGATATAGGCACCCTTCCAGACGTCGGTCGGCTCGAAGCTCTCGGGGCGCTCGAGACCGGGCAGTCCCTGCCGCGTGAGGGAGAGCAGAATCGGCCCACTCGCGCATCGGTCGGACCCCTGGGCAGCCTGCAAATAGTAGGCGTAGGCCATCGCGGTCTCGACCCCGTCGGCTGGACGAAAGACCGTCAGGCCCGGAATCACCCGAAGGCTGTCCAACTGCTCGACGGGTTGGTGGGTCGGGCCGTCCTCGCCAACGAAGATCGAGTCGTGGGTGAACACGAAGAGCGTCTGAGCCTTCTGGAGAGCCGCGAGTCGAATCGCGGGACGCATGTAATCGCTGAAGATCATGAACGTGCCGCAATAGGCGAGGAATGTCCCGTCGAGCGCGATCCCGTTGGCGATCGAGCCCATCGCATGCTCGCGCACCCCGAAGTGGATATTCCGTCCGGCAAATGGATCGATGCCCTCGCCCGCGCCCGGTCCGACGACGCCCGCGCTCTTGACGATCGGCGGTGCCGCCGACCCTGCGAGGTCCGCGGAGCCCCCTGCCATGTACGGGACGTACTCCGCCAACCGCTCGAGCACCGTCGCGGAATGCTTGCGAGTGGCGTTCTTCGCTCCGTCCAGTCCCTCGACCAGTTTGTCGGTGAGATCCGTCGGCATCGACCGCGTACGTGCGGTATCCCAGGCCGCGGCCGCCTCGGCATTCGCCACGCGCCAGGTCTCGAGTCGCGCATCGGCCGCGACCCGCTCGGCGTGCTTCGCTGCCCCACGACCGACACAGTATTCCCGAACGTCATCGGGCACGATCAGGTCGCCCTCTGTCGGCCAACCCAGTCCACTCTTTGCCAGCTTCGTCTCGTCCTCGCCCAGCGGGCCGCCGTGTGCCTTGTTGCGTCCTTCGAAATTCGGTGCCCCGCGACCGATCAGGGTCTTGAGGATGATCAGCGTGGGACGACCCGTCTCCCGCCGTCCGGCTTCGAGCGCCTCCGCTAGGGCCGTCCGGTCCTGACCGTCGACGGCGTCGACGACATGCCAGCCGTAGGCGTCGAAGCGCTTGGGAACGCTCTCGCTGAACGTGATCTCTGTGCCACCGTCGATCGTGATGGCATTATCGTCGTAGATGAAGATCAGGTTGCCGAGCGAGTGACTCCCCGCGAAGGACGCCGCCTCGGATGATACGCCCTCCATCAGGCATCCGTCGCCGACGATACCGTAGACGAAATGCTGTCCGGGCCGGTCGCGGCCCGCTCCCTCGATCGCTCCGCCACCGAATTGTGAACCGGTCATGCGACCGGCCAGTGCCATTCCGACCGCGTGGGCAATCCCCTGTCCGAGCGGCCCGGTCGTCAGTTCGACACCGGCGGTATCCCCGTATTCCGGATGACCGGGCGTGCGGGATCCGAGCTGCCGGAATCGCCCGATATCCTCGAGGCTCAGATCGAATCCGAAGAGATGGAGCAGCGAGTACTGCAGCAGCGATGCGTGGCCGTTGGACAGGATGAAGCGGTCGCGCAGCGGCCATTCCGGGTCTTGGGGATCGAAGCGCAGATGGTTGTCCCACAGCTCGAATGCCGCGGCCGCCAGGGCCATCGCGGCCCCGACATGTCCGATCCCCGCTCTTTCGACAGCGTCTACGGCGAGAAAGCGGATGGTGTTCTCGATTCGCCCGAGCAGCGCGGGATCATCGGTTCCCCCGGATCGAGGGGAAGAAGAGACTGGGGTCGCGTGGGCGGACATGAAGAGCGATTTCCTCAATCGCGCGCATGAAGGGGTCGCGCGGGTCTCGGCTCGTGGGGGGTGTCCGCAGGGACGCGGACCCGAGAAATCGGCCAGACACTAACCCCGAACCCAGCCCGAAGAAATGGGCCATGGGTGGCGAATCGAAACCCCGCGGGCTTTTTCGCGGACGCGAGTGTGGTGGGCGATCACCCGCCCGTCGGCAACCACGCGGCCGGTTCGAGTCAACCGCGCTGGTCGGGGTTCCCGGGGTTCGCGCTTGGAATACGGAGAGGACCGACGACGCCCCTAGTTCTCTCCCAGGCGGGCTTTCTCGCGCCCGACATAGGCCTTCCACTTCCCGGCGACTTCTGCTGTCCCCTCGAAACCCTCGGCTCGGGTGAACGCGCGCTCCGCGGCTCTCCATTTCTTGTCGTTTGCGGCGGCGATTCCGAAGAGGATATGAGCCTGCCCCTCGTCGTTCAGCTCCCCTTTATCGAAGGCCTGGTCGAGTGAGGTTCGGGCGTCCCCCCAGCGTCCGAGCTGAAGGTTCACCTGAGCGAGCCGCACATAGAGCGTGCCGGTTTCGTTCAGCTCCGCCGCCTTGGCCAACGGTTCCACCGCGAGAGCCCATTCGCGCGACTGCAGCAGCGTATCCGAGTAGGTCTGATAGGCCATCTTGGTGGGCTCGATGCTGCCGTCGTCGAGTCCCTGTTTCATCACCGCAGCACCTCGATGCGGGACACCCTCGACCATGAACATCTGCGCGATTCGTGTGAGGTCACGATCTTCCGTGACGAACCCCTCGGCCTTGGCCAACTGCTGGATCGCGAGACTCTTTGCCATGTCGTCGAGTTCGGAGTAGATCGCCGCCATCTGGGACCAATAGGCCTTCTTCGGGTAGGTGAGGATGATGTCATCCAGGAGAGCCAGCGCTTCCCCGTATTCCTGGCGCCCCAAATGGAGCGAGAGGAGCAGTCGATACCACGCCTCGCGCGGCTCGGCCGCAAGCGTAACGGCCTTCGTGGCGGGTACGACCGCATCGTCCGTTCGCTCTGCCTGGTAGTAGGTGACGGCGAGGGTGTAGTACGAAGAGGGGGCGGGTGACTCGACTTTCGAGATCCAATCCTCGAGGGTCAAGATCGCGTCGTCATAGCGCTCCAGCATCGTCTGGAGCTGACCGACCATGAAGAGAATCTTGAGATGCCCTTCGGGCTGTAGTGCTTCCTCGGAGACCGCAGCCTCGAGATAGCCCAGCGCCTTCTCGTGGTCACCATCCTGAACGGCAAGGCTGCCCAGAGTCTCGTTGATCCGAGCCCGGCCATAGGGTTTGGACCGCTTCAGGTTGATGCCCTCGAGTATATCGGTCGCCGCCGCGCGCGCGGCAGCCACCTCCTCGTCGGTGCCCGAGAGCTGAATGAGCCCGTACACCTTGACCATCTTCTTGAGATTGCGCTTCCCGAACTGAAACTTGTTCGCCTGTGAGAAGGCCGGTCCGGCAATGACGATCAACGAAAGCGCGACCAGCAGCGACACCGCGGCGGTCAGCCAACGGGCCACTCGGCGGGAACGCACCTTTGCCCCGCTCTCTGTTTCGCAGCCAATATTTCGCGAGTGATCGTTTCGCATCATGATCTCAACCATCCAGTCCAGTCGAAAATTGCTCCATCATGCGACCGAATCGCATCAAGACGGCGCTCCGCTCGCGATTCTCAGGAAGCCTCGCTGCCGAGCCTGAATGGAATCGAGATACGCACTCCATGTTGCTCGACGGCCTCGCCGTTCACAATTTTCGGGTTGTATTTCCACTGCAACACGGCCTTGATCGCCGCCTTGTTGAAGATCGAGCTCGGCTCGTACGCGATGACTTTCGCATCCTTGACGGAACCGGATTTGCTGATCGTGAACTCGATCAGAACTCGGCCTTCGATTCCACGCTGGAGTGCTCTCTCCGGATATTGCGGCGGTACGCGAACCATCGGAACCGCGTCGCCGTCCGCGGAAGCCATGCTGAAACCGCCGCCTGTATCGAGAGACATCGACGTATCGACCGCCGCGGCGATTCCGATCCCGCCCCCATCGAGATTCGCACTCTGGTCCATCTCGAAATCCGGCGGCGGCGGGGTGTCGTCGATCTTTTCCTTCTTCGGGGGCTCGCGCTCCTTCTTCTTGACTTCTTCGCTCCGTTTGACGCGAACGAAATCGACGACCTTGATACCGGGACTCTCATCGAGTTCGCCCTCGACTCCGATCAGGCTCTGCATCAAATAGAAGAGCCCGAAAGTCACACAGGCAGCGAACCCGAAGGCGATCAGGAAACGTGCCGCAACCATGGCTAGTTCAACTCCGCAGCGATCGAGATATCTTCGACACCCGCCAATCTCGCCTGATCCATCACTTCGACGAGAAGCCCGTTGGCCGACGCGGATGAGGGCGCCACCACGACCTGTCCGTTCGGGCGTTCTGCGTGCAATCGCTCGATATTCGCGCGCACCGCGCGGATATCGACCGAGCGTCGGTCGACGAAGATCAGGCCCTCGTTCGTGATCTGGATCAGGATATTCTCGTTCTCCGTGACGGTCTTCGCCGATTCGCCCGGAGGCGGCCGATTGAGATCGATGCCGACTTCCTTGATGAAGGACGCTGTGACGATAAAGAAGATGAGCATGATGAAGACCACGTCGAGCATCGGAGTCAGATCAACTTCGGCTTCCTCCATGTTTGAAGACCTGCGCCTCCTCATGATCCGCCTCCATGCTCGATCTCGAGCCGATCGGCCAATCGCTCACCTTCGTCGGCCGCGAAATTATCGAGACGCGCCGACAGGATCAGACCCGAAAGGGCCGCAACCATCCCCGCCATCGTCGGGATCGTTGCTTTCGACACGCCACCTGCCATCGCCTTCGCGTTCCCACTTCCCGCGATCGCCATCACGTCGAAGACCTCCATCATTCCCGTCACCGTTCCCAGCAACCCAAGCAGTGGACAGAGGGCCACGAGCACACGGATATAGGGCAAGCCGTCTTCGAGTTGCATGCGCAATTCCGAGACCTTGAGCCGACGAATCTGATGAGCGTCCCAGGACGAGTGATCGCTTCGCGCCTGCCAGTCTCTCTGAACCTCATCCGCAACCTGCGGAAAGACACGATAGAAATAGTAGAAGCGCTCCAACATCAGCGTCCACATCACCACTGTGACGGCACCAATGAAGTTGAGTACAACTCCGCCCGTTTCCAGGAAGGCCTGAACGTCGAGAATCATCTGACCCATGGGGTGCGACTATTCCTGTTGCGCGATCAGGCCCGCGCTCTGTTCGTCAAGGGTATCGACGATCTTCTTCGTGTTATTCGCAAGGGCGGCATGCAGCAGCACCAACGGAATTGCCACGACGAGACCGAGCATCGTTGTCACGAGGGCTTCCGATATACCACCCGCCATCATCCGCGGATCACCGGCGCCAAAGAGCGTGATCGCCTGGAAGGTCCGGATCATTCCGGTCACCGTTCCGAGCAGACCCATCAGCGGGGCAACCACGGAGACGATGCGCACCAGCCAAACGAGGCTCTCGAGCTGACTCGACTCGCGGAGCACGACCTCATCGAGCATGAGTTCGAGCTGTTCGCGGTCCGCGTCCGGATTATCGACCGCAACGGCGAGAATCCGACCGAGGGGATTGTTCTTGTCGGGTCGACTGTTTTTCTTCTGCGCCGCGACCCTCTGGCCGGTCAGAACGAGCACGATCATCTTGTAGATGCCGAGCAATCCAGCGAGAATTCCGAGCCCGATCACCGTATAGCCGACCGGCCCACCTTCCGGCAGTCGCTCGACCAGACCACGGGTTTCGATCAAGACCGCCAGCAGGGATCCGCGACTCGGGTCAACGGCGAGGCCCATCAGCACCTCGCTCGAGCCCGTGTACTCACCGACCGTATCCACAAACCGCCCCGGAGGCTGACGGCTCAGCTCCTGGAGCTGCTGGGCGTTCGAATCCCAGAGCAGGTATCGGCCCTCAGAGATGACCGAGAAGACGCCCGCACGCGTCACCCGGCGCTTGACGATCCCGCCGGGCGTATACACTTCGGCTTCGAACTCGACGACTTTTCCCTGCTCGACCATCTCGTGGACCATTTCCGCCCAGAGTCGTTCGAGATTGGCGATCGACGGGAGTTCCTTGCTCTTGCCGAGTTCTTCGAGAAACTCGACGCGATCGCGACCGAATTGAGCGGTGGTAATCGATGCCTCGACGTTGCCTCGCGTGTCGCCCGAAATCTGGCGCGTGACGCCGAAGAGCTCCCCGAGATTGCCCATGCGCTGGTCGAGCGCCTCTTCGAGCTCGGCGATCTCGACTTCCTTCTCCTGGTATTCCTTCTCGAGCGCCTGGCTTCGGGCTTCTTCGCGTGCTTCCTGGCGTTTCGCATCCGCCAAGAGCCGACTCTGATCGTCGCGAGCCGCCTTGAATCGACTCTCGCGCTCGATGTCCTCGCGCTTCTCGACCGCCCAGCTGCTCCTGACCGCCTCGAGGAGTTCTTCCACGGTCGTGACCGTCGGGCTCTCGATCACCATCGCCGGCGGCTCGGCGTCCTGCGCCACGGCCGCTCCGGAGACGAGGCCAGAGAGCGCCAAGGCTATTGCGAGAACCGTCGTCGCCATGGACATGGACATGGACATGGACATGGACATGGACCCCGCTGTTGGGAATCCTGGACTACGCGACCCGGTCGCAAGAAAAGAAGACATCATCAGCTCTGGCCTCCAGAAATGGGCTGCGGAAGGGGCACTCGGATCAGCTGTGGCGCGGACTGCTTCTTCGCAACGCGAAGCCCCTCGTCGATCCAGTTGGCATAGTCGCCCGAATCAAGCGTTTGGTATCGTTTGGCTTCTTGGTTCCACACGCCGTACTCCGAAGCGTCGCGCGTTTTGTAGAGGAGCCCGATTCGGCCGATCCGAAGGAAGTCGACAGGAACTTCGACTCCATTTTTCACAATCGTTCCCCCATGCGCATCGATGGTTCGACCGTAGTCGCCCTCGATCTGATAGGCCTCGAGGATGCGGCGGTAGCGCTCCGGCTCCGCGACATCCGACAAGCGCATCAGAACACGAAGGCTGGCCACGCGGTTCGTGCGCTCTTCGAGAAGGAAGGGCATATCCAGCTTCACGAAGCTGTCGAGCGCCTCGATCATCTTGAGCATGAGCGGCGTCACAGCACGACCCACCTCTTCGACCTCGTCGATCTGGAGCTGGAGCGAATCCAATTCCAAGTTCTGCGAATCGATGACCTGACCGAGCTGCTTGTTGAAGATCTGAAGCGATTCGATCTTCTTGTTCGTCAGACGGAACTGGGCGATCAAACTATCGGTCGCCGACGCGATCCCCTCGACGCGCTGTTGGGATTCGGCGCCAGAAGCATTGGCTTCCACACGCTCTTCAATCGGCGGATCGAGTTGCTGCGCTGCGACGGTCGAGGCCGCAAGCGAACTCGCAAGGATGCTGGTTGCGGCAGTGGCAATCCCAATCGCCGTCGCCCTTAAGGTCATCATTCAATCTCTCCACGGTCCTCGTCGGACCAAATCGACTCTTCAACTTCTCGTCGCGACTCACGATGTTATTCCACATCGTGTGATGCATGACTGTATCGCTCGCCTCGTCCTCGGCTCCCTTACCACGACTCCACGGGGCTGTGTACACTACACCTCTTCACGCCCCGACCGCACCCGACCCTTTGAGGCCCATCCCGAGCGATCGCTCGCCGGATCGGCCTCTGAAAAGGATCCACCGGGATTCGAAGAAAAAGCGGGCTCGACTTGGATCCAAGTGGCTCTTTCAGTTGGCCCCAGTGGCTCTTTCAGTTGGAGTGGCTCTTTCAGTTGGCCCCAGTGGTTCTTTCAGTTGGAGTGGCTCTTTCAGTTGGCCCCAGTGGCTCTTTCAGTTGGGTAGTTGGTCGCGATCTTGGTGTGGCCCTCCGCTCGCTCCGCGCCGAGAGACTAGACCGATCGCGAGCCACCGCTCCGAGCACGCCGAGGGGCGGCAAGTCGTGACGACGTCCTGATAGCTTTCTCCAGGGCCGGTTCAGCCTTCGCCGGGGAACCGGCCTTCGATTGATCGTTCTGGAGAATCTGGGGCGCGCCCGTATTCTTTCGAATCTGAAGGGGATTTCCAAGCGGTTTTTTGGGTTTTACCCGAACTCTTGCGAGTTGTCTGCCGCGCGAATCCCCCCCAGAGCCGGAAGAGCCCGATCTGACGGCGCATGAACAACCGGTGTTTGGAGCCCCAGCGCCCCGAAGCGCCGTCTACCGCTCTCGCGTGGTCGTCGCCCCCCCATCGATTTTGCCGGACACGGCTGACCGTCAGTTGCATTCTCGCGACCCGTCAAGGACTGACAGAAACGGTCCGAAAGTCGCTCGACTCGAATCGAAGTGTGCGTCAATACTCTCGAAAATGATCGGACTCGGGCGTCTCCCTTCTCACGGGTGGGCGACCGGATTATGCTCGCCCCACCCTGTCGTGAGTCCTGATCGACCCCGAGCGATTCCCGAACCGGAGATGCCTCCCGATGCGCGTTGCGCTCTTCGTTCCCTGCTACGTGGACCAACTGAAGCCCGAAGTGGGGCTCGCCACCCTGGAAGTCCTGCGGAGCGTAGGGATCGAACCCGCCTTTCCAGAAGACCAGACATGCTGTGGGCAACCCTTCTTGAACGTTGGAGAAGTGGATCGTGCTCGAGATCTCGGACGCCGTTTCATCGACGTCTTCAAGGATTTCGACTGCATCGTCACACCATCGGGAAGCTGTGCCGCAACAATGCGTCGCCACCTCGAGGAACTTGCCGATGGACCGGAGGCCCGACGAATCGCGGCGAATACCCTCGAGCTCTGCGAATTCCTCGTCGCGCACGACGATCGAACCTCGTGCCTGTCACAGTGGACGCATTCGCCCTTCCACTATCGCGTTGGACTGCATGCGAGTTGTCACGCACTTCGGGCGCTGCGGCTGGGAACCCCGACCGAAACGCGTGAGCCGGCCCGGGTCGATCCGGCCCGGGTCCTGCTCTCGCGAATTCCCGAACTCGAACTCATCGACCTCGCTCGAACGGACGAGTGCTGCGGCTTCGGGGGCTTTTTCTCGATCGAAGAGGAGGCCGTCTCGAACCGGATGGGACTCGACCGATTAACGGACCATCGGCGTGGTCGCGGAGAAATTATCACATCGACGGACGTTTCGTGCCTCCTGCATCTCGAAGGGCTCGCACGAAAACGCAAGATTCCGATCAGGCTGATGCACGTCGCCGAGATCCTCGCGGCCAGCTTGTCGGATTCTGGATCGTCTGGGGGGGTCGATGGGGCACGTTAGTCGCGCTCGCGAATTCGTCGCCGACGAAGCGCGAACCACCTGGCACGACCAGGCCCTCTGGTTCGTACGTGCCAATCGAGATCGAGCAGCCGACCTCGTACCGGACTGGGAGGCCCTTAGGACCGAAGTCGCCTCGCTCAAACGCGACGCGCTCTCGCGCCTGCCCGAGCTCTGGCGGCGATTCGAGGAGGAAGCGACCCGCGCAGGCGCAACCGTCCACTGGGCCCGTGACGCCGAGGAGCACAACCGGATCGTCGCCGACCTCCTCGTGGAACGGGGCATCGAGCGGGTCGTCAAGAGCAAATCGATGTTGACGGAAGAGTGTGGGCTGAACCCGGCGCTCGAAAATCGGGGCATCCAGATCGTCGATACTGACCTGGGCGAGCGCATCGTCCAGCTCCGGCACGAGCCACCCAGCCACATCGTGATGCCCGCCATTCATCTACGCCGCGAAGAAGTCGGTGCGCTCTTCGCTCGGGAGATGGGCAGCCCTGCGGACCTCGACGACCCGGACGAACTAACGGCGGTCGCTCGCCAGGATCTTCGCAGACGTTTTCTC